>JACPAT010000182.1 GCA_016180655.1 Candidatus Methylomirabilota bacterium | reverse complement strand
AACCGTAGGAAGGGCCCTTGATGCGAGACGCCTCAGCGGTTGCCGGCACCATCCACCCTCATTCATCTCCCACTGAACGGAGCCAATCATGAACGCACCGTTTTCTCAGAATCAGGCCAAAACCCGAAGTCGCTCGCGGGCCCTCATGGAAGAGGCGCGTCGCTACACCCCTGGCGGAGTCCACTCCTCCATCCGGCGGATGCCTGTCGACATCGTCCTCAATCGGGCAGACGGTGCCTATCTATGGGACGTCGACGGAAACCGCTATGTTGACTATAACGCCGCCTTCGCCGCGATCATTCTCGGTCATTCGCATTCAGGCGTAGACCAAGCGGTTGCCCGGGAGGTGCAAGGACTCGATCTCGCCGGCCTGGGCACGACACCCCACGAAATCGCGTTGAATCGGACACTCGTGACACACGTGCCTAGCGCCGAGATGTCCCTCCTCTGCAACAGTGGATCCGAGGCGACCTACCATGCGGTGCGGCTTGCCCGCGCCTGCACCGGTCGGGACCACCTTCTCAAGTTTCAAGGCTGCTATCACGGATGGCATGACTATCTGCTTGTAAACGTCTTGAGTACCGCAGACAAGATTGGCACTAAAGATCCTGCCTCAACGGGGATGCTGCCCGAAGCGATTGCGCGCACCTCCGTGTTGGACTTCAACGATCTCGAAGGCGCGAGCAGTGCATTGCGCACTCGGAAGTTCGCGGCCGTCATTCTTGAGCCGATTGCGCACAATATGGGATGTGTCGTGGGGACTGAACCCTTCCTACGCGGTCTGCGCGAGTTGTGTAACGAGACGGGGACGATCCTTGTGTTTGACGAAGTCATTTCAGGTTTCAGGCACGGCATGGGTGGTTATCAAGCGGTAGTCGGCGTGACTCCCGATCTCACGACGTTGGGCAAAGCGATGTCCAATGGCTATCCCTGCGCCGCTATTGTAGGGAAGCAAGAACTCATGCTGCAGTTCGCCACGGCGGGCGGCCCGGTGTTTTTCGCAGGGACACATAACGGGCATACGGCCGGCACGGTTGCGGCCCTCGCGACCATCGCCGAACTCGAAAACGGGGAGATTCATAAGCAGTTGTTTGACCTCGGTGACAGGTTGTGTGCCGGGTTGAGCGAGGTCGCGAGCCGAGTCGGCGTACCGATGCGCGTCGAAGGCTATGGCTCGGTCTTCACACCGTACTTTGTGGATCCAGACCGCGGACCCCTCCAAAACTATACACAGTTGGTACAGAGAAACGACGACGCGAAGGATATGCAGTTTCGCCTGGCCCTGATAGAACGGGGCATTTTGGTCTTTCCCGGCCCCCGTAGGCGGTGGTGCATCACGGCCGCCCATACACGCGCGGACGTCGATCTGACTCTCAACGTTGCAGAGGAGGTCCTGCGCACACTTCGGTAGGATCGACCAGGGGAAGCACATGCGATTCGGTATTCATTCCCAAGTGTGGACTCCCACCTGGAGCGATACCAGCCTAGACCTCATCGACCGCGCGAGGGCGCTCGGCTATTCTGCACTCGAGACCAGCTTGGTCAATCTGGCGACAACGTGGATGGCGGCCGCGAAAGCAGATGACATCGAAACGGTATTCAGCTTGATGGCCGATGATGTCGTATTTCAAAAAAATGAAAGACGCTACAAAGTTCAGGTCCAAGCTGCCCACGCGCAGCACTCGCCGCATTCCCAACAGACCCTGGGGGACTCGCAAGATGCCGCCTGATCCGAAGGAATGGCTGCCGGTGCTGACGCGAATCGCCGAGGCCGCCGACCAGATCGCACTGCGCTACTTCCGAGCGACCCGGCTGGAGGTGAGCCAGAAGAGCGATGCAAGTCCCGTGACTATCGCCGACCGGGCCATCGAAGAGGCCGCGTCGGATCTCGTGGGGCGGGTCCACCTTGGCCTCGGAATCTACGGGGAGGAGTACGGCGAGAGCGGCCCGCGCGTCGGCCCGCGCCTCATCATCGACCCCATCGACGGCACGTGGAACTTCGTGCGCGGCATCCCGATCTTCGCCAGCCTGCTGGCCATTGAAGACGGTGGCGAGGTCCTGGCGGGCCTGGTGTCGGCCCCGGCTCTCGGCCTGCGCTGGCACGCCGCGCGAGGACTGGGGGCGTTCTGCGGTTCCCGCCGGCTCGAAGTCTCGGACATCGGATGCGTGGCGCAGGCGCACGTGTTCCACGGCGACCTGAGCGGCAGCGCCGGGACCTCGCCGCCGCCCGGCATCCGGGCGCTCTTCGCTCGCTGCCACCGGACCCGCGGGTTCGGGGATTTCTACCAGCACATCCTCGTGGCGGAGGGCGCGGGCGAGTTCGCGATCGATCCGAGGGTCAAGCCGTGGGACATCGCCCCCCTCCAGATCATCCTCGAAGAGGCTGGCGGCCGCGCCACTGCCCTGGACGGCACGAGGACGATCTACGGGGGAAGCCTCGTAACCTCCAACGGCCTGGTCCACGACGAGGCCCGACGGCTTCTGCGCCTGGGCCGCTGACCGTCCACCCTCCGAGGGGGCTCCGATGCTGATCGCCCAGATCTCCGACACCCACATCAAGCCGGCCGGGAAGCTGGCGTACCGGGTGGTCGACACCGCCGGCTGCCTGGCCCGCTGCGTCGAGCACCTCCTCGCCCTGGCGCCGCGCCCGGACGTGGTGCTGGCCACCGGGGACATGGTCGACGCCGGGCGGCCCGATGAGTACCGCCAGCTCCGCCAGCTCCTGGCCCCGCTGCCCATGCCCGTCTTCCTGATTCCCGGCAACCACGACGACCGGGAGGCGCTGGCGGGGGCGTTCCCCGACCACGAGTACCTGCCCAAGGACGGGCGGTACCTCCAGTATGTCGTCGAGGGCTACCCCGTGCGGCTCGTCGGGCTCGACACCCTGGTCCCCGGCGAGCCCGGCGGCCTCATGGACGGGGAGCGCCTCGCCTGGCTCGACGCCCGGCTCGCCGAGGCGCCCGACCGGCCGACCGTGCTCTTCATGCACCACCCGCCGTTCGCCACCGGCATCCGGCCGATGGACGAGCAGGGGTTGGACGGCGCCGAGGCGATGCGCGAGGTGGTGGGGCGCCACCCCCAGGTCGAGCGGGTCCTCTGCGGCCACCTCCACCGGCCGATCCAGGTGCGGTGGGCGGGGACGGTGGCCTCCACCGCACCCAGCCCGGCTCATCAGGTCGTCCTCGACCTCCGCCCGGACGCCCCCGACACGTTCGCCCTCGAGCCGCCGGCCTGCCAGCTCCACCTCTGGCGGCCCGACGCCGGGCTCGTCAGCCACACGAGCTACGTCGGCACGTTCCCGGGGCCCTACCCCTTCCACGAGCACGGCCGGAGGATCGACTGATCCTGCAGTCCTCGGGGCTTGTCGCCGGCCAGGGCGATGCGGTGCATGACCCGTCGGTAGCCGTGGTAGTCCTTGATCGGATTATCCAGTACATAGTAGACTTAATAGACTTCTGTCCGGCGCGAGAGTGCGGGATCGTCCGGCCCTCGTCGTAAGAAGTACCGGGCACCTCTTGCAAGCCAACCGCTTGATTTCCTTGGGGCAGCCTTTCAATTTCAATTCTTCGAATCGCGGGACGAAGTTTCGTTGCCAAGCATGTCATCAACTTGAGCCGCGCTCGCCTGTCGTGGCGCTTCCACTCGTGCCAAGTGCTGGTGAACAACGCCGGCGTCATGGTCCGCGGCCCCTTCCTCGAGCTGCCGGTGAGCCGCTACGACGAGATGTTCGCCGTCAACGTGACGGGCACGATGCTGTGCATCCGGCAGGCGGCCCCGGCCATGATCGAGCGCCGCTACGCGACACAGCTCCGGCGACTGTTGCGCCAGTTCCCTGCCGTCACGGTGTTGGGACCCCGGCAGTGCGGAAAGACCACGTTCATTCGCCAGGCGCTTTCCGGATGGACCTACCTCGACCTGGAGCGGCCGTCCGACGCCACCCCGCTCGCTGCCGACCCCGAGGCACGCCTACACCAACTGGGCGACCAGGTCATCTTCGATGAAGCACAGCGCGTCCCCGAATTCTTCCCGGTCCTGCGGAGTGTCATCGACGCCCGGCGATCCCGAAAGGGGCGCTTCGTGCTTCTCGGCTCCGCTTCCCCTTCGCTCATCCGAGACATCTCCGAATCCTTGGCGGGCCGGACGGCCTTCCTGGACCTTGCGCCTTTCCGGTGGGACGAGGTCGCCAGGCGACAGAATCCCCGGGAGCTCATGACCCTGTGGTTCCGGGGGGGCTTCCCGGATGCGTACCTGGAGCGGGACGGCCGGGCCCGGTGGATGTGGCTGGAGTCCTATACCCGGACCTTCATCGAGCGGGACCTGGCCGCGCTGGGCATCGAGGTCTCGACCGTCCAAATGCGGAAGCTGTGGACCATGCTTGCCCACTGCAACGGCGGGGTATGGAACGCTTCGCAACTCGCCTCCTCATTGGGGGTCAGCTACCACACGGTGAACCGGTACGTTGACATCCTGGAGCAGACATTCCTGGTCCGAAAACTGCCGCCGTTCTCCGCAAACGTCGGAAAGCGGCTCGTGAAGAGCCCCAAGGTCTATTTCCGGGACACGGGATTGCTGCACTACTTCCTGGGAATTCGGGACGAGCCGACCCTGGGGGTTCATCCTGCCCGAGGCTTGAGCTGGGAGGCGTTCCTCACCGATCAACTCATCTCGGCGTTTCAGCGCTCTGCGCCCGGCAGCCAGGCGTTCTTCTGGCGGACGGCCCAGGGCGAAGAAGTGGACTTGCTGATGGACGTAGGGGGGAAGCCGGTGCCGTTCGAGATCAGGCTGCATTCCGCTCCGACTCCCCAGGAGGCGCAGGGCCTCCGTCGCTGCATGCAGGATCTTGGCTTGTCCCGTGGGTACTTGATCTACCCGGGACCCAGGAATTACTCGCTCGGTGGCGGCATTACCGCCTTGTCCGCAAGCGGCCTGCTCGGCCGTCCACAGGATGTCCTCCGGCTCTGAGCACTGGCAGGCATGAAAGCGGTTCCGCCTCCCTCGTAACAAAGCCCCGACGAGGGGTAAAAAGCCCTTGACACTTTTTTTCTCGACGTGCTAGCTTGAGCCGCTTTTTTCCGGTTTCGCGGTCGCATCGGGGCCTTCCTGGGGCCGGATTTTCGCAATCCCCTTCCCCATTCCCGTATTGGACGAGCGAGAGACCTTCATCCGTCGGACCCTGGTGGGCGCTCTCGTCGTGGGTGCGTCCGGGGGCCTGGTCCTGTTGCTGTTCGGTCGCGCCGGGTGGGCCATCGCCTTCGGCCTGGGGGCGGCCATCAGCCTCGGCAATTTTCATCTGATCACGCGCGCCGTGGGGCGCCTGGCGGATCCGAATCCCGCGCAGGCCTCCCGGCACCTCTGGAAGGGTGCCCTGTTCCGGTTCGCCGCCGTCGGGATCGTCCTCTTCCTGGCGGTGGCCGTGCTGCAGGTGAACATCCTGGCGCTCCTGGCCGGGCTGGTCATCACGCAGCTCGGGATGATCGGATACTGGCTCTGGCGCTCGGTGCGGGCCACGAACTGAAAATCGCGTATGGCCTATGGCGCATGGCCCATGGTCCAGCCCGTACCATACGCCATGAGCAATACGCCATATGCATGGATCGGCCAATTGACCACTCGACCAAATGACAGATCGACTCGAGATTGTGGAGGCTCCATGGGACGCCTGGCACGCTTCACCCGCTTCGTGAGCTCCGCCTGTCTCCTCGTGCTGGCCGCGCTTCCGCCGGGGCTCGTGCTGGCGGCCGAGGAGGCCGCCAAGCACGAAGAGCCCGGGATCATCAACCTGAACGTCACCCTGCTGATCCAGGCGGTGAACTTCCTCATCCTCATCGCCCTCCTGTCCCGGTTCCTGTTCACCCCCTTGACGAAGTTCCTGCAGGAGCGGTCCGCGGGGATCGAGAAGGCACTGGCGGAGGCCAAGCTGGCCCGCGAGGCCGCGGCCAAGGCGCAGGAGGAGCACCGGGCCCAGGTCCTGGCCACCCAGCGCGAGGCGGCCGCGTTGCGCGAGCAGGCCCAGCGCGACGTTGAGGCGGAGCGGCAGCGCCTGCTGAAGGCGTCGCGGGACGAGGCCCAGCGCCTGACGGCAGAGGCCAGGGCCGCCATCGAGGCGGAGACCAAGCGCGCCCGCGCCACCCTCCGGGAAGAGGTGGTCAACCTGTCCCTGGCGGCGGCGGAGCGGCTGCTGGGCCGGTCCCTCACCGGCGACGATCAGAAGCGGCTGGCCGAACAGTACGTGCGGGACCTGGGAGGAAAGAATTGATCGCGGGATCTGTGGCCAAGCGGTACGCCAAGGCCCTGGTGGATGTGGCCGCGGCCTCCGACGACCTCGAGGCCATCCGCCAGGAGCTCGCCGAGTTCGCGGGCCTGCTGCGGGAGCAGCGGGAGCTGCGGCTGTTCCTGGCCAACCCCAGCGTCCTCCGGCCCGACAAGGTGCGGGCCCTCGACGAGGTCATGGCGATCGTCCGGCTCCGGCCGCTGACGACGTCCTTCCTGCGGATCCTCCTCACGGCGGGGCGACTCCCGGCGCTGGACAGCGTTCTCCGCGCCTACGAGGCGCTGGTGGACGAGCGGCTGGGTCGGGTCAAGGCCGTGGTGACGGCCGCGGTCCCGCTGGAGGCGGACGCAGAGGAGCGCCTCCGGCTGCGGCTGGAGCAGGTGGTGGGGAAGCACATCTATCTCGAGGTCCAGCAGGACCCGGGCATCCTGGGCGGGCTGATCACCCAGATCGGCAGCCTGGTGTACGACGGGAGCCTCCGGACCCAGCTGGCCAGGCTGCGCGAGCAGTTGGTGCGCGGGTAGTCTGGGCAGAGGGGCAGAGGCCGATTTTCGATTGGTGATTGTTGATTTTCGATTGAAGACCAATCGTCAATCGGCAATCCACAATCGCAAATCCGGAAAGAGGAGCTGAGGGGAAATGGTACAGATCAAGGCCGAAGAGATCAGCCAGATCATCCGCCAGCATCTCGCCTCCTATGAGACGGCGATCGACGTGGCAGAGGTGGGGACCGTCATCGAGGTGGGCGACGGCATCGCCCGGATCTACGGCCTGGAGAAGGCCATGGCCATGGAGATGCTGGAGTTCCCCAACGGCGTCATGGGCATGGTCCTGAACCTGGAAGAGGACAACGTGGGCGCCGTGCTCTTGGGCGACGACACGCTCATCAAGGAGGGTGACCAGGTCAAGCGGACCGGCCGGATCACCTCGGTGCCGGTGGGCGAGGCGGTCATCGGCCGGGTGTTGAACGCCCTCGGGCAGCCGGTGGACGGCAAGGGCCCCATCGAGGCCACGGAGTTCCGCCCCATCGAGCGGTTCGCGCCCGGCGTGGTGGACCGCCGGCCCGTCAAGGAGCCGCTCCAGACGGGCATCAAGGCCATTGACGCCATGATCCCCATCGGCCGGGGCCAGCGCGAGCTGATCATCGGCGACCGCCAGACGGGCAAGACGGCCATCGCCGTGGACACCATCCTCAACCAGAAGGGGAAGGATGTCTACTGCTTCTACGTGGCCTGCGGCCAGAAGCGGTCCACCGTCGCCCAGGTGGTCAAGATCCTGGAGGAGGCCGGGGCCATGGCCTACACCACCGTGGTGGTGGCCTCGGCGTCGGAGCCGGCGCCGCTCCAGTACATCGCCCCCTACGCCGGCTGCACCATGGGGGAGCACTTCCGCGACACCAAGCGCCACGCCCTCTGCATCTACGACGACCTGACGAAGCATGCCGCGTCCTACCGGCAGCTCTCGCTGCTGCTGCGCCGGCCGCCGGGGCGCGAGGCGTACCCCGGCGACGTCTTCTACCTCCATTCCCGCCTCCTGGAGCGGGCTGCGAAGCTGAACGATGCGCTGGGGGGCGGATCCCTCACCGCGCTGCCCATCATCGAGACCCAGTTGGGGGACGTCTCGGCCTACATCCCCACCAACGTCATCTCCATCACCGATGGGCAGATCTACCTGGAGACGGACCTGTTCTACGCCGGCATCCGGCCCGCGGTGAACGTGGGCCTGTCGGTGTCCCGGGTGGGCGGCAGCGCGCAGATCAAGGCCATGAAGCAGGTGGCCGGCAAGCTGCGGCTGGACCTGGCCCAGTACCGGGAGATGGCCGCCTTCGCCCAGTTCGGATCGGAGCTGGACAAGGCGACCCAGGCCCAGCTCAACCGCGGCCAGCGCATGGTGGAGGTCCTGAAGCAGGGGCAGTACGTCCCCATCCCCGTCGAGAAGCAGATCCTGATCATCCATGCGGGCACCACCGGGCACCTGGACGACCTGCCGGTCGAGGCCCTCACCGCCTTCGAGCTGGCGCTCTACAAGTTCGCCGAGACCCGCCACCCGGGGATCTTCAAGGGGCTCACGGAGAAGAAGGAGATCACCGACGCCCTGCGCGCCCAGATGGATCAGTGCATCCAGGAGTGCAAGGCGGAGTTCGCCGCTACGGCGAAGACGCCGTAGCGGAATTTTCGATTGTCGATTTGTGGTTTTCGATTTTGAAAATCGGCAATTGGAAATCGCAATTCGGCAATCGCGTCTATGGCGACCCTGCGCGACATCCGGCGACGCATCACCAGCGTCAAGAGCACCCAGCAGATCACCCGCGCCATGAAGCTGGTGGCGGCGGCCAAGCTCCGCCGCGCCCAGGCGCGGATCCTGGAGGCCCGCCCCTACGCCTACAAGATGGGCGAGGTGCTCTCGGATCTGGCCCTCCGCTCGCCACGGGAGCTGCACCCGCTGCTGGCGACGCGCGAGGTCCCTGGCCCCGGGGTCGAGCACGAGGGGGCGACGAACCGGAAGATGCTGGTGGTCATCAGCGGCGATCGGGGCCTGTGCGGCGCCTTCAACAGCAATATCATCCGGCGGTCCGTGGAGTTCTTGCGGGCCTACCAGGACGACCCGGAAATCGGCTTGACACTGATCGTGGTGGGGCGGAAGGTCCGGGACTTTTACCGGCGGCGCGGGCAGTACGCGGTCCGCTCCGAGTACGCGCACTTCTTCGACAGGCTGGCCTAC
>JACPAT010000181.1 GCA_016180655.1 Candidatus Methylomirabilota bacterium | reverse complement strand
AGTAGGCGATCCACCAATCTCCGTCCCGCTCGAAAAGCGCTGTAAACTCATTCCTCATGACTGCGTACCTCCGTCCTGCCAACCTTCCCGCTGTGGGACTGCCTGGTTTATTCTACCTCTCGGGTGTCCATAGGTCTAACGGGGCGGCGGTCCTGCGCCGCCGCCCCGATGCGCCGACTGCGGACCGCCGGGGCGGTCCGCGGCCAACCTCCCGTGAGCCGCCGGGCTCGGAGGTATAGAGCCATCCCGGGGCACCCGACTGGACCGCAGCGACGGCGCTCAGCGGTCGGCGCAGCCGGTCAGCTGAAGCGAATTCGTTCGGCGGACAATCCGCAGCCGGGGGCGGTATCGCTCATACGCTGTGGGCGTGGCGAAGCTGAGTGAGTTGCGCCAATGATACATCAGCGAATATAATCTTGTTGATATCGCGGACCAAGACGTCTTCTTCCTGAACTTCGTCAGCGACCGGGTTGTGATGCGTGTAATAAACGTGATACGTGTCCTCGAAGCGCTTTTCTACCGAACCGGAATGCGTAAAGTACGCATCCTTGAGCAGAAAAACCCTGGAGTCTTTCCTGCGCGTGATACGAGCTTCGCCAAATTCGGATGCCCGCGAGCAGTAGCACTAACCTGGCGTAAGAAGCAGAATCTCGGAAGTGGTCGCGAAGGGAACTCTCGTAGGTGCTCCTTCGTAGAGCCCTCGGATTTCGTTGATATTGAGTAGCCTAAAGAACTTAATTACTGCTGGTTGGGCTTTCACTCGCCCGGTACGTCGTCACACCTCGCTTCGTAGGTGGATTTCTCCGGCAACCTGCGGCTGACTGCGGGCAGGCCCTGGGATGGTCAAGAGCGCTAACAGAAGAAGACATATCGCGGCGCGGATCATAGATCCCTTCCACTGACCACAAACCAAGCGACTACCTCCGAGAACCGATATTGGCGCCGAACGCTGAGGCTAAGTTGCCAGGAACAAGCACGCGCAGACAGCGCAGGCCGGTTACTGGTCAGCTTGAGCCTCTTGTTCGGCCCGTTCTTTCACCATCTCGATGGGAATGCCTTTACCAGCACGGATCTCCTTCCGTGCCTTCTTGATTCGCTTGAGAAACCGGGGGTCATTGAGAAGGCGATACTCAAACCACTCGTCCTCTGAAGCGAAGCCTTTCAATACACCGGCAGGCTTGCCATGCCGAGTGATAACAACCTCCTCCTGCTCGGCCGCGCGAAGATACTTCGATAGATCGTTCTTAACGTCTGAGAGTGCTGCCGTCTTCACGGTGACCCTCCTTCCTCTTCGACGCGGATACCCCAACGAGCCAACCACTCGGCGGCTTCCGCCTTGGGGACAACGGCGACGACCTCAACTTGCCCGGGAGTAACATCGTAGAACACCCGAAGATCCCCGATCCGCAACCGGTATTGCGGATGGCGCAGATCCCGAAGCGCCTTGATCCGGCCCTTGCTTGTCCTCATCGGCTCATGCCGCAAATGCCGCTCAATCGCATCGAGAACGGCGACGCGGTCATAGGCGCGGATCTTCCGCAAGGTACTGTCCGCATCGGGAGCAAAAATGATGTGATACCTCATTAGGCTAAAGAATAGCCAGAATATAGCCAGATGTCAAGCAGCGGTTCTCATGGCCGAACGGGGCGGCGGCTGAGCCGCACCCCGCCGCGTGGGGCGGGGCGAAGCCCCGGAGCACAGCGCAGGGGTGCCGGCTCCAGCCGCCCCGATGCGCCGACTGCGTAGCGTCGGCGCGGTCCGCGACCCACCGATCGTGAGCCGCCGGGCTCGGAGGTATAGAGCCATCCCGGGGCACCCGACTGGACCGCAGCGACGGCCGCGCGCGTCGGCGCATCTATTGAGTATCTGGTTTCCGCATAAGACGCTTGACCTGCTGAGGCGTCGGCATAAGACGCTTGCAGGTATACTCGGGCAAATCCCGTCCGGTCGAGGGGTTAGGCCCGGTTGAGAACGTGTGTGTGAGGCCACGTCGCTCGATGAGAGAAAGACCCTCGGGGAGGACGAATTCCACCAGGGGCCATGAAGCTCTCCCGTGCCGCGAGCAGCAAGGTGACTGGAGGTTACCGCAAAGCCGACAATGCCGTCAAGGCCGGACGCCGGGATGTGTTCCCCCCTTGGCTCGCGAGGGCCACCAGCGTGGGACGAGGTCATCCGGTGAATCGGATCGCGATGAACATGGCCAGGATCAGGCCGGCGAGGATCAGAGCGAACGCGTCGGCCACGTGAAAGCCGATCTCGAGATACGACGTGCGCTCCCGGCCGGCCCCGAAGCCGCGGGACTCCAGGGCCTTGGCCAACTGGTCGGTGTTCCGCAGCGTGTGCAGGAAGATCGGGACGAGGAGCGGGACGTGGCTGCGCAGGCGCTGGACCGGCCCGCCGCTCTCTAGGTCCAGGCCACGGGAGCGCTGGGCCTCGGCCACGGTCACGACCGTGCCGATGATCGTGGGCACCATGCGGATGGCCAGGGCCGTGCCGATGATCGTGGGCACCATGCGGATGGCCAGGGAGAAGGCGAAGGCGGCCTGATACGGGACGCGGAGACGGATGAGGCCCAGGACGATCTCCTCGGTCCTCGTGGTGCTCAGGAAGATGAGCCCCGAGACGATCATGCTGTCAATCTTGATGGCGGCGCCGATCCCGTAGCGGAGGCCCTCCCAGGTCACGCGCCAGACGAGCGGCGTGGATCCCCGGGCGAAGACGGACCAGCTCACCGTCGAGATGAGCGCGATGCTGAGCAGGAGGAACCAGACCCGCCGGAGGTTCCCCAGCGCCCTCCCGACGGCCCCGTAGAGCAGGAGGACGGCCAGGAGAGCAAGCAGGGGGCCCGGCTGAAAGAAGAGGACCGCGGCCACGAAGCTTCCCAGCAGCAGGAAGATCTTCGTCCGCGGGTCCAGCCGGTGGACCGGGCTCTCCCGATCCAAGTAGAGGAACAAGTTCATTGCCGCGTCTCAGTCCCTTTGTCCCTTGGTCCCTCGGTTCCTTGGACGAGGGAGCCGACCAGTTCCTCCAGCGTGAGGGCCGGGACACCCAACCGGTTCCCCACCTGGACCACCGGCGGGGGCGTGAGCCCCAGGTCGAAGAGGCCAGATTCATTTCCGAATATCTCCCGCGTGGGCCCCTCCCGGACGATGCGTCCGTCCTGCATCAGGATCACGCGCCGGACGTAAGTGGCCGCCACGGCCATGGCGTGGGTGACGATCAGGATGGTGTGACCCGCCTGGTTCAGGCGCTGGATCAAAGCCATCATCCCCAGTAGCTCCCGGTGATCCAGGCCGGTGGTAGGTTCGTCCAGGATGATCAGTTCGGGCTTGGTCGCCAGGGTGCTGGCCACTGCCACCCGCTGCCGGCTCCCCTTGGTCAGGATGAATGGATCCAGGTCCCCCGCGTCCGACAGGCCGACCGCCTCCAGGGCCTCCTCTACGCGCCGCGACACCTCGTTCTCGGATAGACCCTGGAGGCGCGGGCCGAACGCCACCTCGTCCCGGATGCGCTCGGCGAAGATCTGGTGATCCGGGTTCTGGAAGACGAGCCCGACGTGCCGGCTCAGGCGGGCGAGCGACTGTCCCCGCAGGCTCTGCCCCGACAGCCGGATGTCCCCGGCCGTGGGCGTGAGGATGCCGTTGAAGTGCTTCACCAGGGTCGTCTTCCCGCTCCCGTTCTGCCCGAGGATCGCCACGAACTCGCCCCTGCGAATGGCGCAACTGACGCCGGCGAGCGCCTCGGTCCCGTCCGGGTAGCGGTGGGTGAGGTCCTCCACATCCAGGAGCGCCCCCCCGCTTGCCCGCTCGTCGTCGGCCCGTCGAAGGCGGTCGGCGGCCCCCTCCGCCACGCGCCACCCGGCCGCCCGGATCGCCGCGGCCGCCCCGTCCGTATCCTGCCACCGCTCCGCAAGACCGAGCGCCGTGGCCAGCCGCGCGAGAGTGAAGCCCTTGACGCCGAGCGCGTCGAGCCTGTCGCCTTCGCTCCAGAGCTCGGCAGGCGTCCCGCTCAGGGCCACCCGGCCCCGGTCCAGGACGATGAGGCGATCCGCCCAGCCCACTTCATCCGTCTCGGGATCGATGATCAGGAGGGTGAGGGCGCGCTCCTCGCGAAGACGCCGGATCGCCTCCCACAGGTCCCGCCTGCCCGCCGGGTCCAGATCGCTGGTCGGCTCGTCCAGCACCAGCGCCCGGGGCTCCAGGGCCAGGACCGAGGCCAGGGCCAGCCGCTGCTTCTGCCCGCCGGAGAGGCCGGCCGGGGCCTTGTGGCGCAGGACCTCCAGCCGCGCCAGGCGGAGGCAGCGGTCCACCCGCCTTGCGATCTCCGCCCGGGGCACCCCCAGATTCTCCGGGCCGAAGGCGACTTCCAGCGCCACGTTGGTGGAGAAGAGCTGCGCCTCGAAATCCTGGAACAGGAACCCGACCCGATCTGCGAGGTCGCGGGGTCGCAGCCCCTGGATGTCCTGGCCCGCAATGGAGATACGGCCGCGCAGCTCGCCCCGGACGAGGTGAGGGATGGTGCCGTTCAGCGTGCTGGCCAGCGTGGAGCGACCCGACCCGCTGCGCCCCAGCAGGCCGACCAGTTCCCCCGGACGGATGTGGCAGGTGACTTCGGAGAGGGCCGGCTCGGGCGCCGACCGGTAGCGGAAGGAGACCCCCTCGAGACGGATCACGTCCCCGGACGCCCTCGCGCAACCGGCAGAACGGGAGGCCGGGCTCGCCTGCCGGCTCGGGGAAATTCAGGTAGGCATTCGCGGCAGGGAACAACCGGGGTCATGCGAGGAAGCAGCCCAGGAAGAAGAGCAGGAGAAATGGCAGCACGCCCGCCACGACGCCGAGGCCCGTGGTCCCGGTCCCGAACTGGAAGGGCAGGGCCGCATGCAGCCCGGTGGAGATGGCCACCCCGACCACCAGGCCGCCGATGCCCCCGATCCACATCAGCACCGCCCCCACCCACGGCCGCGGCGCGCGGGAGATCTCGCCGGGCTCCATGATCTCGGTCCAGAGGATGTCCCACCGCTTGGCGCGCGGGTACATGAGCCAGAGAAGGAACGGTCCCAGGATGGCGGCGGCGATGAAGTTGTTGAGCGTGATGATGGGGGCCAGGACCCCGAAGGGCACCAGGCCGAACAGGTCCACCCCCCAGGCAATGATGACGGCGCACGACAGGCTGGCGAGGAACGCTACCAGGAGATACTCCAGAAGCTGCCGGGTCGAGCGGGCGTCCAGGGCCTGGCCCGAGGACAGCGGGCCCATCTTCCCCCAGAGCTTGTACGGCACCAGTCCGTAGAAGAAGTTGCCGACGAAGCCGAAGATGCTGCCCAGGCCGAGCGTCCCGAAGAAGTCACCGATGAGGTTTCCGAAGGCCGACCCCCACGCCCCGGCCGGCCCGAAGAGCAGGCTGAAGACGACGGGGACGACGTTGGCGGGGCGGATCTCGGTGAAGCCGGGGATGAGCGGGATGCCTTTCAGCGGGATCAGGATCGCGGCATAGACCGCCGCGGTGAGGGCGACGAGGACAACCATCTTGGTGTGGCGCCACATCGTGAGGACTTCACGCATCGGATCGCTCGCTTTGCGCCCCCTCGATTCGTCGCGGGTAGGCTATCGAGACCCCCCGGACATGTCAAGGTGAATCACGCGACGGCGAGCGTGCATCTCGCGCCGTGGCGTGTCGTGAAACGTAAGGCGTGAGGGCGTCAGGGGATCCCCTGACTCCTTACCCCTTCCGCCTTACGAGACAAACTGGCTTCTCCTGGTGCGAGCGAGTGCTCGATTGAACAGGCTTTGCCCTTGCGCGAGGCTGCCGTGGACGGATAGAATGCCCCCGCACTCATCGGGGGGCAACACGAAGCAGGAAGGCCGTCGAGACGGGCCGGATGGACTCGGGTGCTCGTGGGCCTTCGGGGCACAAGGAGATCGTCGCATGGCGGACTGCATCTTCTGCAAGATCGTGGCGAGCGAGATCAAGGCGCACACGGTCTACGAGGACGAGAGCGTCCTGGCCTTCCTGGACATCCATCCCGCGTCGCGGGGCCACACGATGGTCATCCCGAAGGTGCACGCCGAGCGGTTGGACCGCCTCGAGGATCGGCACGTGGGTCCCCTCTTCAGCGGGGTGAAGGCCGTCATGGGCATCCTGGAGAAGGCGCTGAGGCCCGACGGGTTGAACGTCGGATGGAACCACGGCTGGGCCGCGGGCCAACACGTGAACCATCTGCACGTCCACCTCATCCCCCGTTACGGGGGCGATGGGGGCGGCGGCATCCAGTCCCTGATCCGGAGTTCCGTGAAGGAGGACCTGGCCAGCGTGGCGGATCAGATCCGGGCCGCGGCCCACTAGGCACCGGGCCACCATCCGCGTCCAAGGTTCCGTAGAGGCCGCCGGGGTCGCCCTGGGGAAAGGTGAGCGGATTCACATGAGACTCCAAACGCTCGGGCCGATCATCGCCATCGGCCTTGGCCTCCTCTCCGCGCCTCTCGCGTCCCAGGCGCAGCAGGCCAAGCGTCCCTACCGGATCGGTGTGCTCCACACCGCCTTCTTTCAGAACATCCCGGTGGTGGAGGGCCTGAAGGCGGGCCTCAAGGCGGACGGTCTCGAGGAGGGTCGCGATCTGACCTTCGACATTCGCTTCACGCGGGGCGACGTCCAGGCGGCCCCGGCCGCAGCGGCGGCCCTCGCCAAGGACGGTGTAGACCTCATCGTTGCCGAAGCGGAGGAGGCCACGCGGGCCGCCAAGGCGGCTACCCGGACGATCCCCATTGTCTTCACCCAGGTGGGCGATCCAGTGGCCGCCCGCATCGTGATGGAGATCGCCCATCCGGGCGGGAACGTCACCGGGGTGTCGAGCCTGGCCACGGAACTCGCGCCCAAGCGGCTGGAGATCCTGAAGACGATCTTCCCGTCTGTACGCCGGGTGTGGGCCCTGTATTACGCGACCGAAGATTCGTCCCTGGCAGCCGCCCGCAAGGCCCGGGAGGTCGCCCCGCTGCTGAAGCTGGAAGTGATGGTTCGCCCGGTGCGGACGCCTGAGGAACTGGTCGCCCATCTCAAGGGCCTCCGGCCGGGTGATGGGTTGCTCGCCCCACCGACGGTGACCATGAATATCCCCGGTGTGATCCTGGACCTGGAGTTGGGGGCCAAGTGGCCGGCCGTGTTCAACACGGCCTTCTGGGTCCAGAGCGGCGCCGTGGTGTCGTATGGATCCAACGCCCACGCCGACGGGGTCCAGGCAGCCCGGCTCGTCGCCAAGATCCTCCGGGGGGCGCGGCCCCAGGACCTTCCCGTCGAGGGGGCGAACAAGATCGAGCTCGCCATCAACCTGAAGACCGCCAAGAGCCTGGGGGTCACCATCCCCCGGGAGATCCTCGCCCGGGCGGACCAGGTGATCCAATGAGTCGGGAACCAAGACCGGAGCCGAATTCCGAGGCGTGCCGAGGGGCACTCTGTGGTCGCGATACAGGAGGGGGACATGCGCGAGAGAGGTTCGCTCGTTCTCGGAATCGTTATGGCCGTGATTGCCGGCCTGATCATCGCCGGCCCGGTGAGCGCCCTCGAGGTGGGACAGAAGGCGCCGGACTTCACGCTGGCCGCCCCGGGCGGGAAACAGGTGAAGCTGGCCGACCTGCTCGGCAAGGGCCCGGTGGTGATCTACACGTTCATCCAGGCCTTCTCTGCAACCTGAACGGCGGAGATCAGCGGCTTCGAGGTGACCCTTCCCCAGTTCGAAGCCGCCAACGCCCAGGTGGTGGGCGTCAGCGCTGATATCCCGGAGACGCTGGAGACCTTCAGCAAGACCAACAACATCAAACACCTGCTCCTGTCTGACTTCGACCGCAAGATG
>JACPAT010000180.1 GCA_016180655.1 Candidatus Methylomirabilota bacterium | reverse complement strand
ACCGATGTCCAACACGCTGAAGACGACGGCCCTCTTGGCCGCCCTCACCGTCCTGTTCATCCTGATCGGCGGGATGGTGGGGGGCGAGCAGGGCATGGTCATCGCATTCCTGTTCGCCGGCCTGATGAACTTCGCCTCCTACTGGTGGTCCGACCGGATCGTCCTGTGGATGTACGGTGCCCAGGAGGTGAGCGAGACAGAGGCCCCCGAGTTCCACGCGCTTGTGCGGCGCCTGGCGCAGCGGGCGGGCCTGCCCATGCCGCGGGTCTACGTCATCCCGACGGATACGCCCAATGCCTTCGCCACGGGCCGCAACCCGGAGCACGCCGCCGTTGCCGCCACCCAGGGCATCCTGCGGATCCTGACCCCTGACGAGCTGGAGGGGGTGATGGCCCACGAGCTGGGCCACGTCCGCAATCGCGATATCCTGATCTCCACCGTCGCGGCGACCCTGGCCGGGGCCATCATGATGCTGGCGCGGATGGCCCAATGGGCCGCCTTGTTCGGCGGCGGCCGGAGCAGCGAGGATGACGAGGGGGGGATCGGCGGGGTCGTCGGGTTGGTGTTGCTGGCGATCCTGGCTCCGCTGGCGGCGATGCTGATTCAGATGGCCATCTCCCGGGCGCGGGAATACCAGGCGGACGCGTCGGGGGCCCAGATCAGCCGCAAGCCCCGGGCGCTGGCGGATGCCCTGGAGAAGCTGGAGCGGGCCGCCACGGCCGTGCCGCTGGAGGCCAATCCGGCCACGGCCCACCTCTTTATCGTGAATCCGCTGCGCGGCTCCAGCATCCTGAATCTGTTCTCCACGCACCCGCCTGTCGAGGAGCGGGTGGCGCGCCTGCGTGCCATGCGGATCGCCTGACGTGGCGGATCACGTCCGCAAGACGCGAGAGCGCGGGCGACTTGCCCGCGCTTTCCTTTTTGGGGCGAGCCTCTGGGTGGCGGGCTGTGCCACTACTGCCCCCAGAGGTGAGGTGACCATCCACCCGAGTCCCCAGCGGCAGGCCACGCATCAGGTGGTCGGCGAATCGATTGTCGCCTCTCTGGGAGGGGCCGGCGTGACGGTCCGATGGCTCTCTGCACCGGCCGTGGAGCAGTTCTATGCCCCCACGGTCTTTCTTCTCCGCGTCCGCAATCAGACGCGTGACGAGGTCCAGTTCGATCCCACGCTGGCCGCGCTGGTAACCCAGGATGGTCGGCGGGAACGCCCCGTCTCCTACGAGGAGATGTACGAGCGCCTGGCCGGAGCGGAGGACGCGGGCCCCCGCCTGTTGAGCCTCCAGGCCAGCCTCTTCAGCCGGTTCGTGGTCATCCCCTCCGGTGGCCAGCGCGAAGGGTTGCTGGTCTTCCCCGCCCTTGACCCGGAGGCCAGGCACCTGCTCCTGGACCTTGCCTCCTTCTTCGTCGGGGGCCGCGATACCCCCGGCCTCTTCGAATTCCAGGTCACCCGCCAGAAGCCCGAATAGCACCCACAGATTTCGCAGAACTTCCCGAGGGGAATCTTTAACCACAGATTTCGCAGATTCCACAGATCCACCCCCACCACAACCCTCCCCCCTCTGAGGGGGAGGGAACGGGAGGGGGGTCTGCGTAATCTGTGGTTAGCGGGGAGGTGTCTTTTTCAGGCGGGCGAGGACCGTGGCCGCGTCGGCGTCCCGGATGCGGAGGAGTTTCCTGCGCGCCGCCTCACCGCGGACGAGGGTGATGCGGGACGGGGCGATTCCCAGGAGGTCGCCGAGATAGGCGCGGCAGGCGGCGTTCGCGGCGCCCTCCACGGGCGGGGCGGTCAGGCGGATGGTGATGCTTTCGGGACCCGGTCCTCTGGAACGCTCGCCTGCCATGACCAGTTGGTTCCGCGGGGCGCGAGGCTGGACGCGAACGGCCAGGAGGACATCCGGGCCGTCCTGAGAAATGGCCTGGCGGCCGCCTCCCATTTACGAGGCAGACCCCGGTTTGGCGGGTTCGGCGCCGGATGCCGGGTGCTCCGGCTGGAAGTCCAGCAGCTCCAGGTGGGTCTTGAGCAGGCCACGCAGCTTGGCGGCGAACAGGTCGCGCTGGCGCGTGAACTCGGCGATCTCGGCCTGGACCTGGGCGAGCTTCCGGTGGGCCTGCTCCAGCAGCCGCTCGGCCTTCAGCTCCGCCTCCTTCATGAGGAGGTCCGCCTCGCGCGAGGCGTTGGCCTTGATCTCCTCGGTCATTTTCTGCGCGGTGACCAGGGTGTTGCGCAGCGAGTCCTCCCGTTCCTGGTGGACCCGCACCTGCGCCTCCAGGCGCTGGATCTGCGCGGCCCGGTCGGTATTCTCCTGCACGAGTCGGGTCATCTCCTCCGCGATCTGTTCCAGGAAGGTCTGCACCTCCTCGGGATCCAGGCCGCGGAACTTTCTCGCGAACTCCCGTTGGGTGATCTCGAGCGGGGACAGCTCCATCAGCGCATCCTCCAGGCCAACTCTCCGATCGACCGCACCAGGAACTGCTGGACGAAGATCACGGCCAGGATCGCCACCAGGGGCGAGAAATCGATCCCCCACCGCCCGCTGGGCAGCCAGCGGCGGATGGGGGCCAGGACGGGCTCCGTGGCGCGGTGGAGGAACTGGACGATGGGGTTCCGGGGATCCGCGTTCACCCAGGAAACCAGGGCCCGGACGATGATGATCCAGTAGTACGCCGTGAGCGCGATGTCCAGCACCCGGGCCAGGGCGTCCAGCAAGTTGCCGGCGATGAACATCAGATCCCCTCGCACAGCCGGGGAGGCCGGATGGTGGGGGTCATCGCCGCCCCAGCTCCTTGGAGCGGAGGGTGGCAACCTCCACGGCATTGATGAGGGTGGTGCGCAGCCCGCCCTGCTCCAGGGTGTGCAGGCCCGCGATGGCGGTCCCGCCGGGCGAGGTGACCATATCCTTCAGCTCCCCCGGGTGCTTCTTGGTCTCCAGCACCATGCGGGCGGCCCCCAGGACCGTCTGGGCCGCCAGGAGCTGGGCCACGTCCCGGGACAGGCCGACCTTCACCCCGGCATCGGAGAGGGCGTCGATGATGAGGAAGATGTAGGCCGGGCCGCTGCCCGAAAGGCCGGTGATGGCGTCCATGAGGGACTCGTCCACGATCACCACCTTCCCCACGGCGCGGAAGAGGCGCTTGGCGATCTCCAGGTCCTCGGACGTGGCGCGGTTGCCACTCGTGAGGGCGCTGGCGCCTTCCAGGACCAGGGCCGGCGTGTTGGGCATGACCCGGATGACCCGCACCGGGCCGGGAAATTTGTCGGCGACGAAGGTCGTGGTGATCCCCGCGGCGATGGAGACGATCAGCTTCTCCCCGTTCACGACGTCAATCAGGCCGTCCAGGACCTGGCCCATGATCTGGGGCTTGACCGCCAGGACCAGGACCTCCGCCTTGCTCGCCACCTCGGCGTTGCTCACCGAGGTGTGGACGCGGTAGGTTTCCTGGAGATAGGCGAGCCGGTCCTCCCGCACGTCCGAAACGAACACGTCGTCCCTCCCGCACGTCCGAAACGAACACGTCGTCCGGGGCCATGAGCTTGGCCGCCAGGAGCCCGCGGAGCATGGCCTCGGCCATGTTCCCGCCGCCCACGAACGCAAGACGCTTGCCGTTCAACATGCCTGCCTCCGTCCTGGCTTTATAGCCCCCAGGCCCCCGGAAGTCAAGTCTCTCCGTCGGACGGCGATCCGTCCTCGATTGGGTGTGGTGAGGGGGCAATCACTCTGTTCTGGTGCGGTGGAGTCAACGCCCGCCGTTCGCGGTTGCGCGCCGGATGGATCTCAACCACGCATGCTGCGGGGAGGGGACTTGCGGTGTGCCGTCGGCTTGGGGTATACAGGGCGGCAGAGCAGAGGGGCAGGGGTGTAGGGGAGAGTCGAGAGCCGCGAGCCGAGAGCCTAGAGTCGCGAGCCGAGAAAGATCGAGCAGGGAAGCAGGGAGAGGGGGTGCTGCGTGAGTGATCGGCAGAAGGTCCGGGTGCGGGTGCCGGCATCCACGGCCAATCTGGGCTCGGGGTTCGACGCCCTGGGGATGGCCCTCGCGCTCTACAACGAGATCGAGGTGGAGCTCACCGGCACCGGCCTCACGCTCACGGTCGAGGGGGAGGGGGCGGAGCGGCTCCAGGCGCTCCGCGAGCGGAACCTGGTCGCCCGCAGCGTGGCCGAGACGCTGGAGCGGCTGGGCGTCCGCACCGACGGCTTCCGGATCCGGATGCTGAACCGCATCCCGCTGAGTCGCGGCCTGGGCAGCAGCTCGGCGGCCGCGCTGGGCGGCGTGGCCGCGGCCGCGGCGCTCGCCGGCGCGACGCTCGGCCCCGAGGAGATGCTGGATCTCGCGCTCCCCTTCGAGGGGCACCCGGACAACATCACGCCGGCCCTGCTTGGCGGCCTCACTGTCTCCACGCTGGTCGAGGGGAAGGTCCGCTGCGTGAAGTTCCCGGTCCCCGAAGCCCTGCAGGCCATCGCCGTCATCCCCGAGTTTCACCTCTCCACGGCCAAGGCCAGGAGGGCGTTGCCCTCCACGGTGCCCCGGGCGGATGCGGTCTTCAACGTGGGACGGGTGGCCCTCTTCCTGGCGGCCATGCACGCCGGGCGTCTGGACCTCCTGCGTGAGGCCGCGCAGGATCGGCTGCACCAGCCCTATCGGGCGGTGCTGGTGCCGGGCATGGCGGAGGTGCTGGCGGAGGGGGAACGGGCGGGTGCCTTGGCCTGCTTCCTGAGCGGGGCCGGGCCGACGCTCCTGGCGCTCACCACCGGGGACGGGGGCGAGATCGGGGAGCGAATGGCGGCCTGCTGGAAGGCGCGGGCGAATGTGACCGCCCGCGCCCTGGTCCTGGCGATTGACCGGGACGGCCTCCGTCTCTTCTAAAGCGTTCGGCAGTTCGGGGCACCCACGCCACGGCGGTGGTGATCCACCGCGGTGCCGTGGGTCCCGGCAGTTCGGTCGTTCGGGAACCACCGGGACCCACTGCACCGCGGTCTGCTCCCAAGCGGACCGCCGTGTCGTGGGTGCCCCCGAACCACCGAACAGCCGAACGGTTTACTTCCGCTCCAGTGCCTTCCGCACGAACCGGGTGTCAATCAGCCCATCGGGATCCATCCTGGTGGCGTTGGGAATCTGCCCGACGGCTTCGAAGGTGCGAAGGACGGTCATGACGGCCTCCTTCGTGGGGAGGCTGTCGGCCGTGAACGTCTCCCTCGAGGCCTTGAACGACTCGATCCAAGTGGCCCGGTCACCCACGAGTTCGGGGGGCAAGACCTCGGCCCACTTCTCAACCGGGTTCGCCGCCATCCACCGGTTGGCCTTCACCAGGGCGTTCACCACCTTCTGGATCATGCCGGGCCGCCGCTCGATGATATCCGCCCGGGCCAGGAGCCCGGTGAACTGGTAGGGCCCGCCGAAGACGGCGCGGGTGTCCTTCTCCGTGCGAAGATCGACCAGCAGAAAGCCCTTCCCGCGCTTCACCAGGTGGGTAACCCACGGGTCCACGCCTATGGCGGCTACCACCTGATCGTTCTCGATGGCCGGGACGATGGTGTTGGTTCCCACGCCGATGATCTTCATCTCCTCGGGCCGGACCCCCTCCTTGCTCATCATGTAGCGCATCAGGAGATCCGTGGCCGACCCCGGAGCGGTCACCCCCACGGGGCGGCCCCGGAGATCCTTGGGGCTCTTGATCTCGTTCCGGTACTTCGTGTTGACGACCAGGGGCGTGCCCGGCAGGTGGGTGAAGGAGACGATCATCCGCAGCTCCTTCCCCTGCTGCTTGGCCTTGATCACGTGGTCAACGGCGTTGGCCGAGATCTCGATGGACCCCCCGACCAGCGCGGCGCCGGCGACGGCGCCCCCCTTGAAGTGCTGGAGATTGACGTCCAGCCCCTCCTCCGCGAAGTAGCCCAGGGCCTTGGCCAGGTCCACCTGGATGTAGACCGAGGCCCCCGGCGCCGACCCGACGCCGAAGTCCACCTTCTCCCGCTCTGCCGCCCAGGCGATCTGCCACCCCGTCAAGGCAATGGCCAGGGCCAGCGTGATGCGCAGCCATCGTGTCATGGTTCCCTCCTTGGGGCCCCCGTCAGGAGGCCTTCCAGTGCGAGAAGTGTTCTTCCAGTCGCTTCAAGCCGAAGTCCATCAGGGCCACCACGGCCATGAGGACGAAGAGGCCGGCGATCACCTGGGTGGAGTTGAACTGCGCCTCGGCGTAGGCGATCACCCACCCCATCCCCTCGCTGGCGCCCAGGTATTCGCCCACCACGGCGCCGATCAGGGCAAAGCCCACGCTGGTGCGGAGCGAGCTGAAGATCCAGGCCATGGCCGCCGGGACGTACACATGCTGGATCAACTGGCGGCGGGAGCCGCCGAGGATCCGGGCATTGTTCACGATATCCCGATCCACCTCCCGGAGCCCGGTGTAGGTGCTGAAGAAGACCACGAAGAACACCAGGGAGACCGCCATGACCACCTTGGACAAGAGACCCAGGCCGAACCACAGGACGAAGAGGGGGGCCAGGACCACCCGCGGCAGGGCGTTCAGCAGGACCATCAGCGGGTCGAAGATGCGCGCCACGACGGGCATGAAGGCGAAAAGGAAGCCGACCAGGATCCCCAGCAGGGTGCCGGCGAGGAACCCCAGCAGCATCTCCTCCATGGTGACCCAGAGATGGCGGAAGACGTAGCCGCTGGCGACCCAGTCCCAGGTTTGCCGGAAAAGATGGCTCGGCTGGCTCACGAAGAACCGGTCGATCCATCCCCGGCGGACCGACACCTCCCACAACAGCAGGAAGGCGGCCAGGAGGAGCAGGCGCCATCCCAGGATGTCAAGCGAGGCGGCGGCTCTTCTCATAGCTGATCTGGACCTCGTCCTTCAGGTCCTTCCACATGGCCTCGTAGAGGGGACCGAAGGCCGGGTGGAACCGGACCTCGGTCACGGAGCGCGGCCGCCCCAGGGGGATGTCGTAGGCCCCCTTCACCCGCCCGGGGGAGGCGGTCATCACGATCACCCGATCCGAGAGGGCGATTGCCTCCTCCAGGTCGTGGGTGATGAAGAGGACCGTCTTGCGTTCCTGGGCCCAGATCTCCAGCAAGTCGTTCTCCATGAGGTTCCGCGTCTGGACGTCCAGGGCGGCGAAGGGCTCATCCATCAGGATGATTTCCGGCTCGTAGACCAGGGTCATGGCCAGGGAGACGCGCTTGCGCATCCCGCCGGAGAGCTGGTTCGGATGGTAGCCTTCGAACCCAGTCAGGCCGACCCGCTGGATCCAGTCGCGCGCCCGCGCGCGCGCCGACCGGGCATCCCATCCGCGGAAGAGGAGGGGGACCGCCACGTTGTCCAGGATCGTCTTCCAGGGGAGCAAGGCGTCCCGCTGGAAGAGGTACCCGAGCCTCTTGTTGATCCCGGCCACCGCTTCCCCCTCCACGAGGATGCGTCCCGAGCTGGGAGGCAGCAAGCCCGAGATCATCCCCAGCAACGTGGATTTCCCACAGCCGGAGGGGCCCACCACCGAGACGAACTCGCCCGCCTGGACCTCCAGCGACACGTCCGCGACGGCGGTGAACTCCGCGTCGGGGCCGAGGGCGAAGCGCTTGGTCACCTGTCCGAGACGGATGGCCGCGTGGGTGTGCATGGCAATGTGCGGGCAGGCCTGCCCCTCCGCCTGTCTTCGCCGGCCTGTCTGCGTGCAACGCACAGGCAGGCACGGCAGACAGGTGGGACGCAGGCAGGCGGAAAATACAATCCGCCTCTTTTGGCTGTCAACGGAATTCGCACCGTCTCCCTAGGCGCAACCGCAGATACACGCAGATGCACGCTGATGTCTTTCAAAAGTCCCGGACGATCCGTTTGACCTGAAGCCGTATAGCCGCACCGATCACTTTGCCGGAAATTTCGTTCAGCCTTTGATCATCTGCGTCCATCTGTAGTTCCCCCACTCTCCGGGGGCCTCGGGGAATTCGTCACACGGGGAGGAGGAGTGATCGGGCGTGGATCGAGCGCGTGGGGGAGGCGGAGGCTACGGGCTCACCGGGAGGTGGATGGTGAAGGTGGTGCCGAGGCCCACCTGGCTCTGCACGTCAACGGTCCCCTTGTGGTCCTCGACGATACGGTGGGTGATGGCCATGCCCAGACCCAGCCCCTTCTCCTTGGTCGTGTAGAAGGGGTCGAAGATGCGGGACAGGCGGTCGGGTTGGATGCCATGCCCCGTGTCGGCGATGGTCACGCGGATCATGGCGTCGGAGGGGTCGCCCGCCGCCTGGGACGCGGCCGCGGGGACATCCGACACCAGGCTGGTGCGCACGGCCAGATCGCCCCCCTTGGACATGGCCTGGATGGCGTTGGCGAGGAGGTTGCTGAGGCACCGATGGAGGCGTTTCCTGTCGGCGTTGCAGAACGGCAGATCGGGGTCGAACTCCCGGGCGACCTTCACGCCCTGGGTGGATGCCTGCTCCTCGTACAGCTCCAGAGCCTGGGTCAGCACCTCGTTCAGGTTGGTGGGCTCGAGGTTGAGGGCGGCCGGCCGTGCCAGCTCCATCATGTCCTCGATGACGCTCTGGACCCGTTCCAGCTCCCGCGGCACGACCCGGTCGAACTTCTGCCGGACGTCCGGGTCGTCGTGGTGGAGAGACATGAGCTGGGAGAAGATGAGGATGGACGTGAGGGGATTGCGGATATCGTGAGCGATCCCGGCGGCCATGGTCCCCAGGGCCGCCAGGCGGTCGGCGCGACGCAACCGCTCTTCCAGTTCCCGAACCCGAGCGAGCTGGACGGTCATCTCGTTGAAGGCGGCGGACAATTGCCCCAGCTCGTCGCAGGAGTCCACCTCGATGCGCTGGTTGAGGTCCCCCCGGCCCACGGCGGCGACGCCTCGCGTGAGCGCGTGAATGGGCCGGGTC
>JACPAT010000179.1 GCA_016180655.1 Candidatus Methylomirabilota bacterium | reverse complement strand
GTCGCCCAATTCGATCTACGCCGGCCGTTCTCGACGAACGAAATCCGGCTGTGCCAGACCCTGGCCAACCAGGCGAGCATCGGCGTGGCCAACGCCCGGCTGTACCAGGAACTCCGCGAGCAGAGCGAGCAGCTCGAGCGGGCCAGCCGCTACAAGTCAGAGTTCCTGGCTAACATGTCCCATGAACTGCGAACCCCCCTGAACTCCATCATCGGCTTCTCCGACCTGCTTCAGCATCGGCTCGTCGGTTCCCTGACGGAGAAACAGGAGAGATACGTCACCAACATCCACGTGAGCGGCAAGCACCTGCTCAACCTCATCAGTGACATCCTGGATCTCGCCAAGGTGGAGGCGGGCAAGCTCGTCCTTTACCTCCAACCCATGTCCGTGGCCGAGACCCTGGAGGATGGCCTCGTGATCGTCCAGGGCCTCGCCACCCAGAGGAACCAGACCATCCAGGCCGAGATCGAGAAGGACCTGGCCCCCCTGGAGGCCGACCCGGTCCGCTTCAAACAGATCCTCTTCAACCTGCTGAGCAACGCGATAAAGTTCACCCCGGACGGCGGCACTATCGCGATCCGCGCCCGGCGCGTCCCCGGCATTGCGGAACACCCACAGGGTACCCGATCGCGGAATGCGGGATTGTCTGCCACGGATACGCCCCCCCAATCCGCAATCCGCAATCCGCAATCCGAAATCGGGGAATGCCTGGAACTCCGCGTGACGGACAGCGGTATGGGGATCCGGGCGGAGGATCTGCCCCGCCTCTTTCACGAATTCGTCCAGCTCGACGCCACGGCCAGCAAGCGCCACGAGGGGACGGGTCTCGGCCTCGCCCTGACGCGCCGCCTCGTGGAGTTGCACGGCGGCCGCATCGCATGGGGCACGGCTCGAGGGTCCCCGACTCGCATCTGAACCTCTCCTGGACACTCCTCTTCGCTCTCCGCAGCGGGCCGCGGTCGAGAGGTCCGGGGATCGCCTCCCGGCGGGCGGCTCTGAGCGGCTATCGAGGGGAATGGCGTGGACCGAGGAGAGGCTTCCGGGCGGTGTAGAAGGTGGCCTGCGTGTGGCCCGAGGTGCGGTATGGGCCCGTTCCTGCGAGACGGGAATCGGTGAAGCCGGCGGCTTCGAGCATTGCGAGGAAGACCTTCCTCGTCACGGCGCCGGCGATTCAGTCGGACCAGCGGGCTTTGTCTGGAGGGAGGCTGTCACCGACCAGCCCGATGTCGCAGGCCTGCAGGCGGCCGCCGGGCCGCAGGACCCGGAAGATCTCGCGCAGCGCCGCCGGCTTGTCGGGGATCAGGTTGAGGACGCCGTTGCTCAGGGCCACGTCGAAGGACGCATCCGGAAACGGAAGTGCCTCGACGCTCGCCTCCCGGAATTCCACCTGGGGAAATCCGGCCTCGGCGCGCCCCGCCTCGGCGACGGCGAGCATCTCCGGCGAGAGGTCAATCCCGGCGACCCGGCCCGCGGGTCCCACGAGTTGCGCGGCAAGGAGGGTGTCGAGCCCGGCCCCGCACCCCAGATCCAGCACGGCCTCGCCCAGATGGATGGGTCCGAGAGCGAAGGGATTGCCCACGCCGACGAACCGCTCGCGGATAGCCCGGGGAATGGCGGCCAGGAGAGCGGGTGGATACCCGAGGCCCCGGGCGCTCGCCTGTCCCGTCGGATACCGGAACAGGCCCCCGGGAGAAACGGCGACCTTGCGGTACTTCTCTGCGATGCCTTCGCGGATGGTGGCCACATCCAATTCGCCCATCAGGATCCTCCCCCCACCTCGGTCGCCTGGATTCCAGAGATGGTGGCCTTGCCCTCGCGAACGAGCTTTCCGAGGAAGTATAGGGCGCTTTCGGTACTGATCTTCAGCTCATGGGCCAGTTCGGGAAGGTCCACCCGACCGCGCTTCTTCAAGAGGGCCAACACCTCCTCCTCGACGCTCCGTGCCCACTCCTCGAAGAGCCCGCGAGCCTCCGGCGTCGCATAGGCGGCCAACTCCGCCGACTTGGCGACGGAAGTCATCATGGCCTGGCACATGGCCATGGGGTTGAACTCCTGCATCCCGGCCATCATCTTCTGCATCATCTGCTGCATCATGGGTGGCACGCCCATCCCCTCGGGCATGGGCGGCTTCATTCCCTTGGGATCCATGTGCTCACCCTCCTGAACTCTGGCCGCGGAGTTTCCGGATCTCTTCCCTCAATTCCTGGACTTCCCTGCGGAGATCCTCGACATTCCCGGCACTGTGACTGCCGTGTTCAGCCATGCTACCGCCTCTCATCATCCCGCCCATCATGCGCATGCAGAGAAAGACCATGACGACCATGAAGAGAAGCCCGATCAGTGGAAAAATCCAGCCGAATCCGGCCCATGGTGATCCCCAGTACGCACCCCACATTGGCATCGCACCTCACCTCCTTCGATTCCCCATCATGCGACACATCCTGGCCCAGGGGGGCCACTGGAAGTCCGGCGACGCCTTCGACGCCTTGGGATCGGACATAGATTCGGCGTACTTGGCGCAGGCCTCGAGCAGGTTCAACAGGGAAGGCTCCGCCAGCCGGTAGTAGACGAACGGGCCACGCCGCTCGGCGGCCAAGACGCCAGCCTCCCGAAGGATGCGAAGGTGGAACGAGGCAAGAGTTTGGGGGAGCCCGGTCCGCTCTAGGATCTCGGACACTGAGCGTTCACCACCACCAAGGGCCTGAAGGATCCGCAGGCGGCTATCGTCACACAGAACTTTGAAAAACCCCTGCACCGCTGCTAGCGAGAAACCCATGGCTCAAATCCTGCTTATATAAAAGTATACTCATATGATAAGACGTGTGACCCCTGCTGTCAAGGGTGACATGCGCCAGGGGTCGCCGCACCCGTCATGGCCAGATCCTGGGTAGGGAAGCCGGTCTGCATTTCCACACCTGGCCCAAGTTTTCGCAGTGGGGCAATGTGTCCAGCATGGGACATCCCTGCCGTGATCATTGCGGCGGTGGGGCATGTCAGGTATAGTGGACCGCGAAATGGCGATGGTCGGGGTGGGGATCTATCCAACCCCCCAGGGGCAACTGACCGACCCCATCGAAGGCTGCGCCCTCGTCCTGTCGAGGCCGAGAGGGACCGAATGAGCCTCGGGACCAAGCTGACCCTGTGGCTGCTCATCCCGCTCCTCCTGGTATTGATCTTCTTTGCCACCGTGACCTTGCGACGGGAGCGGGACGTGCACCAGCGGGAGGTCTGGGAGGAGGCAGAGCGGATCGCCAACACCCTGGCCATCGCCGTTGGCGAGGCGCTCCAGCGTCGCAATCCGGCCGACATCCAGCGCATCGTGGAGCGGTCCGCCCTGGAGCGGAGCCGGTTCGGCCTGGCGGTCTACGATCCGCAGGGGCGTCCGATCCTGACGTGGGGGCTGGCGACAACCGCCGGCGCGATCGGACGGCAGGAGCTCGCCTCGCTGTCGAGTCTGCCTCGGGGCGTGGGCCTCACGGAACAGCAGGGCGGAACCCCGGTGCGAAGCCATTTCGTGGCGCTGATGGGGGACGGAGAATTGCTGGGCGGCCTCCGGGTCTCGGTGAGTCTGCAGAGCTTGCAGGAGATCCTCGACCGTGAGCGGAACTACTTCCTGGGTATGCTGGCGGTGGTGTCCGTCGTCCTCGTGCTCCTGGTCTCCGTCACGATCCGCCGCACGGTGAGCCTGCCGCTGCATGGCCTGATGGGGCGGATCGCCGCCCTGGGGCGGGGGGAGACGCCAGAGGACGTCACCGTTCCCGGCCGGGACGAGGTGGCCCGGCTGACGCGGGAATTCAATCTGCTGGCCCGCACCCTGCATGAGGCGCGGCGGCGACTCCTCCAGGAGAGCGAGTACACCCGGAGCGTGATCCAGAACGTGACCGACGGCATCATCGGACTGGACCGGACGTACCGGATCCGCACCTGGAACCGGGCCATCGTCGAGCGCTACGGGATCCCCGAGTCCGAGGTCCTGGGCCAGAATCTGTTCGAGGCGTTTCCCCCCTTCGAGCGGGAGGGATTGCGTGAGGAGGTGGACCGGCTGCTCCGTGGGGAGCAGCGCACGTTCAGCCTGCACAACTTCGAACATGAGACGCGGCACCGCGGCCGGGCGGTCTTCAATATCCGGGGCAGCGCCTTGCGCGGCTCGACCGGAGAGGTGGAGGGCGCCGTCCTGGCCATCGAGGATGTGACCGAGCGCGTGGCGCTGGAGCGCGAGGTGCAGCAGGCGGAGAAGCTGGCGGTGGTCGGCCAGCTCGCGGCCGGGATCGCCCACCAGATCGGCACCCCCCTGAACGTCATCTCAGGCTCCGCGGAATACCTGATGATGGAGTGGGGAACGGACCGGCACCGCCCGCGAGAGCTGGAGATCATCGTCGCCCAGACGGACCGCATCACCAAGCTCATCCAGCAACTGCTGAACTTCGCTCGCCCGGCCCGCATGGCGGTTCAGCCGATGAAGCTGAACGATCTGCTGCGGGAGATCCTGGGCCTGACCGAGCACCAGATCGCCAAGGAGCGGATCACCATCAACACTGATCTCCAGGCCGACCTGCCCGCCATCGCGGGCGACGAGAACCAACTGGAGCAGGCCTTCCTCAACATCGTGATCAACGCCTGGCACGCCATGCCGGCCGGCGGCAGCCTCACCCTCCGGACCCGCACCGTCCCCGCGTCGGATCGGCCTCGCCGGGCCGGCCGGTCCGCGCCGCTGGGCGTCGAGGTGATCATCGCCGACACCGGGATTGGGATCCCGGCGGAGCATTTGCCCCGGATCTTCGACCCGTTCTTCAGCACCAAGGGGGTGGGCCGCGGCACGGGCCTGGGGTTGGCCATCGCGCGGCGGATCGTGGAGGACCATCACGGAACGATCGAGGTAGCCAGTGAGGTGGGGCGCGGGACCACCTTCACCATCCGGCTGCCCGTGGAAGGAGTCGCGGCATGACGTCGCAGGAGCGGGTGCTGATCGTGGACGACGAGGAGCAGATGCGGGAGCTGCTCGCCAAGGTGTTGGAGAAGAACGGCTACCAGGTCGCCGCCGCGGGGGATGGGGCCCAGGCCTTGGCCCTGCTGGAAAAGGAGCCGGTGGACCTGGTGGTGACGGATGTCCGGATGCCGGGGCTCGGCGGGATGGAGGCGTTGAAGTCCATCAAGGAGCTGAACCCCGACATCATCGTCATCATCATGACGGCCTTCGGCTCCATCGACCAGGCGGTCCAGGCGGTGAAGGAGGGCGCCTACGATTACATCAACAAGCCGTTCAAGATCGACGAGATGCTCCTCACCATCGGGAAGGCCCTGGAGGAGCGGCGCCTGCGGCACGAGGTCACGGCGCTCCGGCACGAGCTGCGCACCCGCTACCACTTCGAGAGCCTGATCGGGAAGGGCCGGGCCATGCAGGAAGTGTTCGGCCTGATCGAGCAGGTGGCGGGCAGCCGCAGCACCGTGATGATCTACGGCAAGAGCGGGACAGGAAAGGAGCTGGTGGCCAAGGCCGTCCAGAAGGGGGCCTTCACCGGGGCCATCGCCACCAAGGTGGGGAAGTTCGAGCTGGCCACGGGGGGGAGCCTGTTCCTGGACGAGGTGGGCTCCATGCGGCTCGACCTCCAGGCCAAGATCCTCCGGGCCCTCCAGGAGCGGGAGGTCGAGCGGGTGGGGGGCACCCGGACCATCAAGATCGATGTCCGGGTCATCGCCGCCACCAACCGGGACCTGAAGCGGGCCGTGGAGGAGGGGACCTTCCGGGAGGACCTCTACTACCGCCTGAACGTGGTTCCCATCACGCTGCCGGATCTCAAGGACCGCCAGGAGGACATCCCGCTCCTGGCGAATCACTTCATGCAGAAATTCGCCCAGGAATCCAACTCCGCCATCCGCGAGATCTCCAAGGACGCCATGGGGATCCTCCTGAGCTATCCCTGGCCCGGCAACGTCCGCGAGCTGGAAAACGTGATCGAACGCGCCGTGACGCTGGGGCGTGGGCCCGCCATCCTGCCCACGGACCTGCCCCCGCACCTTGCGGGCGGGGCCGGCCCGGTGGAGCGGGCCCTGGCCCAGGAAGCGACCCTGGAAGACCTGGAGCGGGACTACATCCGGGCGATTCTGCAGCGCACGAAGTGGCACCAGATCCGGACGGCCGCCATCCTGGGGATCGATCGGCGGACCCTGTACCGCAAGATCCGGCGGTACGGCATCAAATCCAATGACCAATGACGAATTGCGAATGACCAATGACAAATGGCCAATGACCAATGAGTGTCAGGTCCCCAAGAAGAGCCTGAGAGGGCCATGAGCCGCGGGGGCCCGGCATTGGTTGACAGAGCACCCGACGACCGGAGGAAGCCCGCATCCCGCCCGATCTGCCAGACCAGCCACGCCGTGTGACAGAGCGCCCCACCCTGAGAGATGTGCTTCCAGGCACGCGTGTCTCCTCCGGCGCGAAGATCCTGGCAAGATTCTTCGTCGACGCCGACAATTCTTGAGGTTGCGAAGATTGCGGGGAAGAGCTGTCGAGATTCTCTGATTCGAGGCGCCCTGCCGGGGCTTGGTATGCCCCTTGCTGAGCTTGGGAGGCAGGCTCGCGGCAGGGCGGGTGGGCGCACGCGCTGCCGCGCTTCCGCCGCGGTCGGGGAAGACCGGGCGCACGAGCGAGACAGCGCATGCAGGGGTTGCTTCAGCATCCCAACATGGTCCAGTCCGACCAGCCTTCGCAGGCGAGGCCATCGCCCCAGGTCCCTGTGGAATTCCGGGATCATTGTCCGCCGGAGTTCCTTCGGGAATTGCTGCCCGATCCGGGGATCGGGGCCTTCAGTCGCTACGCCCCGCAGGCCGCAGCCCGCCAGTCCGCCGCCCTCGTGAAGGTGGCGGCGCTTCCGCGGAGCCGCGTGCTGGTGGCCCACTGCGGGGGCCGTCTGGTCGCCTACCTCACTTTCCATCCCCCGGAGGCGGACAGCCGCTGGGCACCCTTGCCCCCCGGACAGATCTTCGAGCTGGGCGGGATCGAGGTCGCCCGCGGCCTGCGCGGCCTGGGACTGGCCAGCCAACTCATGCGTCGGGCGTTCTCCTCGCCTGACTTCGATGCCACGATCGTCTACGCAGAGGCCCTGACCTGGTGCTGGGACCTGGAGGGGAGCAGCCTGGGCATGGCGGGGTACCGCCACATGATGCTCCGGCTCTTCGGGGCGCACGGGTTCGAGCCCTCCATCACCGACGAGCCGAACATCCGGTACGACCGCGCAAATCTTTTATTGGTGCGCCTGGGCCCCAGGGCGCCCGCCGCTCTGGTGGCGCAGTTCCAGGCCACGCTGATCCAGAAGGACGACGAATCATAGGCCCCACCCTCGAAGGAGAAAGGAGGGGATACCATGTTGCGCCTCACGCAGATTCTGGCCCCCACGGATTTCTCCGAGCATTCGAGCTACGCCCTGCGCCACGCCGCGGAGCTGGCGCGGACATTCGGCGCCAAGCTGGTCCTGCTCCACGTCGTGCCCAATGAGACCCTGGAGAGCATTTCGAAGGCGCACATCCCGCCCCACCCCGTGGACAAGGTGTACGAAGATCTGGGCCAGGAGATTCGCGAGCAGTATGCCAAGCACGTGCCCCCCGGGGTGCGGAAGACCCTGGAGACCGAGATCCTGGTGTTGCCCGGCGTGCCCTCCCTGGAGATCGTCCGTGCCGCGCGGCTCAAGGGGGTGGACCTGATCATGATGGCCACCCACGGCCGCACCGGGTTGAGCCACGCGCTGGTGGGCAGCGTGACCGAGAGGGTGGTCCGGAAAGCGCCCTGTCCCGTCCTCTCCATCCGGCCGGTGAGGGTGGAAGCCGTGGCCCATGCTGCCTGAGGTTCCAGAAGGCGGAAGGCAGGAAGGGTCTTTTCGACTCGAGGTGGTCCAAGCGTGGACCGCTGCCGGGACATTGACACCCCGGGGGGCGAGGTCTACATTATAGGTGCCTGGAACCGTGGCCTGGAGAAGGTGCTGAACGTCATGGCCAGAGGATGTCGGGAGAGGCCGAGGCGGCCGGCCCGGCAGAGAGATCTGACGCCTCAGTGACGTCCGAGTCGGACCGCACTGAGGCGTTCGTGTTTTTGCGTCCCGTTCCGTCCACCGACAGGGTGCACGCTGAGGGCCATGCCGCACGAGTTGCTGAAGCGGATCATCGAGCGGGCATCGGATTCCCTGGCGGAAAGCGTCTACCTGCGGATGCTGATGGATCGTCGTGCGGTCCGAGGGCAACTGCACCTCCCCGGGACGGTCCCCACCTGGGAGGACATCGTGACCCGCGCGGTAAAGGAGGCAACCCTCACCCGGGAAGAGGCAACCCGGCTCCTGGCAGAGGCGAGGAATGGGCGGTTCGCCGGGGTCATGTTCGGGAGCGAGAGATCAGCGGGCAGGCAGGTGGAGACCCGGACGCCGGATCGGGCCGGGGGCAGAAGGAAGAGGGTCAAGAAGGCACAGCCTGGGAAGGAAGGGGGCGACCCAGAGTCAGGGTAAGTTGCTCCCGGGAATGCCAGGGGGTGATGGCACGTTCCTTGATATCCTGAGTCTCAGCGGGGGAAACTGAACGGAATCCGACCGGAGGCTCGCGTGACGTTTGAGGTTCGGTCTTTGACTGGGGAAGATAGACGTCCTGTCATGGACCGGTGTCCCTTCCTGAAGCCGGCGGTGGCGGACTGGCTCTGGCCCGTCGAGGGGATCTGCTGCGCCCGTCTGGACGGCCGGTTGATGGTCCCACCCGTCCCACACTACCTGCACCTCTGTACCACGGCGGAGCACCACCTCTGCGAGGTGTTCCGCGCCCGATCCCGCCCGGCAGACAAGGCCGTCGCCTAATCCCACCCATTTCACCGCCAAGGCGCCAAGTCAGCCAAGAACCTCCCCGATGGCCTGACGTACCCTTGCGTTCTTGTCCCGCCGTTGGCGGGATTGGCGGTGAAATATTTGGGTTGAAATCGGAACGACCCCGGGACCAGGAAGTCGCCGGGGTCGTCAGAGAATAGCGGAAGGGGCTCACGGGTTGTTGGGTTGTGCATCACCCCTTGGCCTTTGCGCCAACCAACATCCGCAGGCCCCTTCCGGGGAGGGCGCGAAAAGGGCGAGGCCTCGTTCGCCGGTTCATCTCCCTGTTCCCTCCAACGCCGCTGGCCGTCGCGCGAAGAGGACCTCGCCCCAGAACCACTCGCTAAGAAATATAGGTCGCCACCCTTTCGGTTTCAAGTGTCCCGATCGGCCTCGGGCCGAGTCTCGGGGACGTATCCCGGGCGGGAAAAAAGAAGAATCGTGGTGGCATTAATCCGCTTGCCGCGGCGCGCGGCCGGCCCGTCGCGATCGGGAGGGCCGGCATGAGGGCGAGACTTTGTGGCTCAGGTGCTGGCTACGTTGCCTCAGGGGAATCCAATCGCGCAGCAGTCCCTCCGCGTGTCGGTGACCAAGCGCAGGGCGAGGCGATGCATCTCCTCCTGGCTTTTTCGCGGGGATGAGTCTTTCCCCGGGGTCGCCACCCAGGCTGGCAGCGTGGCAAGGACCTTGGTATCGGAATTGCCGGGACAATGCGGGGGAGTGGCATTGATCATCTCAAGAGTGTTCGAGTCCTGTTTTGTGTGACGTGTGGCGGGCTGCCGTGAGATGCCCTGGTGGCCGCCGCAGCCGTAACACCCGAACGCCCGGAGGACCGAGTCGTGGGGATCGGCCCTCGGGATGGAGCGGACCATGGCCCTGGAAACCGATGCCCTGGAGTATCGCCGCCGACATCATGGCCTCATCGGAGTGGAGAGCAAGGTCCCGATCAAGGACCGGGCCACGCTGAGCCTGGTCTACACCCCCGGGGTCGCAGAGCCCTGCATGGAGATCTTCCGCGATCCCAAGCACTCCTTCGAATACACGTGCCGGGGCAACACCGTCGGCCTGATCACGGACGGCTCGGCCATCTTCGGCCTGGGACAGGTGGGGCCCGAGGCGGCCCTGCCGGTGATGGAAGGCAAGTCGGTCATCTTCAAGACCTTCGCCGGTATCGATGCCCTGCCCATGTGCCTGAGGACCGAGGGGCTGTACGAGATGATCCAGGCCGTGACGATGCTGGCGCCCACCTTCGGGGCCTTCTGCCTGGAGGACATCGTCTCGCCCCGGTGCTTCTCGCTGGAGGATCACCTGCAGCGGGCGGTGAATGTCCCGGTCTTTCACAACCACGCCCACGGGGCGGCCGTGATGGTGCTGGCCGGGCTCAGCAACGCCCTCCCGCTGGTGGGGAAACGGCTGGAAGACGCGCGGATCATCATCGGCGGGGCGGGCTCGGCCGGCCTGGGGGTGGCGCGCCTGCTGCTCGCGGCCGGGGCGCGACAGCTCATCGTCTGCGACCGGGCCGGCTCCCTGCACAAGTACCGGGCCTCCCACATGGACTGGGTGAAATCGGAGATCGCCCGGCAGACCAACCCCCAGAACGCCGCCGGATCGCTGGCCGACGTCCTGAAGGGGGCCGATGTCTTCGTCGGCCTCTCGGCGGCACACACGGTCAGTCCCGAGATGGTGTCCGGCATGGCGCAGGACGCCATCGTTTTCGCCCTGGCGGTCCCGACGCCCGAGATTTCGCCGGCCGAGGCCAAGCAGGCCGGCGCGAAGATCGTCGCCACCGGGCGGCCGGACTTCCCCAATCAAATGGACATCGCCCTGGTGTTCCCCGGCGTGCTGCGCGGCCTCCTGGACGTGCAGGCGCATAACGTCACCACGACCATCCTCCTGGAGGCGGCCAAGGCGCTGGCCGCCGTGGTGCCGGAGGCGGATCGCAGCCCGGAGCGGATCCTCCCCGCGATCTTCGACTTTCACGTCGCCCCCAGCATTGCCGCCGCCGTGGCCAGGATCGCCATGGCCACCGGCGAGGCCCGCAAGCAGATGGATCCGG
>JACPAT010000178.1 GCA_016180655.1 Candidatus Methylomirabilota bacterium | reverse complement strand
CGGCCCGCCTGGACCCTCCGGGGCGGGCCGGCACGACCCGTCGTCCTGGTCCCGCCGTCGGCTGCGGGACGACGGGCGGCTCTTCACGGCCCGGGGAAGTTCTCCCCGGGCCGTGTGCTTTCTGCCGCCTCCCTTCTTTTGCCACCACCCCATCAGAACTTTCCATAGAATCGGGTTCGGAATCATGGTATATGTTTTTGCCAAGTGCTGGTGGATTTCTGCTGAGGCATTTGCCCCAGGCACTCAGTTGCACGACGGAGGCAGAGGGAAGACGGAGACAGGGGACGGGTGGCAGGGGACGGGAGACAGGGGCCCGACCCCCGTCTGCTGTCTCCAGTCCCCGGTCGCATTCGTGGGTACCCTGGTGGGACATCCGGGGGGGCCGTGAGCCAGGGGCTGGAGCCGCTGCCGAGTCAGGTGGGCGAGATCCACCTGGGGATGGCGCTGGAACGCGTCCTCACCTGCCTGGGGAACGTCCTCTTCGATGAGTTCCCCTTCGTGGGGGGTACCACCTGCATCCGGCACAGCCTGGACCCGGGCAGCTCGCCGTTCGAGAGCGTTACCTACTGTTTCGCCGAAGAGCGCCTGTTCTCCGTGATCTGGGAGAACGCGACCACGGATCCGCTGGCCTCCTCCGTCGCGCGGTTCGGCCCCCCGGCGCTGCGACGGGATCACGGGAGCGGAGGCGACCTTGCATTCGTGGAGCACCGCTGGCAGCAAGGAGACGTCGAATTCATCGTGACGGATTTTCCTGGCCAGGACGGGACCCACTCCTTTGCGGTGGAGATGTGTGACGCCAGGGTGAAACGCGGCCTGGCCCTGCGGACGCAGGAAGCCGAGAGGGGGATGGGGGGCACGCCCTGATCCGGCCGGACCCTGCGGGAATGGAGCCTCGTCCTTTCGCGCGGCAAGGGCGGGGCTTTTGTGTGTTCGGATCGCGCGGAGTCGGCGGGATGGATCCCGTCCGGGAGAGAGATGCCACGGCTGTCGGCTGCCTGGAGAAGCCTGCTCATCGCCGGGCTCACCATGACGGTTCAGAATGGCGCGCTCCTCACGTTTCCCGTGGTATACGTCGCGCTGCTGGAGGAGTTCCGGTGGGGGCGCGGGGAGGCAGCCGGGATCTACTCGGTGGCCACGCTGATGATCGGCCTGGGCGGACCATTGACGGGGTTCCTCCTGGACCGGTTCGGTCCGCGACGCCTGTTCGTGGGCGGGGCGCTGGTGACGGCTGGCGGGATGGCCGCCACGACCATGGCCCGCTCTCTCTCGCATTTCTACCTGACCTATGGGATCCTGACCGGGATCGGCAACAGCGCCCTGACGAGCACCCCCAACATGGTGGTCGTCTCCAAGTGGTTCCCCCGGGGAACGGGGCGCGCGATCGCCATCGCGGACATCGGAACCGGGCTGGGGGTGATCCTGATCGTCCCCGCGGCCCAGTGGTTGATCCTGCGTCTGGGCTGGCGGATGGCGCTTTTTACCCTCGCCGCCTTCCTCCTGCTGGTGCTGGTCCCGGCAAACTGGGAACAGCGCCTGCCGGAGGTGGGCGAGGCGGATGGCCCGAATTCCGTCGGCGGACCTCCTCTGGGGCCGACGGGGCGGGACTGGACCCTCCGGTCCGCGGTGGCAAGCCCGCGGTTCTGGTGGCTGGTCCTGGCGCGATTCTGCAGCGGCCTGGCGTTCCAGATGATGAATGTGCACCTGGTGGCCTATGTCGTCGGCGCCGGCTACGGCAAGATGACCGCCGCCTCGACGATGGGCGCCGTCTCGATGGTCAGCATGCTGGGGCGCTACCTGGTGGGCCTGGCGTCGGATCGGCTCGGCCGGGCCATGGCCTTGACGCTGGCCTACACCAGCACGACCCTCGGGATCCTGGCGTTGATGTCGCTGGCGACCCTGGGACCCGTGGCGCTCTTTGCCTTTGCCCTGTGCTACGGTCTGAGCCAGGGAAGCTCCGGGATCGTGGTCGCCGCACGCGCGGCCGACCTGTTCCAGGGGGGAAGCTTCGGCCGCATCTACGGGTGGATGAGCGTCACCAACGGCATCGGCGAGGGCTTGGGCGCCTGGTTGGGCGGTGCCGTGTACGACCGTACGGGCAGCTACCAGGCGGCCTTCGGTTCGGCGATCCTGGCCCTGGCGATCGGGGCCGCTTCGATATGGCTGACGTATGCGAAGGCGGCGCCCGTCGAGGTATCGAGACGGGCGTGACCGGTTGGGCCGGGGTTGGCCGGCTCGGCCGTTCGCCCTCATCCTCCAACCTCATCGAGAGGAGTGGACCATGAAACTGAAAGGGAAGGTCGCGCTGGTGACTGGCGGGGGCACCGGCATGGGCCGGGCGATTTGCCTGAAGTTCGCCTCGGAGGGGGCCGGCGTCGCCGTCAACTACTCCAAGTCGCAGAAGCAGGCGGAGGAGGTGGCCGAGGCCGCCCGGCAACTCGGCGTCCCGGCCCTCGCCATCAAGGCGGATGTATCCCAGAACCAAGAGGCCCGCCGACTGGTGGATGAGACCGTGGCGAAGCTGGGCCGCCTCGATATCCTGGTGAACAACGCGGGGTGGACCCGCCCGGTGACCCACCGGGAACTCGAGGGGCTGACGGAAGAGATCCTGGAGCGGACCTGGGCGGTGAACGTGAAGGGGCCCCTCTACTGCGTGCGGGCCGCCATCCCCCACATGGTGAAGGCGGGCGGGGGCGCCATCGTCAACATCACCTCCATCGCGGCCTTCCAGGGCGCGGGAAGCTCCGTGATCTACTGTGGCTCCAAGGCGGCCCTGGGCGCCATCACGAAGTCGCTGGCGCGCGCCTTCGCCAAGGACAACATCCGGGTCAATGCCATCGCGCCCGGCTTCGTGGATACCCACTTCGTGGACTGGCCCCCCGAGGTCCTGGAGAAGAACATCAAGACCAGCCCCATGGGCCGAATCCCCACCGTGGATGATATCGCCAACGCGGCGCTGTTCCTGGCCTGCGAGGCCACGGGGATCACGGCTCAGACGGTCTTCGTGGATTGCGGGGTGACGGCGCTGCAGCCTGTCGTATAAGAGCGGATGCGTATGGCGTATGGCAGATGGTGTATGGTTCAACCCTCTTGGACTGGCTTGAACCATACGCCATAAGCCATTTGCCATCAGCGGGTTCTTATTCCTCCTCGTCTGGCTCCACCTCGAACCCTCGCTCCTCAAGCTCCAAGGCAAAGAGGGCCAGGTACTTGATCTTGGAGGGGGCCTCGGTCACCGGCTCTGCCTGGGCGGCAAACTCGAAGTGCTCTGGCGCGTGGACAGGGATGGTCTGAGGCGTTTTCAGGATCGCATCGGTCGCCTGTCTGAGCTCCGGGTCCTCGGTCTCCACGACAATCGAGTGCACATCCGCCTGCCAGCGACCGATCACCTGGGGTTCCCCCCGTCGTCGGATGATCCCCTTCTGCATACGGATCTCCTGAGCGCCGCGTTTCTCTGCAGGACAGCCGACTCCCCCAATCCAAAACCCTGATCGGGGCCGACGCCCCGTGAAGGGCGCCGGGGAAGATTCAGGATGACGGCATTGGGACTGTTACGATACGAATTGTCTTGACAACGCGCAGGGCATAGGGGTAAAAATCTGGTCTGACCACTAGGCCATCAGACCAACAGACCTACCGGAACATACCAGATGACACTGAGAGCCGTCAAGAAGAAGAGGGTATACGAGGACATCGTCGGCCAGATCCAGGGCCTGCTGGCCGACGGCGAGCTGAAGTCGGGGGATCAACTCCCTTCGGAGCGAGAACTATCCGAGCGGTTTCAGGTCAGCCGAACCTCGGTCCGCGAAGGCATCCGGGCCCTGGAGTCCATGGGACTGGTGGAGAGCAGGTCGGGGGAGGGGACGTACGTCGCCGCGAGCGTGGAAGCCCTCCTGAGCCCCCTGGCCTCCGCCCTCCGGCAGCAGAAGGACCCCATCCTCGAGGTGTTCGAAGCCCGGAAGATCCTCGAGCCTGAGATCGCGGCCCTGGCGGCCGAGCGGGCCACGGCGAGACAGGTCCAACAGCTCGAGGCGATCTTGGAAAAGCAGACCCGACAGATCGCCAATGGGGAGACGGGGGTGGAGTCGGATACCGCCTTTCACTCAACCCTGGCCCAGGCGGCAAGGAATAGGGTGTTTTTGAGACTCAATGCCGCCCTCGTGGACAGCCTCCGCGCGACCCGGGAGCGGTCCCTGCAGACCCAGGGCCGGCCCGCCCGGTCCTTGGCCGGTCACCGAGAGATCCTGAAGGCTGTCCGGGCCAAGGATCCAGCCAAGGCCAGACAGACCATGCTGAGGCACCTTGACGCCATCGAGCACAACCTCTTGGAGCGACGGGTCAAGGAGAAGAGGGCAAACGCCAGAAGGGGGATCGAGAAGTTGTCCTGGGCGGGATGACCTGTCGGGGCGGGGAGCAATCTTACTCGGATTGACGACAAGGGGAGGCGTGAGTATGACTGGTTCGGTCGAAGTTGTGTACCGCGGGATTTTCCAGAAACACCTCGGGCAGCGCATCACACGCGGCATCGTCCTGGCCGCCTGGAAGGAAGGCAAGGTCGGGATCTCTTTCGGCCGCTATGGGGATTCTCCGGAGCGGAACGGGATCCCGGCCAAGAGTTTCGCGGTCGTGGCGGACAACGAGGAGGAGCTGCAGGCCTATCTTTCCCGGTACGAGCCGAGCAACAACGACGTGACGGTCGCCGTGGACGACACCCTCTGCAAGGGGGTAGAGTCCTGGGCCTGGTATGGGCTCCAACCCATCAATAAACTGACCCGGCCGGGGGGGACGGTCCTGGTTACCTCCATCCAATCACCTGAGGACCTGTTGACGGATTGCCACCGCAAGAATGCCGAGTGGAACCTTGCGGTCCTGAAGGGGACTGCCAGTTTCTCAGGCCTGTGGGTCTACAAGGAAGACCACACCGATGTCCGGGTGCTGGGCGCGATCGCCAAGGTAGCCCCTCACGCGGTCAAGATCGAATCGGTGGAAGCGGCCATCCGAGGGGAATGGGGGGACGAGTTAAAGGTCGATTCGGCTCGGAAGGCCTACGAGCGGGTCGAGGTGCGGAAGGTGCGAGCCGACGAGGGGAATCCGGAGAAACCCTACGAGTTCCAGCTCCCCAAGTGGTGGGAGATGAAGGAAGCCCTGGTCATCCCCGCCATCCCGGTCAAACAGGACGTGGAGGGCTGGGAAGGCGGTTACCGCCCCGGCCGGAATCCCACCTTCAAGAAGTTTGCCACCCGGACCATGAGGCCCGTGGTGGACTTCGAGATTTGCACTAAGTGCACCGTGTGCTGGCTTCAGTGTCCCGATTCCTGCTTCGACGTCACGCCCACCGGTCACTATGACGCCAACATGGAGGCCTGCTGTGGGTGCGGCATCTGCGAGGCGGTCTGTCC
>JACPAT010000112.1 GCA_016180655.1 Candidatus Methylomirabilota bacterium | reverse complement strand
GCCTATGACTACGTCACCAAGCCCTTCGCCCTGGAGGAGATCAGCCTGCTGGTGCGCAAGGCGCTGGAGGACCGGCGGCTGCGCGAGGAGAACCGGCGGCTGCGCGAGGAGGTGGCCGGTCGCTACCGGCTGCACAACCTCCTGGGGGCCAGCCCGGCCATGCAGGCGATCTTCGCCCTGATCCGCCAGGCGGCCCCGAGCGACGCCAATGTCCTCATCACCGGTGAGAGCGGCACGGGGAAGGAGTTGGTGGCGAAGGCCCTGCACTACAACAGCCCTCGGGCCGAGCGGCCGTTCGTCCCGGTCAACTGCGCGGCGGTCCCCGCGAGCCTCCTGGAAAGCGAGCTGTTCGGTCACGTCAAGGGCGCCTTCACGGGCGCGGTCGCCGCCCGCCGGGGCCTGTTCCGGGAAGCCGAGGGGGGCACCCTGTTCCTCGATGAGATCGGGGACATGGCGCCGGAGCTCCAGGCCAAGCTTCTTCGCGTCATCGAGGACCGGGCCGTGCGTCCCGTGGGGAGCGACGAGGCGGTCCCGGTGGACCTCCGCCTGGTGGCGGCGACCAACAAGGACCTGCCGACGACGATCCAGGAAGGCCAGTTCCGCGAGGACCTGTATTACCGTCTCGCGGTCATCCCGATCCACATCCCGCCGCTGCGCGAGCGGCGAGAGGACATCCCGCTCCTCGCCGAGCATTTTCTGCGTGGCTCCGCCGCCTCCGGCAAGGCGATCCGGGGCCTCACCCCCGCGGCCATGGCCGCCCTCCTGCGCCATCCCTGGCCGGGCAACGCCCGGGAGCTGGAGAACGTGGTGAAACGAGCGGTGACGCTGACCGTGGGCGAGCAGATCACTCCCGAGGCCCTGTTGCTGGAGACCTCTCCCGCGCCCGCCCCTGCGACGCTCCTGGCCCAATCCGCCCGCCGCCCCACGCTCGACGAATTGACGGGCGAGTACGTTGCCCTCGTCCTCCGAGAGGTTAGCGGGGACAAGGCCAAGGCCGCAGAGATCCTGGGGATCAGCAAGCGCACGCTGTACCGCTGGGAGAAGCGGCTCGGCGCCGGTGACAGCGTGTCACCAGCCGGGACACCCTGACTTCGCCCGGTATTTCTCACGAGTTCCTGCCATTCTTCCTCGACCCATTCCTGGTGTGGCTTGCCAAACTGTCCGCGTAATGCCTGGCCAGCGGCTCGCCTACAGCGACCTTCCATCACGGCGTAACTTCCGATAGATCCAGCTTTTCCCGGGGTTTCAGCATCCCCCGACCTCTTCATCGGCACCATCATTGCTATGAGCTGTGATGTGATCCCCGAGGACGATGAGGGAATACATAGGGAGGAAAGGCTCCGAGATGTCTACCGAATCGCCTGAGCGATCTGGAGGGCATGAGGCCCGCACGCGGATCCTGGTCGTGGATGACGACGGCGAAATGCGCGCCCTCCTGGCGGACGTCCTGGGTGACGAGGGCTACGACGTGGTGGAGGCAGCGAACGGGGCGGAGGCGCTCATCCGCTTGCGAGCCGATTCCTTCGCCGCCATCGTCCTGGACAAGAACATGCCCGGGCTGAGCGGCCTGGATCTTCTGCCGGGCCTGCGGGTGATCTGCCCGGAGACCCCCGTGATCCTGATCACCGCCTTCGGGGACGTCGCCACCTACATGGAGGCAATGGAGAAGGGTGCCTACGAGTACGTCTTCAAACCGTTCCGCATGGAAGAGCTCCTCAGGGTACTGAGGCGGGCGCTTCCGTCCGGCGCCCGTTCCGGCCCATCGCCTTCCGCCGCTGGCGCGACGCCGTGAGTCAGGCGGGCGAGTTCCGCCTGTGTTCTGGGTGCGGGCAGTGGGCGATCTGGACGCCTCGGCACCGGAAGGGTCCGATCTACTGCTGCGAGGGATGCGCCCGGGGCCTGCACTGTGTCTGCGCTCTCAGTCCCGGTGAGCGACCCCCCATGACCTCCATCCGGCGGGACCGTCCCCCAGAAGGAGGAAACCATGCGTTCAGCCAGTCAGTCCCTCCTCAGGTGTCTCAGGAGCGAGGCCCGTGAAGTCCAGCGACGCCTCTCGGCCTTCCGCCGCCAGCCACACCGGATTGTCGGGGTCCCGGACCTGCCTGCGGAAGGATCCGCGAATCTGTTCGAAAGTGCCCTGAGGACATCGCTGACACAGCACGACGAGGTCGTGCGGCAGCGCCTGGCGGACAAGAGCCGCGCCCTGGCCGAGGCCCTGGAACGGGTCCGTGAGGGGGCGTACGGCGTTTGCCAGGCATGCGGGTGCCGCATCCCTCGGCGGCGACTGGAGGCCATGCCCACGGCTACCCTCTGCGTTTCCTGCCAGGCGCAGCGCGAAGGGGTGGCCCACGCCGCATGAGGGCGTGCGTCCGGCCCCGGGTCCGACACGGCGGGGCGATCCTCCCAGGCGCATCAGGGAGTCGGGTGTGCTCCCCTTCCCGTTATGGAAAGGAGGAACGCATGGCCCGGATAAAATTTCGGTTCGAGAATCGGGAAGCCAAGACGGTGGCTTTGGCGGGCGACTTCAACGGCTGGAGCACCATCGCCCACCCCATGAAGCGGGGCCGCGACAGGATCTGGACCATCGAGATGGACATTCCGCCGGGTCGTCATGAGTACAAGTTCCTCGTGAACGGAGAGGCGTGGTGGAACGATCCCGACGCGCCGAAGGTCCAGAACGTCTGGGGGACCGAAAACTCGTACGTGGACGTCCAGTGAGGGGGGGCAGTCGGAGCCGCCCGTCCGCGGGCCGAGGGTGCCGGCCCCTGGCCTGGGAGTAGCGCAGGATGCGACCATTGGACCTCGACTGGTTCTACGGTTTCCTGGTGAACCTGGCAACGCCGGTAGGAACCGCCCTCGGGGTGGCCCTGGCCCTACTCCTTGCCCGTCACTACCTGTTCCACTGGCTGGGGAGGCTGGCCGGCCGCACGAGCACCCGGTTGGACGAGCTGCTCATCGAGTCCCTGAGGACTCCCACAGTCCTCTGGTGCGTGGCGCTCGGTCTGATGGCCGGCCTGGAGGCTGCCTCGCTGCCACCGCGGTTGGCGGCCTGGGGGACCAGTGTCGTGGCGGCCCTGGTGATCCTCTCGATCACCATCGTGGTGGCCAATTCGCTGGCCAGGGGCCTCCGGCACTTCGCCAGCCAAATCCAGATCGAGACGGCTGTCACGGGGCTCGGCACGACGCTGCTCAAGGTATTCGTCTTCACCCTGGGCGGTCTCCTCATCCTCAGCACCCTGGGCATCTCGGTCACACCCCTGCTGGCCGCCCTGGGTGTCGGCGGCCTTGCCGTAGGCCTGGCCCTTCAGGACACGCTGAGCAATCTGTTCGCCGGGGTGCACCTCCTGGTGGAAAAGCCGGTCCGCCTGGGAGACTACGTAAAGCTGGAGACAGGACAGGAAGGGTACGTGACCGATATCGGGTGGCGCACCACCCGGATCCGCATGCTGCCCAACAACATGGTGATCGTTCCCAACGCCAAGCTGGCCCAGTGCATCCTGACGAACTACTACCTGCCGGAGCAGCGGATGGCCCTGCTCATCCCCGTCTCCGTCAGCTACAACTCGGACCCGGGGCAGGTCGAGAAGATCCTGGTGGAGGAGACCCTCCGGGCGGCCGGCGAGGTCCCGGGCCTCTTGGCCGATCCGCCGCCCTTCGTGCGCTTCATTCCGGGCTTCGGCGAATCGTCTCTGGATTTCACGCTGATCTGCCAGGTGCGCGAGTTCGTGGACCAGTACCTGGCCCAACACGAGCTGCGGAAGCGCATCTTCCGCCGCTTCAACCAGGAGGGGATCGAGATCCCCTTCCCCCAGCGGGTGGTGCACGTGCGGGATGGCGGCGGAAGAGGCCCATCCCCGGTCACGTGGGACGCGGGGGCTCACAAGGAGGAACCAGCATGATCCGAGGGAATAGTGTCGGTGCTCTGGCATGGTTGGGGGCGGGGCTTGTGGCCGCCGGCCTCGTAGCGTGCAGCCAGCAGGACCAGCAGGCCTCCACGAGCCCGTCTCAGGTGGTTGACAGGAACTTCAGCCTGACCCCCGCTTCCGCCATGGTGAAGGCCTCGTTCCTGACCGGGGAGCTGCGGGACATGACCGTCCAGGAGCGGGTGGAGCAGGGAACGGGGAAGGTCGTAGATCCCCCGAAACTCCGGGCCACTCTGAAGCTCAAGAACACCTCGGAGAACCAGGCGGTCCGCCCCGTCTCCGGCACGATCGAATACGTGGATGCCGAAGGGAAGCCGATCCGGCTTGCCGAAAACCGGGGGGATGTGACCTTCAAATTCTCTTCGTACCAGGAGCGCCTGGATCCCGGGATGGAAGTGACCCAGAACATCGAGGTGCCCTTCCCGGTCGAAGCGCTCAAGGAGAAGAAGCTTCGGGACATCCGCCTGGAGCTGGCCTACATCCCCACCCCCTACAAGGAGGAGACCGTCAGTATCCCGGTCTCTATGGGACAGTAACCGAGGGTGAACAAGGAATGGCGGGACCGGGCCGCCTGGCCATCGCGGCAGGTGACGGAAATTTCCTGCCGACCCGGGCGCGCCAGGTCCCGTCGAGGAACCTCTGCCGTTGCCTCCTTTGGGTGTACCGATCCCGGGTACCGTGCCGGGGCCGCCACGGGGACAACGCCATGGGGAATCTGACCGGAGGTCCTCACTGTCCTCCGCGCCGTCGCCCCGTGTCTGGGGACGCCGGCCGAGGCAGCGGCCCTGAGACAAGCCTACAGGCGCCTCCGCTCCACGAACCTCTCCCGGGCCCTGCTGGCGCGGCACCCGGAGGCCCTGTTGGTCCTGGCCGCCCGGGGGATCTCGTGGTGCGACTGGGGCGATCCGGAGCGTATCATTCGCAGTCTGCGGCGGTTCGATCGGCAGCCGGCATGGCTACCAGTCTATGCCAGGACGCAGGCAGCCATGGGCCCGGCCTGACGAGGGACAATCCTCACAGGAAGGAGAAATGCCATGCGACGGTATGACCCAGAAGGGCCCAGCGGGAGCGGCTGGGTCCCGCCGGACCTCGAAAGAGCCTTCCGGGAGTTTCGGAATCCCCTCCGTGGGATGGGCGGCTGGCGGCTCGTCCCAGGCGCCGTCGTCCTGCTCCTGGCGATCCTGTTCTGGTCGAGCTGGTTCACGGTGCAACCCGAGGAGACGGGCGTCGTCCAGCGCTTCGGGGCAGTGGTCCGGACGGTGGGCCCTGGCCTCCACTTCAAGCTACCGTACGGCATCGAGCGGGTTCGACTGATCCCTACGGCCCGAGTCCTCAAGGAGGAGTTCGGATTCCGGAGCGTGGCCACCGATCCCGGCCGGCGGACGCAATACGACACCAAGCAGTTCAAGGGGGAGTCGCTCATGCTCAGCGGCGACCTCAACGTGATCGACGTCCAGTGGATCGTCCAGTACCGCATCGAGGATCCGGTCCGCTACCTGTTTCAAATCCGAGACACCCCGCAGACGATCCGGGACTTGGCGGAGGCAGTCATGCGCCGGGTGGTCGGCAACCGGCTGGGGAGCGACGTCCTCACCGTCGGCCGGGTGGCCGTCTCCACCGAGGTGAAGGAGGAAATGCAGAAGATCCTGACCGACTACGGGGCGGGGATCCACCTGGTCACCGTGGAGCTCCAGGACGTGACCCCCCCGGATCCCGTCAAGCCGGCCTTCAACGAGGTGAACGAGGCGCGCCAGGATCGCGAGCGGACCATCAACCAGGCCCAGGAGCAGGCCAACCAGCAGATCCCCAAGGCGCGGGGCGAGGCCGCCCGGACTGTCACCGAGGCCGAGGGCTACGCTCTGGAGCGGGTCAACCGGGCCAAGGGCGAGGCCAACCGCTTCCAGGCAATCCTGGACGATTATCTGCGGGCCCCGGAGGTCACCCGCCGCCGCCTGTACATTGAGGCGATGGGTGCCATCCTGCCCGAGGCGAAAGGCCTGTACATCGTGGACGCCGACCAGAAGGCCCTGGTGCCCTGGCTCCCGCTGGAGCCGGGGGCCAAGCCGGCGGCAGGAGGGAAACAGCCATGAAGAGCGTGCTGAAGATTTCGTTCGGGGTCCTCGTGGTGGTGATCCTCCTGGTACTCTCGGGGACCTTCTACACCCTGGAGGAGGGCCAGCAGGCGATCATTGTACAGTTCGGCCGGCCCGTGGGGGACCTGGTGACCGAGGCGGGGCTGCACGTCAAACTCCCCTTCGTCCAGGAGGTCCGCCGCTTCGAGAAGCGCCTCTTGATCTGGGACGGTGACCCGAACCAGATCCCCACCAAGGGGCGGGAGTTCATCTGGGTGGATACCACGGCCCGCTGGCGCATCGTCGACGCGAAGAAGTTCCTGGAGAGCGTGGCCACCGAGCGAGGGGCCCAGTCCCGCCTGGACGACATCATCGATTCCGTGGTCCGGGACCAGGTCTCGGGCAGCGAGCTCGTGGAGCTGGTGCGCAGCACCTCGTGGGTGGTCCCCAAGGGAGAGGCCCTGGAGGAGGTCCCCGCGGAACTGGAGGAGGAGCTAAAGAAGAAAATCGCCCGCGGCCGCGAAGAGATCACCCGGATCATCCTGGCCGAGGCCCGGAAGATCATCCCCCAATACGGGATCGAGCTGGTGGATGTGCGCATCAAGCGCCTGGATTACGTGGAGAGCGTCCGGGAGAAGGTGTACGCGCGCATGATCTCCGAGCGGAAGCGGATCGCCGCGCGCTTCCGGTCGGAGGGGGAGGGGCGGAGCGCCGAGATCCTGGGCACCATGGAGAAGGAACTGCGCCAGATCCGGTCCACCGCCTACCGGCGGGCCCAGGAGGTCCGGGGGAAGGCGGATGCCGAGGCCACGAACATCTACGGCAAGGCCTACAACCGCGATCCCGAGTTCTACGCCTTCTCGCGAACCCTGGAGGCCTACAAGGAGGGCCAGAACAAGAACTCGGTCCTGATCCTGACCACGGACAGCGATTACTACCGGTACCTGAAGGACGCGGCCGGCCGGATCCCTGGCGCGGGTCGTGCCGCGCGCTAGGGGAGATGACCATGCGAATCGTCACGCACGGGGTGGCCGCTGTCCTGGCGTTCTTGATCGGCCTCGGCGTCGGGTACTACCTCTGGGGGCTGAAGGCGGCGGATCTGACCGGGCAGATCCAGCAGCAACGATCCGAGTACGAATACCGCATCTCCGAGCAGGAAGGGCGGGCCAAGGCGGCGGAAGAGCGCTCCCGCCGGGAGGCCGAAGCCCGCAAGGTGCTTGAGGATGAGCTCCACCGGGTCCGTCCCCTGAAGTAATCGGGTCCGGTCCAATCTGAAGGAAAGACGCCGAGGGAAGGGTCATCTGTTGGCAGTTCCTCGGCCCCCGTTGGGGGAGAGAGAGGTGAGCGAGATGAAAAGGCGTGCTGGTCTCATAGGAGTGCTTTTCCTGGGCGTGGGACTCTTAGCCGGATGTCCGAAGCAGCCGGAGATTGGCCAGGCCGGCCCCGCGGTCGTCGGGCCGCAGGCCGGTGTGCCCGCGTCCCCGCCCGTCGCCGCTCCCGCCCCACGCGCGGGAGATATCCCGGTGACCCGGCCGGTACCACCTGCGGAAGTGCCGGTCTCCCCGGTGCCACCTGCGGCTCCCGTCGCCCCGGCCGCACCGGCTGCAGTGCCCCTGAAGGACATCTTCTTCGACTTCGACGAGTCCATCATTCGGAACGACCAGAAAGCGACCCTGAACGAGAACACCGCCTGGCTCAGGGCCAATTCAACCGTGAAGATTACTATCGAGGGGCATGCGGACGAGCGGGGGACCAGCGAGTACAACCTTGCCTTGGGCGAACGGCGGGCCAAGGCAACCAAGGATTACCTTGTCGCCGCTGGCATTCACCCGACACGGATCGTCACGATCAGCTATGGCGAGGAGCGTCCCTTCGTATTCGGCCATGACGAGAGCGCCTGGAGGTGGAACCGCCGGGCGCACTTCGTGATCGCGTCCCGATGACGACCTTCGCCACCCCTATGGAGACGGGAACGCAGAACCGAAGGCTGGCGGCTGAGCCGGGCGGCGTCTGCCTGGGGGATGGGCGGGTCCGCTTTCGCGTTTGGGCCCCCTACTGTCGCCGGGTCGCGGTCGAGATCGTCCACCCGGAGCGCGCGAGCCGGGAGCTACGACCGGCCCCCAGCGGCTACTTCGTCGGCACGACACGGGGCGAGGCTGGCCTCCGCTATTTCTACGTCCTCGACGGGGAGCGGCACCGACCGGATCCCGCGTCCCGCGCCCTTCCCGAAGGCGTGCACGGCCCGTCGGAAGTGGTGGACACCGGCGGCTTCGCCTGGACCGACGCTGGCTGGCGGGGGATGCCTTTGCGGGACATGGTGATCTATGAACTCCACGTGGGGACCTTCACGCCGGAGGGCACCTTCGAAGCGGTGATCCCCCGCCTGGAACGCCTGCGGGACTTCGGGGTGACCGCCGTCGAACTGATGCCGGTGGCCAGCTTTCCCGGGGCCCGGAACTGGGGCTACGACGGCGTGGGGCCGTTCGCTCCCCAGCGAACCTACGGCGGGCCGGTCGGCCTCCAGCGGCTGGTGGATGCCTGTCACGCCCACGGCCTGGCCGTCATCCTGGACGTCGTCTACAACCACCTGGGTCCGGAGGGAAACTACCTGGCAGAGTTCGGCCCCTACTTCACCGACCGGTATGAGACCCCCTGGGGACAGGCCATCAATTACGACGGAGAAGCCTCGCGGGACGTGCGGGATTTCATCATTGCCAATGCCCTGTACTGGATCCGGGAGTACCACATTGACAGCCTACGACTGGACGCCATTCACGGGATCTTCGACCAAAGCCCGGTGCATATCCTGCGGGAGCTGAACGAGGCCGTGCAGCGGCTGGCCCGCCGGCTCGGTCGCATCGTCCCGGTGGTAGCCGAGAGTGACCTCAACGACCGCCGGGTCATTGATCCGGTGCGGAAAGGGGGCTACGGACTCGCCGGGCAGTGGAGCGATGACTTCCACCACTGCGTCCACACGCTCCTCACCGGAGAGCGAAACGGATACTACGCGGATTTCGGCTCCCCGAAGCAACTGGCCAAGGCCTACACCGACGGCTTCGTCTACGACGGCCAGCGCTCGGCGTTCCGGGGGCACGCCCACGGAACCCCCACCAGGGATGTCCCCCCTGACCGGTTCGTCGTCTGCGCCCAGAACCACGACCAGGTGGGCAACCGCGCCCGGGGTGAGCGCCTGGTCTCGCTGGTGGACTTCGATGGGCTCAAACTGGCCGCCACGGCCGTTTTGCTTTCCCCGTACGTTCCTCTCCTTTTCATGGGGGAGGAGTACGGAGAGCGGGCGCCGTTTCTCTTCTTCACTGATTTCGGTGATCCCACTCTGCGGGAGGCGGCCAGCCGGGGGCGGCGAGAAGAGTTCGCCGCCTTCGGATGGACGGGAGAGGTGCCCGATCCCCAGGATCCCGCGAGCTTTAGCCGCTCGAAGCTGAGCTGGAGCTTGCGCACCGAATACCCACATCACTGGCTCTCCGAGTACTACCGGACCCTCCTCGCATTGCGCCGGCAGCATCCGGTCCTGGGGGTGGGCGGGAGGCGGCGGGTCCAGGCACGGAACCTGGATGACCACACGCTGGCCGTCTTCCGGCGGAGCCAGGATGGAACGGCTGCATTCGGTGTGCTCCACTTTGCGGCCGAGGGCCGCGTGGTCCGCCTCCGGGTTCCCCCAGGTCCCTGGCGCCGTCTGGTGGACACTTCCGAGGCGCGGTTCGGCGGCCTCGGGGCGACGAGTCCGGCCCTGCTGCCGGCGCTCCGCGGCGGGTGGGCCGAGATAGAGCTCGCCGACCATGGGGCCGTGGTCTACCTCCGTGAGGCCACTGCGGCCGCGACTGTGAAACAGTCAACGCCGGAGATCCTCCCCAGCGAATCCGCAGCACGGAGCGCGGCGTGACCACGTCCAGCCAGCAAAATGAGGAGGTGCGCAAGATGATAAGCCGATTCATCCCGATGGGAGTGGTCGTCCTGAGTGTGGGACTCTTGGCCGGATGTCCCAAGGCGCCGGAGGTGGGCCAGACACCCCCTGCGGCCATCGCCGCACAGGCTCCCGCGCCCGCGACCCCGCCCAGCGCGACTCCCGCGCCCCGCCCGGGAGACATTCCGGTCACTCGCCCGGTGCCGCCGGTGGAGGTTCCCGTCAGCCCTGCCCCGCCCACGGGGCCGGCCCTCCCCACACGGCCCACCGGGCCCGTCATGCAGGCTACCGCGCCCCTGAAGGACATCTTCTTCGGCTTCGACAGCGCTACCATCCGGGACGATCAGAAAAGGGCCCTGAGCGACAACGCAACCTGGCTGAAGGCCAATCCGGTGGCGAAGATCACCATCGAGGGGCATGCCGACGAGCGCGGGACCAACGAGTACAACCTTGGCCTGGGCGACCGGCGAGCCAAGGCGACCAGGGACTACCTAGTGGCCGCTGGCATAGACGCCACGCGGGTCGTCACCATCAGCTACGGCGAGGAGCGCCCGTTCGTCCTCGGCCACGACGAGACTGCCTGGCAGGGGAACCGCAGGGCGCACTTCGCGATCCCATCCAGATAAGAAAGCTCCGGGGGATTTTGACGACGGAAGGGAGAAGCTGAAAGGAGGGTAACGCCATGCGTAAAAAGCTGTGGATGGGCCTGATAGTGGCGGGAGCACTGTTCTCATTGTCGGCCTGTTCGGCGAAAACTCAGGCCGCCCTGGAAGAGACGCGCAAGAACGGGGCGCACTTCGCGACGTGGCACCATATGGGGTACTCCCTGTGGCGCTCGACACCTAAGGAGACCACCAAGCCGGACATCGCGGCGGCGCAGAAAGAGAAGTGGTGGGGCGAGGTAATCCTCGTGGAGCCGATTCAATAGTCGGCCGGCTTTCTGACCCGCACGCCATTCCGAGGAAGACCCGCTCCGGGTTTGTCGCAGGATCCGTCGGGTCATCCGGGGTGCGGGTGGCCCGCCGCGTCGCCACCGGAGACGAGGCGATCGCCGTGGAGGTCCTGGGCGGCGCGCAGAGCTGAGGCCCCCTGCCCTCTTCGCGATCGCGAGACTGAACAAGGGGAGGCCATGGCAGGAGAGCGGCGTGGAAGGGGCCTGGCGGCCCTGGCGCTGGTGATATCGCTGGTGGCGTTGGGAATCTCGATCCTGGCCTATCGGGAGGTCGGGGGGAGCGTCGCATGGAAAGAGCACCTCCAGGCGCTGCAGAGCACCCTGGAGGCGGCCCAGAAGGAGACAGCCGACGCGCTCGCGCGGATCGAGCGTGCCGTGCGGGGCCCCGAGAGGTCGGGGAACCTGCCCGCCGACTCGAAGCGGTGAGGGGGCCCGGCATGGACCGAGCGGGACAGGCGGACGAGAAATCTGTCCCCTGAGCCGGGTTGAACCGAGGTGACGGCGAGTCGCGCCTGCCCTCATGCGAAGAACCTGCCCCGGCTCGCGGAGGCGGCCGGGGGGTCGGGCCAGGTCTCGCCATTGTTTGAGAGGTGGTGGCCGGTGGCGTGGCGGGCACCGCGGGGATTCTGGGCCTATCTGATTCTTCAGGTTCCGGATATCCTGCTGGCGGGCTTGATCCTCCTCCTGCTTCACTGGTGGATGGCCCTGTCGCTCGGGTGGGTCCTCGGCCTGTTCGCCCTGTGGGTGGTGAAGGATTTCTCCATGTACTTCTTGCTGCGAAGCGTCTTCACGCCCCCGCGGACCGGGCCAGAGACCCTCGTGGGGGCCCGAGCGGTCGCCAGGGAACCCTTGGCCCCGACGGGCCATGTCCTGCTGTTCGGCGAGACCTGGCGGGCGGAGAGCCTGCAGCCCCACAAAGTCATCGCGCCCGGAACGCCCGTCATCGTGCGGGCCATTCGCGGCCTCACCCTCCTCGTCGAGGGAGAACACGCCAACCACCCGAAGGATGCCCAACGGGACCTGCCATGAGAGTCGAATGGGGCAGCCTGGTGTGGCTCCTCGTGGGACTGCTGCTGGCACCGGGGGCGCCGGCGGCGGCCGGGAGCCAGACCCTCACCGTCACGATGCGGCTGGCCGAGGCGGAGTGGCGGGTGATCCGGCAGGAGGTCCTGCCTCCCTTCGAGCAGGCCTGCGGGTGTCGGGTGCGGGCCATTGACGTGCCGCCCGAGGCCCTGACCCAGCGCCTGAAGGCGATGCGGGCGGCCGGACGGGTGGAGGTTGATCTGTTCGCGCAAGATAACATGCGGCTGCAGGAACTGGTGGAGGCCGGCCTGGTCCAGCCGTTGGATGAGGCGGAGGTCCGGATGGATCCGGCCGTATTCCCCACGTTGGCGGCCGCGGGGCTGATGGGAGGGCGGCGCTATTTCCTCCCGTTCCGGCCCAACGTCCAGATCGTCTATTACAACGCGAAGAAGTTCGACGCCCACGGCCTCGCCCCGCCCCGGACCTGGGAGGAGCTGCTGCGGGTCGCGAAGGTGTTCAAGGACAAGGAGGGGGTCGGGCGCGTCCTGTTCCAGGCGGTGGGGGGCGCGCCCACGACGACCCAGCTTTACGAGTGGATCGTCTCCGCCGGGGGGGATCCGTTCGATTTCGCCCATCCCGGCACGCTGGCGACGTTCCGGTTCCTGCACGACCTGGCGCCGTATCTCTCCCCGGATTCCCGCCGGGCCAAGTGGGATACCACCAACGACGCCCTGGCGCAGGAGTCGGCCTACCTGGCCCAGAACTGGCCGTTCGGCATCCCCCTGCTGATCCGGGACTACGGCAAGCGCGAAATCCGGACCTACAGCGGCTGGGCGGGCCCGGTCCGCGAGGCCCACGTCATCGGCGGCGACGTCCTGGGGATTCCCGTCGGCGCGCCCCACCGGGACCTGGCCCTGCTTCTCACCCGTCACCTGCAGTCCCGAGGGGTCCAGGAGATCCTGGCGTCCCGCCTGGGCTGGCCCACCATCCGGGCCGATGCGGCGGGCGCGGTGGAACCCTGGCTCCGACCCCACGTGGCGGCCGTGCAGGAGGCCATGCGGCACGGCGTCTTCCGGGCGAACGTTCCCTACTGGGCGGAGTACGAGCGGATCGCATCCGAGGCCGTGGAGCGGATCCTCTGGCGGAACGAGGCGGCCGACGCGGTCCTCCCGCCATTGGCGGAGCGGCTGGCCGCGCACCGGAGAGACCGCCGGTGAGGCCGCGGGACCTCGTCGGCCTCCTGCCCCTCGCCCTGTACCTCGCGGGCTTCACGGTGGTGCCGGTGGCCTCCACGCTGGCGCTCAGCGTCTCGGCGCCCGGGGGCGGGATCACCCTGGATCATTTCCGGCGGATCGCGGGCCATTATCAGTTCGGCGAGGCGGTGGTGAACACTCTGGCCGTCACCGGGATCGGTCTCGCGCTGGAGCTGCTCCTGGGGCTTGCCGCCGCGCTGGCCCTGATCGGCCGGCCGGCGGGGCGACAGGTCTTCCAGGTCCTCCTGCTGGTGCCGCTGGGGGTCCCCACCATCGTGGCCGCGGCGGTGATGCGGACCGCCTTCGGGACGGTCGGCTACCTGAACGAGATCCTGCTCCGCCTGGGGGCGATCCGAACGCCGGTGGACTGGGTGGGGACCCGGGGACTGGCCCTGTTCACGGTGGCCGTTGCCGACGCGTGGAAGGTGACGCCGCTCGTCATGCTGATCCTGCTGGCCGGGCTCCAGGCCATCCCCGGCGAGCTGTACGAGGCGGCCCGGACCGACGGGGCCTCACGCTGGCGGCAGTTCGCCGCCATCACGCTGCCGCTGCTCAAGCCGGCGCTGACCATGGCCCTGATCGTGCGCGGCGTGGATGCCTTCCGGATCTTCGCCCTGCCCCTGGCGCTGACCGGCCGGGGCCTTCCCGTCCTATCCACGTACGCGTACGTGGAGTACCTGGAGTACGGCAACCCCTACACGGCCGCGGCCAGCAGCGTCATCCTCCTGGCGATGATCCTGCTCGCGGTGGCATCCTATCTGAAGCTGGCCGGCCCGGAGGAGGTCCTCAGGTGAGACGGCCGGTCGCCCTGTTGCTCGCCGGCCTGGCCTGCTGGGCGGTGGGGCCCCTGTACCTCATGCTGAAGGTTTCGGTGAGCCCGCCGGGAGAGGTCATGACGGCCCGCCCGACCCTCCTCCCGCACGGCCTCACCCTGGAGCATTGGCGGGGGCTGCTGGATGCGGGCCAGGTCCTGCCCCCGCTGGGGAAGAGCCTGGTGACGGCCGGCCTGGTGGCGGCCGCGGCGCTCCTCCTGGCCGCCCCGGCCGCCTACAACCTGGCCCGTCTGCCGGCGCGCTGGCGGTACGGCATCCTGCTCGGCCTGTTCCTGGTCCGGATGCTGCCCGAGGTGAGCATCGCCCTCCCCGTGGCGGTCGTCTTCCTGCGCTGGGGGCTGATGGACAGCGTCACCGGCCTGGTTCTGGCGCACCTCACCCTGGTCCTGCCGGTGGTCGCCTGGGTCCTGACCACGACGTTTCTGGCCATCCCCCGCGAGGTGGAAGAGGCGGCCGCCCTGGACGGCTGCTCCGCGTGGCAGACGCTCTGGCGCGTGACGCTTCGCCTCGCCGTGCCGGGCCTGGTCGTCGCCGGCTTGTTGGCCTGGCTTTTCTCCTGGGAGGAATTCCTCCTGGCCACGTATCTCACCCTGGGGGCCAAGACCATGCCGCTCCAGGTCTACTATTACCTGTACCAGGGGAACTGGTTCCTGACGGCGGCTGCCGCCACGCTCATGACGGCGCCGGTGCTGCTCCTGACCGGGTTGCTCCAGCGCCACCTGCGTGCCACCTGGCTCGCCGGGGCGGTGCGCTGATCCTCCGCCGATGACGCGACTCGGCCCTCGACTCTTCCTGCTCGTGACCGTGGCCATCGTGGGGATCACCGTGGCCTACGACATCCTTCGCCTCCAGCGGGAGCGACAGGCCGTCATCGCGCAGCTCGAACGCGAGGCTATCCTGGTGGCCCGGGCAGTCGAGGGCCCCCTCCAGTTCTGGTTGCGGACGGGGAACCGGCAGGAGCTGGAGCACCTGTTGGGCGACATCCGGGACGCCAAGGGGGCCACCTGTGTCGGGATCTACGATCCCGGTGGGACGCTGAACCTGGCCTCCGCGGCGGATCCGGAGGACGCCGCGACCCCCGCCGGCTGCCCCGAGACCCTCGAGGCCATGACCGTTGCCGAGGACATCTTGAGCCGCTGGAGCCCCCTCGGCACCTTTCACATCCTGGCTCCCCTTATCCGCGAGGGGTCCCGGGTCGCCACCCTGAAGCTGGTCTTGCCCTCCACCCTGATCACGGACCCCATCCGGCGGCAGCGGGACGTGGTCCTGGTGGAGCGCGGGCTGGTCCTGGCCGCCATCGGGCTCACCCTGTGGCTGGCCATCTCGCTGGGCGTGAGCCGGCCGATCCGCCGCCTCATGGGCGGGGTCGAGGAGATCGCCCGGGGAAACCTGGAGGCCAGGATTGACGTGAAGGGCCGGACCGAGATCGGGGACCTGGCGCGGGCATTCAACCGGATGGCCCAGAGCCTGCGGGAGGCCCAGCGCCGGAGCCAGGCGGAAGAGGACCGGCGGCTCGCCCTGGAACGCCAGCTCCGCCACGCGGACAAGCTGGCGGTGATCGGCAAGCTGGCCAGCGAGCTGGCCCACGAGGTGGGCACCCCGTTGAACGTGATCTCGGGACGGGCGCGCCTGCTGCGGCGCGAGTTCGCCCACGGCGACCCCCGGACGGAGAACCTGGACGTCATCCGGAACCAGGTGGACCGGATCAGCCGGGTCATCCGGCGGTTTCTCGAGCTCGCCCGGTCGCCCAAGATGGAGAAGGAGCGCGTGGATCTTCCCGCCATCGCCCGGGAGGTGGCCGCCTTCGTCGCTCCCGAGCTGCGGAAGCGGCAGGCCCGCTTCGTCCTCTCGCTGCCGGCCGCGCTGCCCCCCGTCACGGCCGATCCCGACGGGCTGTCCCAGGTCCTGCTGAACCTGATCATGAACGCCATGGCGGCGGTGGCAGCAGGCGGCCGGATCGAGGTGACCATGGCTCCGGCCGAGCGGCCCGCCCCCGCCGGGGAGGAATCACCGGTGCCGGGCATCGAGATCCGCGTGAGCGATACTGGCCACGGCATCGACCCCGCCATCCTGCCCCAGGTCTTTGAGCCGTTCTTCACCACCAAACCGGGGGAGGGGACCGGCCTCGGGCTGAGCATCTGCCGGGACATCATCAGGGATCACGGGGGCGAGATCACGGCCGACAGCCGCCCCGGCGAGGGCACCACGGTCTGCCTCTGGCTGCCGGCCATGGCCCACGAGGTACCGCATGAGCCCGCCACGCATCCTGATCGTTGACGACGACGCCGACATGGTGAGCCTGGTCCGCGAGGAACTGGGGCACCACGGATTCGAGGTCCTCCCGGCCCGCTCCGGGACGGAGGGCCTTCAGGTCCTGCGGGATCAACCCGTGGACGTTGTCGTCACGGACCTGCGCATGCAGGACATTGACGGGATGGAGATCTTGCGGGCGACCTCCGATATCCAGCCGGAGGCCAAGGTCATCATGATCACGGCCTTCGGGAGTATCGCCTCGGCCATCGGGGCGATGCGGGCGGGGGCCTTCGATTACCTGTCCAAGCCCTTCGAGATCGAGGAACTGGTCCTGGCCGTTCAGAAGGCCATGGAGGACACGCGGCTCCGGCGGGAGAACGTGCTCCTCCGGGGCGAGGTGGAGCGGCGCTACCAGTTCGGCAACCTGATCGGCGCCAGCCGGGCCATGGGGGCAGTCTTCGACCTGATCAGGCGGGTCGCCGGGAGCGACATCAGCGTCCTCATCACCGGAGAGAGCGGGACAGGCAAGGAGCTGGTGGCCAAGGCCATCCACTACAACAGCGAGAGGCGGCGTTCGCGCTTCGTCCCCATCAACTGCGCCGGGATCCCCGAGACCCTGCTGGAGAGCGAACTCTTCGGATACGTGCGGGGGGCCTTCACGGGGGCGACCACCTCCCGCAAGGGCCTGATCGAGGAAGCCCACGGGGGGACCCTCTTCCTCGACGAGATCGCCGAGATGCCCATGCTGCTCCAGGCCAAGCTCCTGCGGGTGCTGGAGGACAAGGAGGTCCGGCCGCTGGGCAGCAACCGCGGCGCGGTGATCGACTTCCGGGTGATCACGGCCAGCAACCGGGATCCGCGCGCCCAGGTGGCGGCCGGCGCCTTCCGGGAGGACCTGTTCTTCCGCCTGAACGTGGCCAGCTTCCATCTCCCACCGCTTCGGGAGCGCGGCGAGGACCTCCGCCTCCTGGTCCGGCACTTCATCGGGAAGCACGCGGCGGCCCAGGGCCGGCCCGTCACCGGCATCAGCCGCGAGGCGCTGGCCCTGCTGGAGGCCTATCCCTGGCCGGGAAACGTGCGGGAACTGGAGAACGCCATCGAGCGCGCCGTCGCCTTCGCCGAGTCCGAAACGATCCAGCCAAACGACCTGCCCGGCTTCCTGCACGAGGGACGGGGGAACATCGTGGACGTTGGGGTGGCTCGCGCCATGACGCTCAAGGACCTCCAGGAGCGGTACATCGCCCGGATCCTGGAAGAGACGGGAGGAGACCGCGACAAGGCGGCCCGCATCCTGGGCGTCCACTCCCGGACGTTGCGCCGACGGGACGGGCGGATGGAGAGGGCAAGGCAAAGTGGGGGAACGCCGACTCCCTTCCCGGGAGATCCCACCGTGACCGCCCGTCCAGAGGACGGACAGTCTGTCCCCAGCCCGACTTCCTCCAAGCCCTGAAGAAACCGGTCGCCAACGAAATCCCGGCCTGGACCGCGGACAGCGGGTCCGTGGTTCCGGGGGTCCCTGCCTCCGGCCTGCCGCCCTCGAATGCCAGGAACGTCGCGGCTTCCCAGGGATTCCAGGCTTTCGCGGGCGAGACGTCCGCGGTGGCATGGCCCTTGCCCCTCCCCGGCGGTGAGGCGTGAGCGCACCCACACGAACGGGGGTACGCCGGTGGAACCGGCCGACATGCTCTCGGACAAGGAACCGGATGGGACACGGAGGGGCGGATGGGGACGGCTCCTGATCGTGGAGGATGACCCAGAGATGCGCCGCCTCCTGGCGGAGTTCCTCCGGGGTGAGGGGTTCCTGGTGGACCAGGCCGCAGACGGGGCCGAGGCCCTGCGGCGTGTCCGCCAAGGGTCGTTCGGGACCGTGGTCCTGGACAAGAACCTGCCCGATGGAAGCGGCCTCGAGATCCTTCGCCGCCTCCGGGTTCTGATCCCCGACACCCCGGTCATCCTGATCACGGCCTTTGGCGATGCACGGACCCACGAAGAGGCCTTCACCAGGGGCGCCTATGATCTCCTGCTGAAGCCCTTCAACCTGGACGATCTCCTCGACGTCCTGCGGAAGGCCCAGGACTACGCCAAGGAGGGTCGGCCGGGTGCGTGAACGACTTCCCCGGCCGGCGGCGGATGCCGGCCGGGATGCAGGCATGAGGAGAAAGGGGTAGGAGATGACTAGAGGGGCCCTGTGGGGAGTGATTCTGGCCGGCGGCGACGGGACGCGGCTGCGGCCCTTCCTCCGGGACGTCCACGGGACCGACCGGCCCAAGCAGTTCTGCGCCATCATCGGGACGCGCAGCATGCTGCGGCACACCCTGGATCGGGCCCGGTGGCTGATCCCGGCGGAGCGCACGGTCACCGTCGTCACGGCCGGGCACCGACCCTTCGTAGCGGGCGACCTGGTGGCCGAGCCTCCCCGCATCCTGCTGGAGCAGCCCCGCAACCGGGACACCGCCCCCGGCATCCTGCTGCCGCTCCTGGTCATTCTTCAGCGCGATCCGGAGGCCCGGGTGGTCCTGTTTCCGTCGGATCACTTCATCCTGGAGGAAGGCCGCTTCATGACCCACGTGGCCGAGGCGGTCGCCGCGATCGGCCGCGTCCCGGATCGCGTGGCGCTGCTGGGAATCGTGCCGGACCGCCCGGCCCCTGGATACGGCTGGATCGAGGCGGGGTCACCCCTGGGCGGCTCCTCCCTCCTCACGGTATGCCGCTTCTGGGAAAAGCCGGACCGGGGGACGGCCCGGCGGCTTTTCGCCCGGGGATGCCTGCTCAATACCTTCGTCCTGGTGGCGTCCGCGCGCCTCCTCTGGGACCTTACCCGGCGGTGCCTGCCGAATCTGGCCGGCCAGTTCGAGCGGATCGTCGAGGCCTGGAATGGGCCCGACCGGGAGGCGGTCCTTGACGCGGAGTATGCGGCCATGCGGCCGGCCAACTTCTCCCGCGAGGTCCTGGAACGCGAGGCGGGACGCCTTGCCGTCTTGCCGGTCGGGGGCGTCCTCTGGAGCGATTGGGGGGAGCCGGCCCGGGTCGTCGAGACGGTCCGGCGGATCGGCTCCACCCCCTGGTGGGTGTTGGCCGCGGACCACGGCGAAGGCGAAAGGGATGCGTGGGGACATGCGTGAGAGACCCTCCGGACGGAGTCGATGCGCTCGCCGATGCGCGGTCGCGGCGGGGATCGTTCTGGCGGTCGCGGCGATCGCCGTCGCCTCTCCGCTGTCGAACGGCGGTGAATCCGGCCTGTGGACCTTCAGCGAGGATCCGGTGGGCGAGCCGCCGCGCGGCTGGGAGGTGCTGAGTGGGAGGTGGGCGGTCCAGCTCGAGGAGGACGGGCGGAATCGCGTCCTGGTCCAGACGGGACCGCCCCTGCCCGGATTCGAGCTGCCGGCCATCCTGGCCCCGACGCCGCCCGCCCGCGACCTGCGCGCCGCGGTGAAGGTCAAGCCAGCCGGGACCAGCGCCTTCGAGACGATGGGGCTGATCCTGCGCTGGCGAGACCCCGGGACGATGACCATCGTCCGCGTGGAAGGCACCCCCGGCCGGATCTGGCTGGACCGGGTGCAGGACGGCCAGCGCAGCCTGCGGGCAGGATATATCGCCCCGCTCCACCAGGCCGGTTGGAACATCCTGCGCGTCACGGCCCAGGGGGACTGGCTCAACCTCTTTCTCAACGGCCGGTTCCTCGGGGGTGTGCGCGAGGATGGTCCCGTGCCCGGCCGGGTGGGCCTGATGGCCGGACCGGGCGCGCGCGTCTTCCTCGACGACCTCGAGATCGAGGCCCCCTCCACCTGAGGGGCCCCAGGGTGATGGCAGCCGCGAGCCCGGAAGGAGGACGGCGATGCAGCTCCTGGTCTTGATCGCGTTCTGTGCGCTGGTGTTTGGCGGAATCCTCGTCGGACAACTCGGGTAATGCGGGTCCACTGCACGGAAGGCATGAGGGTGGAAGCAGCACAGCAGCCGGAACGCCAGGTCCGGGGGTGCGTCCTGTTGATCCCGTCGGAGCTGTTCACGGCGGCCGAGCGGGAGGCGAAGCGCCGGGGCCTGAGCCTGGAGGCGTACATCCTGAGCCTCCTGGAATGCCGGGTCCAGGAGACCGAGCCCGGGCAGGAGGAGTCGAGGTGACCTTCCACCCCTCTGTGGCGGACTGGCCGGCATGGACCAAGCGGTCCCTGCTGACGGGCCTGGCCGTCCTGCTGCCGGCGTTCCTGACAGTCTACATTCTCTGGCTGTTGTTCCGCATCACCGGGGCCTTCTTCGCGGTGCCGGTGGAGTTCCTGGCGGGAAACATGTTCGGCCGGAGTCTGGGCGGCGTGACCACCACCCTGATCGGCGCCGTCTTGACCGTCGGCCTGCTGGTCGTGGTGGGCCTGGTGGCACAGCGGCTCGGGCGCAACGTCTTTCACCGGCTCGAAGAGCGGATCTTCCAGCGGCTTCCGGTTGCCCGCGAGATCCACCGGGCGGTCCGGCAACTGTTCGACCTCTTCTTCACCGGCGGCGGCGCTCACAAGGCTGTCGGTCTGGTGGAGTACCCGCGACCGGTGATGTATGCCCTCTGCTTCATCACATCGCGCGAACCCTGGTGGCTGGATGACGGCAATCGGGGGCAGTTGCTGAGTGTGTACCTCCCGACGACGCCGAACCCGACATCGGGGTATCTCCTGCTGGTGCCGAAAGAGGACGTGATACTACTCGATCTCACCGTGGACGAGGCGGCCCGGATCATCATCTCCGGTGGCAGCGTGCCGATTCCGGGTCGGCATCTTCGTGGTTCTACGAGGTCGGACACCGTCGCTTGCTCCCCTCACTCCTCTCCCCCCCGGCGGGGAGAGGCGCGGTGAGGGGGAAAGAAAGAGGAAGCCGTGTTCGCCCGGATGGACTCCCCCACCACCTTTGAGTTGATCTTGCTCGCCGGTTTCGGCGTGACCGTGGTCTGGGGGTTCCTTGCCGGCTGGTTCTACGCCGGCCGGCAACGGGCCAATGCTCCCCGCGATGGGAGTTGAGGCTGCGAGGAGGCGATGATGTGGCACTTCCTGTCCGTGATCTCTACGACCCTGCGCGCGCGGAGTCCCCGGTGCCCGCACTGCGGCGCGCGGCAGGTGGCGGCAAAGCGGGATGACCTGGGTCAGGTGATCTGCCGGAGGTGCAAGCGGACTTTCACCCCCCAGGCACCCCCGCGCGAGGGGGGCTCCCGCTGAGTCTCCCGGATGGAGGAGCAACCGGATGAACGCCTTGAAGACGTTCGCGCATCTTGCCCTGCTCACCGTGCTCCTGGTCATGGCCGGTGATCTGCTCGGCGGCCGCCAGGGGATGCTGCTGGCATTCGGGTTCGCCGCGGCAATGAACGCGGCCGCCTACTGGTGGAGCGATCGAATCGTCCTCCGGATGTACCGTGCCCGGGAGGTCGGCCCGGCCGAGGCCCCTGACCTGTACCGGCTCACGGAGGAGCTGGCCCGGAAGGCGGGCCTGCCGACGCCACGACTGGCGCTGATCCCGTCGGAGACACCAAACGCCTTCGCCACCGGGCGGAATCCCGCCCACGCGGTGGTGGCAGTCACCACGGGGCTACTGCGGCACCTCGAGCCGGAGGAGATCCGGGGTGTGCTGGCCCACGAGCTGGCCCACATCAAGCACCGGGACATCCTGATCGCCAGCCTCGCTGCGGTCATGGCCGGGGCCATCGGCATGTTGGCGAGCATGGCCCGCTTCGCCCTGATCTTCGGTGGCCACCGGGGCCGGGAAGGCGGTGGAAACCCCTTCGCCATGCTGATCATGCTCATCGTCATGCCCCTGGCGGCTCTGCTGGTCCAGATGGCCGTCTCCCGCTCCCGCGAGTATCACGCCGATGAGGCCGCGGCGCGGTTTGTCGGCTCGCCCCGGCCGCTCATGCGGGCTCTCAAGCGTCTGGAGGCGGCGGCCCAACGCCTCCCCCTGGAGGCTAACCCGGCAACCGCGCACCTGTTCATCGTCAATCCACTCCGAGGCGGTGGCGTACTGTCGCTCTTCAGCACCCACCCACCGGTTGAGAAGCGGATCGCACGTCTGCAAGCACTGGAACGGTAGTCGGCTTCTGCGGAGCCCCCAGGAGGAAGGGAATGGATCGGAACCGGAGGCAACACCAATCCAAGTGGTCCCTGGCCGCCAGGATCCTGGCGGAGCGCCGCGCAATCCTGGCGCGCCTGGCGGCGCGGGATCGGGGACGCGCCGCCTGGAACCGGGGACCCCTCGCCGGGGACAACACGCCGACTTCAGACTTCATGGAGGCCGCGCAGGAATCCCTGGCCAAGGAGATCGAGCTGGCGTCTCGAGAGGCCCTGGTGGCGCGCCTCAGTGTGCTGGCCCGCGCCGAAGAGAAGATCCGCCAGGGGAGCTACGGCCGGTGCGATGTCTGCGGCCAGCCGATCCCGCCGGCCCGGCTGCGCGCGGTGCCCGAGGCGGTCTTCTGCGTCCCGTGCGCGAACCGGGCCCCGGCACAACCGAGCATCGCCGGAACGCAGCGGCGGTCCCGAGCGTGAGGGCATGCCGCGGGCACGCACCCGGCGGCCCGGGGGGACGATCTCCGTGGTGGGCTACTTCGGCGAGGAGGACTACGTCAAGATCCCTCGGCGGGAGTGGGCGTGGGGATGAGCGACAAGATCATCCGTTCACGCGTGGAGGTGCGCTATGAAAAAGGGATTCCACTGGCTGGCGATCTCTTGGGTGGCCCTGGTCCTGTTGGCCGGTCCGCTCTCCCCGCTCCACGCGGATGAGGCCGAGCAGAGCGAGCCGGCGCCGGCCGCGGGACCGATGCGGTTCGTGGGAACCGTCATCGCCGTCGTGCCGGCGAGCCGGACGCTGGTGGTGGATGTGCTTCTGGACAGGGACGTCCTCCGGATCGGGACGGAAGTGACGAGCACGACGACGATCACGGCCGACGGTCAGGCCGTGTCTTTGGATCGCCTACAAGCCGGTGACCGGGTCCGCATCAGCGTCCGCCGGGTGGGCACCGGGAACGAGGCGATCGTCGTGGAGGTACTGCAATAGCCGAAGGGGTGAGCGGCAGAATTGTCGCTCGGCATTCGGGCGCCGGAACCGCAGCCGCGCCAGGGCACAGGGCCCGGTCAGAATTGGCGGGGCCGGGGGACACGGCAGGAGGAGAACGATGACCGTGGTGATTCTGATCTGGCTGGTGGTCCTGAGCATTACCCTGTTCGTGGTGTACGGCAGGGCGGAGGAGGGGCGGTCGCTCCGTTGGCGACTGGAGGAGCTGCGCCGCGACCTCGAGATGGTGAAACGGGATCTTGCGGAGGCACGCAAGAAGATCGAGCGGGGAAGCCTGGCCGCCTGATCGTGGACCGCACCCTCGAAAAAAGATACGACCTGCGAAAGGTTGTCCTGAGGTTGAGTTTCCAGTGACCGTCGTCGCCGCCGACGCCTGGGGAGAGCGCGGCAAGGAGAAGGCATCATGGCAACGTGGCGGCATCCGAGTGAGGGATTCCCCGACTGGCAGGAGCAACTGGAGCCGTTGCGCCGCATCCTCAGGCGCTGGGGCCGCGGCCGTGTGGTCTGGCTGGCGCTGGTGGTGGTGTTACTCCTGTGGCTCGCCTCGGGGTTCTACGTGGTCCGGCCGGCCGAGCGGGCCGACCTGCAGCCAGCGCCAGCGGGGCGAGGGGGACGCCCAGGCCACGGCCGTCACCGGGCGAGCCTTCGGGCAGGAGCCGGACTTCTACGCCTTCCAGCGGCGGCTGGAGACCTACGAGCGCATCTTCGCCACCGGGACCACGGTGGTGCTGCGGCCTGACTCGGATCTCCTGCGCCACCTGGAGTCGCCGCGGCCGAGGCGGTGATGGGCCCGGGGGCGCAGGCCTCAAGCAGAGGCCGCCGTGACGAGGCAGATCAGACACCCGAGGCGTCTTGGGAGGAAGACATGACTACACCGG
>JACPAT010000281.1 GCA_016180655.1 Candidatus Methylomirabilota bacterium | reverse complement strand
GCCGACGAAGGTGATGCTGCCCACCCCGCTGATGGTCTCCAGCGGCTGCTTGATCTTTTTATCCACGAACTCGGTGATCTCGCGCTGGTCGCGGCGGGCCGAGACCACGATGGCCAGGATGGGGGCCGAGTCCGGGTCGAACTTCTCCACGATGGGAGGATCGGTGTCCTTGGGGAACTTGGCCAGGATGGTGGAGATCTTGTCCCGCACGTCCTGGGCGGCGACGTCCGGGTCCCTTTCCAGCGCGAAGACCGCGACCACCCGCGAGTTGCCCTCGCTGGTGCTGGAGCGCAGCTCCTCCAGCCCATTGATCGTGTTCACCACTTCCTCGATGGGCTTGGTGACCTGGGTCTCCATCTCCTCGGGGCTGGCGCCGGCGAGCTTGGTCGTGATGGTGACGGTGGGGCGATCAATCTTGGGGAGGAGATCCAGGCCGAGGCGCTCGTAGGAGAACCAGCCCATCACGACGAGCGCCATGATGAGCATGGTGGTGAAGACCGGTCGCTTGACGCAGAGTTCGGCCAGGAACATGGCGCGCAGTATAGGAGGAGGTCAGAGGGAAATCAAGGAGAATGCACAAGCTGCCGGTTGTGCAGTACCGCTCCCGAGACCTCGGGCCGGCGGCCGTTGGCGGCGCGCGACCAGCCCCAGGCGAAGCGGTCCCACACGGCGGCGGGGGCCCGCAGCAGGCCCCGCACCCAGCCGCGCCTCCCCAGGTCATCGAAGAGCGAGTAGAACACCGGCGTGGCCAGGAGCGTGAGGAGGAGGGACAGCATCTGCCCCCCGATGACCACGGTGGCCATGGAGGCGCGGCCGGCCGCGCCGTCCCCCCGACCGAAGGCGATGGGGACCATGCCGAAGACGATGGACAGGGTCGTCATCAGGATGGGGCGCAACCGGGCGTGGTTCGCCTCGATGAGGGCCTGGAACCGCTCCATGCCCCGCTCCCGCAGGGTGTTGGTGTAGTCCACCTGGAGGATGGAGTTCTTCTTCACCACGCCCATCAGCATGAAGATGCCGATGATGCTGTTGAGGTTCAGGCTCTGCCCCGTGGCCGCCAGGGTGAGGAGGCCGAAGGGCAGGGTCAGGGGCAGGGAGAGCATGATCGTGACCGGGTGAATGAAGCTTTCGAATTGGGCGGCCAGCACCATGTAGATGAAGATCAGGCTCAGGATGAGGGCCATGAGGAAGTTCCGGGCGGCCTCCCCCATGAACTTGCCTCGGCCGATGTACGTCGAGGAATAGCCCGGCAGCAGCCCGATCTCCCGGACGGCGGTGTCCCCCTGGGTCATGGCCTCTCCCAGGGGTTTGTTGAAGAGGTTGGCGACGACCGTGATCTGCCGCTCGCGATTGATCCGGTCGATCTGCCCGGGCGCCTTGCCGGTGCTGAACTCGGTCACGTTGTTGAGCTGCACGAGCCGTCCGCCGGAGGCGGACACCATGACCTGGGAGATGACCTGGGGGCTGTCGCGGAAATCCTGCAGGAGCCGCACCCGGACGTTGTACTGCTCGTCCCCCTCCCGGAAGGTGCTCACCTTCTCGCCCCCCACCATGGTGCGGAGGCTCCCGGCGATGGCCGCCACCCGGATGCCCAGGTCCGCGGCCTTCTGCCGATCGATGTGCACCCGGACCTCCGGCCGGCGCGCGGCCAGGCTGGTGTCCAGGTCCACGAACCCCGGACTCTTTCGCAGGCGGACCATCACCTCCTGGGCATAGCGCTCCAGGCGGTCCAGCTCCGGCCCCCGGATAACCAGGTTGAACGGCGTCTGCTTGAATCCGCCCCCGGAGATGAGGCTGATCTGCTGGACGCTCACCCGCAGGTCGGGGAATCGGGCCAGCGCCCCCCGGGCCCGCTGCATGATCTGCTGCTGCGACTCCTTGCGCTGGGACAGGTGGGAGAGGCCCACGTAGATCGACGCGTCGGTCACGTTGGTCACGTTCTGGCCCTGGACGCCGATGGTGGTGAACAGGGTCCCGACGCCGGGGAGTTGCTTCAGCTCCGCCTCCACCCGGCGCAGGATCTCGTCGCTCCGCTCCAGGGAGGACCCGGCCGGGGTCTCCAGGACCACCTCGAACTCGCTCATGTCGTCGTCCACGACGAACTCTTTCTTCACGTAGGGGAAGATGGCGATCGTGGAGGCCACGACGAGGACCGTCAGGGCCACGACGCTCTTCCGGTGCCCCAGGGCCCAGCGGAGGAGCCAGTCGTAGGTCTTGTCCAGCCTCGCGTAGAACCCGGTCTGCTTGGAGGCCGCGCCGGCCCGGCCCCGGGCCTCGCCCCCGTGCGCCGGAGGCGTGAGCAGGCGCGAGCTGAGGCTGGGGGTCAGGGTGAAGGAGACGAGCAGGGAGACCAGGATGGCGAATGAGGCCGTGAGGCCGAAGCTGTTGAAGAACCGGCCCACGATGCCGGACATGAAGGCCACGGGGAGAAAGATGACGACCAGCGAGAGGGTCGTGGCCATGACCGCCAGGCCGATCTCCCGCGTGGCCTGCTGGGCCGCCTCCATGGGGCCCACCCCCTCTTCCTCCATGTAGCGGAAGATGTTCTCCAGCACCACGATGGCGTCGTCAATGACGATGCCGACCGACAGGGACAGGCCCAGCATGGTCTGGTTGTTCAGGGTGAAGCCCATGTACTTCAACAGGGTGAAGGTGCCGATGATGGAGGTGGGAATGGCCAGGGCGGCGATGAAGGCCGCCCGAAGGTTCCGGATGAAGAGGAAGACCACCAGACTGGCCAGGATACCCCCCAGGATCAGGTGCTCCTGGACCTCCTTCATGGAGCGGCGGATGAAGCGGGAGAGGTCCCGGACCTCGACCACCCGGACGTCCGGGGGCAGCGTGCGCCGGATCTCCAGGAGGCGCTGGCGGACCCGGTCCACCACCTGCACCGTGTTGGTCCCCGACTGTTTCCGGACCAGGAGGGAGACGGCGTTCTCGCCGTTCAGGCGGGAGAGGGTGCGGGGCTCCTCGATGCCGTCCACGGCGCGGCCGACGTCCACCACCCGGACCGGTGCGCCCTTCACGTCGGCCACGATGAGCCGGGAGAAGTCCTCCATCCGCTCGATCCGGCCGAGGGTCCGCAGGCCCTCCTCCCGCTGGCCCTTGGTGATCCGGCCCCCGGGGATCTCGGCATTCTGCTGCTGCAGCGCCTGCTTCACCTGCTCGACGGCCAGGCCGAAGGCGGCGAGCTTGTCCGCATCCAGCTCGATCTGGATCTCGCGCTTGCGATCCCCGACGAAGGTGAGGCTCCCCACGCCATTGACCGTCTCGATCTGGCGCTTGATCCGCTTGTCGGCGATCTCGGTGATCTCCCGGGCCGACCGCAGCCCGGAGATCACGATGGCCAGGATGGGGGTGGCGTCGGGGTCCAGCTTCTCGATGACGGGCGGGTTGGTCCCGGGCGGGAACTTATCCAGGATGGTGGCCACCTTGTCCCGGACCTCGTTGGCCGCCACCTCGATCGGTTTCTCCAGGACGAAGGTCACGAAGACCTGGGAGATCCCCTCCTTGGTGGTGGAGCGCAGCTCGTCAATGCCGCTGATCGTATTGACGACCTCTTCGACGGGCTTGGTGATCTGGCTCTCCACCTCCTCGGGCGTGGCGCCCTCCAGGGTGGTGGTCACCGTGACGGTGGGGAATTCCACGCGAGGGAAGGCGTCCAGCCCCAGGTCGCGATAGGAGGTCAGCCCCAGGACCACCAGGGACACGATGAGCATGGTGGCAAAGACGGGCCGGCGGATGCACAGGTCACTTAAGCGCATGGAGGCTCAGCCAACGGGGAAGCTGGAAATTGGAAACTGGAAAGGGGATGAGATGCGAACTTCGAACGGCTGCAATCACAGATGAACACTGAGGAAAGCCGATCGTCCGATTTCCTATTTCCGATTCCCAGTGTCCAGTTTCCGATTTCCAGTGTCCGCCTTGTCCGGGGAGGGCGCGCCGCGGGCGCCAGCCTGGACCGCCACGGTCGTTCCCGTCGCGAGCTGGCTGAGACCGGAGGTGGCCACCGTCTCGCCGACCTTCACCCCCTCCAGGATCTCCACCCGGCCGTCCCGGCGCTGGCCGGTCGTCACCCGCCGCTCCTCGGCCTTGCCGTCGGCGATGACGTAGACCTTCACGATCCCCGCGAAGGTCACCACCGCCTCTTCGGGGACGAACGGCACGTTCCTTTCCACGCCGGTGAGAATGGAAGCCTTGGCGAAGAATCCGGGCTTGAGGACCCCGCCGGGATTGGGGACCGATGCCTCCACGGTGAAGGTCCGGCTTTCGACGTCCACGGCCGGGCTCACCCGGGTGATGGTCCCCGTGAACGTGCGGCCGGGATACGCCTCGACCTCTACCCGGACGGGACGGCCCGCACCTAGCCGGGGCGCGAATCGTTCCGGCACCTCACCTTGAAGTTTCAAGGCCTGGATCGCCACCAGGCTCATGAGGGGGGTCTTCTCCTTGTAGGTCTCACCCACGTTGACCAGGCGCTTCCGAACGAACCCGTCAAAGGGCGCCACGATCTCGGTGTCCCGCAGGCGCTTTCGGGCCAGCTCCAGGGCGGTCGAGGCCTGCTCCACGTTCGCCTCGGCGTTCTTGGCCGCCGCCCGGTCGCTCTCGTACTGGGCTTCATTGGCCCGCACGGAGGCCAGGGCCACATCGGACTGGGTCTGGGCCGAGTCCCGCTGGCTGGCGGAGATCGCCCCCTCGGCGAACAGGTCCTGGAACCGCTTGAGATTGGTCTGGGCGTCGGTCAGGACGGCCTGGGACCGCTCCACGTTGGCCCGGTTCCAGTCCAGCATCTGGCGGGCTCGCGCCAGCGCCTCACGCGCCGCCTGGAGGTTCGCCACCGCCCGATCCACCTCCAGCCGCGCTTCCCGCTCGTCCAACTGGATGACGACCTGGCCCTTCCGCACGCGATCCCCCAGATCCACGAGGATCTTGCCGATGGTGGCGGGCACCTCGTTGGCCAGCGTGACTTCCTCCTGCGCCAGGAGTGTCCCGACGATCTGGACCGTCCGCTCCACATCCCGCCCGTCGGCCTGGGCGACGCTGATGGTGATCTTCCGCTCGCTCGGGGCGGCGTTCGCGGCGGGCGCCCCGGACTTCTCTCGGGAGCAGCCCACGGCGGCCAGGACGAACCCACACAGGGTGATCACGAGAATCCGTGTCGTTCTCATCATTCGAGGCCGTCTCCAGGGGGTTACGAAAGATAACTGAGCAATTGCTCAGTCAGCCTACCGAAGCAAACGGAGAGGGTCAAGGGAAATCTGGACGCAATCGGTGTGGAGGAGCCTGGAGTACGATTGAGGCCCCATGATGCGAGCCATCCGACGGCGATTTCAACGGACCGGCCATTCAGCAGACGGCGGCTTCTGGAATTTCGGCACGGGCACTTTCAATCCGAAATCGGGTACCCCTTGGGTGTTCCACAATCCGAAATCGCACGATGAGGGGGCCTACGGCGTGACCTTCAGGACACTGTCCCCTCTTCGCACGCGGTCTTTCACCCGGATCCCGATGGTCTGCCCGACGTCGGCCCGCTGGACGTTCTGGTGCTCGACCTGGAGGGAATCCACCGCCTGCGTCAGATCCGTGGTGTGCCCCTTGATGCGGATGGTGTCCCCCACGCTCAGGAAGCCCGCGGTGACCTGGATCCCGGCCACGCCGATCTTTGCGAAGTAGTCCGTGACCTTGCCGATGATCTCTTCACCCATGGCTCCACCTCCCCGAGGCAATGCAATGCAACCACAGATGCACACAGATAAACGCAGATGGCCCTATCCAGGAGTCAGAGGATCAACAACCGAGCACGAATCAATGTTCGGTTGTCCGTCGTCAGTTTTTCTATGAAATATCTGTGTCCATCTGTGTTCATCTGTGGTTCCAATTCCGACTAGCGGATGGCGCCGGCGGCCCGCATGGCGGCGATCTCCTCCGCCGAATACCCCGCCCGCGACAGAAGGGCGCCCGTGTGCTGGCCCAGGGCGGGCGGGGGCTCGTGTCTGGTTCGCGCCCCGCTGGACAGGTGGAGCGGGGTGCCCGGCAGGGCCATGATCGTCCCGTCCGGCAAGGGCACCTCCGCCAGC
>JACPAT010000111.1 GCA_016180655.1 Candidatus Methylomirabilota bacterium | reverse complement strand
CGGGGGTCCTGATCGCGCACCTTCTCCAGCCGGGTCCACGTTCCATCCGTGGACCCATCATCCACCGCGACGACCTCGTAGGCGATCCCGTGGGGGTCCAGGGCCTGACGGATCTCCTCGGCGAGGAGCGGGACGTTGTCTTCCTCGTTGAAGACGGGAATCACGATGGAGACCGTCGGTCGGACGTCAGTCGCCACGGATCCTCCCGGGAGGAGCAGAACTCAAAGCAACCGCAGATGAACGCAAATGAACGCCGATAATTCTATCCAGAAACCCCGAAGGGCAGGGACGACTCTCTCGTTTCATTGGTGGACGCTTGTATTCGCCCACTCGACTCGTTCGGTCGGAATTGCTTCGAAGCTGTCTAGTATCCGGTAAATGGGCGGGGTGGGAACCCTTGAAAATCCCGGCCCCAGTAGATCGAGAAATCGCGCAGGGGCTGCCCCCGGTGCACGATGGAAACCACCCGCACCTGCTCCACCTGCTGGAAGGCGCTGCGCAGTTCCCCCGGCGGTTCGCCGGACCCGTACGTCACGAAGAGGCCGTCCCGTCCCCGCAATTCGTCCCAGCCCCCCCACAGATCGTACTGGTTCATCCGGCGGCCCAGGTTGGCGTTGAATACCTGGGGATGGCCCTCCACGTAGAATGCCAGTTCGCTGGCGATCTGGTACCGGTCGCTGACCAGAAACGGTGGCCGGGGGACGCTGCGCATCTGTTCGCGCACGGCGCGTCCCAGCTCGGGCCAGCCGCGCAGTCGCTTGCTGACCAGGTCCACTGCGGCCGGGACCCGGGCGCCGAACAGCCCCAGGACGTCGGGAAAGAGCGCCACGGGGAGCAGCAGGGCCGGCAGGATTATAGAGGCACGCAGCAGGCCGTTCAAGCGTCTCGTTGTCTGGCGGTGTTCCCCCCACCTCGGCCAGGTCTCGCTCCAGCCGGCGGCCGCCACCGCAGCGGTGACGTAGGCATGCGCCGCCCAGTTGGCCTGGACCTTGGTCGCGAAGCTCCAGACCTGGAAGAACAGGAAGACGGGGGCCGAGAAGCAGGCCAGCAACAGGAGGTCGTCCCGCGACTGACGGAGACCCTCCTGCCAGGCCCAGGTCACCGCCAGCAGCATGAGCACGAAGAGGAAGGGCGACACCACGCCGAGCTGCGTCCCCAGAAACTCCGGGCCTCCGAACAGCGAGGAGCCAATGGTCCAGCGCGAGCCGCTCCCCGCCTGGACCAGGACGTGGCGACCCGACAACCAGCTGTGCCGGATATTCCAGACGACGACCGGGCTGAAGATCAGGAGGCCCAGGCAGGCAGCCTCGTAGGGTTCCCGTCGGCGGAGCCACGGACGCAGCCGGGGCGAGGCCAGCAGCCACAGGAGGACACAGGGCAGGAGCATGAGCATGGTGTACTTGCTGAGCAGACCGAAGCCGAAGGCGATTCCGGCGCCGTACCAGGCCGCCTGGCTGCGCCGGCGTACGGCGTGGCAGAGGCACAGGCTTGCCAGGCCCCAGAAGAACACGAACGGCGGATCAATGGTCATCAGGAAGGAGCCGGCCGCGTACAGCGGCATCAGGCTGAGGAACACGACGCTCAGGAAGGCGGCGCGCTCGCTCTGGAAGATCCGTCGCGTCAGGACATAGGCGATTCCGGCCAGGGCGGTCCCCAGCAGCACCGCCGGCAGGCGCACCCAGAATTCCGTGTGGCCACCCAGGCGGGTGCTGATCCCGATCAGGAATGCCACCAGGGGACCCTTGCTGTAATAGCTCCAGTCCAGGCGGCGAGACCACTCCCAGTAGTGGGCCTCGTCGGGGGCGAGTGGCCAGCGGCCGCTGGCGATGAACCAGAGATGAAAGACGGCGAAGGCCAGCAGCCACAGGAGGGTCAGGCCGCGGTACGATCTCACGCGGCAGGCACCCCGAGCCGGGCAGGGGAACGAATGTCGAATGTCGAATGTCGAATCTCGAACGTCGAAGTTGAAAATTCGAAATTCGAAATTCGAGATTCGAAATTGCGTTGCGATTGCATCATCCGATCTCCGGCTGGATCTGCCGATCCTTGGTGGCGACCTCGGCGGCCATGCGAGCGCGGTAGTCGGCCAACTTCCGCTTGAGATGGGCATCCGACAGCGCCAGGATCTGGACGGCCAGCAGGGCCGCGTTGCGTGCGCCGGCCCGCCCGATCGACACGCTGGCGACCGGCACCCCGCCGGGCATCTGCACCGTGGAGAGCAGGGCGTCCAGGCCGCTCAGCGGGCCGGAATCCATCGGCACGCCGATCACCGGCAGCGTCACGTGGGCAGCCAGGACGCCGGCCAGGTGCGCCGCGCCGCCGGCCCCGGCGATCAGGACCCGGATCCCGCGTGCCTCGGCCTCGCCGGCGTAGCGGGTGAGCCGGTCCGGGGTCCGATGCGCCGAGCAGATCCGCAGCTCGTGGGGGACGCCGAATTCCTCCAGGATCTTGCCCGCCTCCTGCATGGTGGGGAGATCCGAATCGCTGCCCATCAGGATCCCCACCCGTGGCGCTCGCCCGGCCGGCAGGGTGGACTTCGCTCGCTTGCGTGGCATAAACCCCCGTCCTCACTTTTGGATTTCGGATTGCGGATTTCGGATTGAAATTCGAAATCCGAAATTCGACATTCGAAATTCGCCGTCAGGCGGCCCGGCCCAGCCCCTTCCGGCCGATGTCGGTGCGGTAGTGGGCTCCCTCCCACCGGATCTTTTCCACGGCGCGATAGGCGCGGGCGATGGCATCGGGGACGTCCTTGCCCAGGGCGGTGACGCCCAGCACGCGTCCGCCGCTGGTGACCACCTTTCCGCCGGACAGCGCCGTGCCGGCATGGAAGACCACCACGTCCTTGAGGCGGGCCGCGGCGCGGAGCCCGCTGATCGCCTTCCCCTTGGCGTGGGCGCCCGGATACCCTCCGGCCGCCATGACCACGCACACCGCCGGCTCTGGTCGCCAGTGGATGTCCGCCTCGTGCAGCCGGCGATCCACCACGGCCTCCAGGACCGGGAGGAGATCGCTCTCCATGCGCATGAGGAGCGGCTGCGCCTCGGGGTCGCCGAAACGGGCGTTGAACTCCAGCGTCTTCGGCTCGCCACCCTTGATCATCAGGCCCGCGTACAGCACCCCGCGGTACGGGCGACCCTCGGCGGCCATGGCCTTGACCGTGGGGATCATGACCTGCTCCATGATCTTGCGGTGGACCTCGTCGGTGACCACGGGTGCCGGCGAGTAGGCCCCCATGCCACCCGTGTTGGGGCCCTTGTCGTCGTCGAAGACCGCCTTGTGATCCTGGGAAGAGGCCATGGGCAGGACGGTCTCTCCGTCGGTGAAGGCCAGGAACGACGCTTCCTCGCCGCTCAAGAACTCCTCCACCACGACCTTCTCGCCGGCGTCCCCGAAGACGCGGTCCTCCATGATGATCTTGACCGCGTCCAGGGCCTCCTTCACCGTCTGGCAGACGATCGCCCCCTTGCCCGAGGCTAGCCCGTCGGCCTTGACGACGATGGGCGCGCCGACGTCCTGGATGTAGCGTTTGGCGTCCTCGACCCGGTAGAAGGTCTGGAAGAACCCGGTGGGGATCTTGTACTTCTTCATCAACCGCTTGGCGAAGACCTTGCTGCCTTCCAAAATGGCCGCCTGCTGGTTGGTCCCGAAGATCCGGAGGCCACGACTCTCGAACTCGTCCACGATGCCCAACGTCAGGGGCAGTTCGGGACCGACCACCGTCAGGTCAATCCCTCGCTTGGCGGCAAAATCGGCCAGGCGGCGCACCTCGGACGCGCCGAGGTCGGCGCATTCCGCCAGCTCGGCGATGCCGGCATTGCCGGGCGCGGCGAAGAGCTGCTTGATGCGCGGACTCTGCTTCAGTTTCCAGATCAGGGCGTGTTCCCGACCCCCGCTCCCTATCACGAGCACTCGCATGTTCGCTCCGTTTCACCCGATATGAAGTGTGGCGGCCTTCAATGCCGGAAGTGGCGGATGCCGGTGAAAACCATGGCCATTCCGTGTTCATCGGCGGCCGCAATGATCTCGGCGTCCCGGACCGACCCGCCGGGCTCAATCACGGCCGTCACCCCCGCCTCTGCAGCCGCGTCCACCCCGTCGCGGAAGGGGAAGAAGGCGTCGGAGGCCAGCGCCGTTCCCTGGGTGGGAAAGTTTGCCTTCAGCCTGGCCAGGCGGGCGGAATCCACCCGGCTCATCTGGCCGGCACCGATGCCGACGGTGGCATGCTCCGTGGCCAGGACGATGGCATTGGACTTTACGTGCTTGGCCACCCTCCAGGCGAAGCGCAGGGCGCGCATCTCCGCGTCCGTTGGCGCGCGCCGGGTCACCACCTTCAGCGAGGCCGGGTCCAGATCCACCTCGTCCCGATCCTGCACGAGCATGCCGCCGCTGACCCGCCGCATTTCGAACCCGCTCATGGCTGATGGCTCATGGCTGATGGCTGGTGGCATCTCGAGGAGGCGGAGATTCTTCCGATCCTTGAGAATGCCCAAGGCCTCGGCCGTGTATCCCGGGGCGACGACGGCCTCCACGAAGGTGGAGGCGATCTCCCGGGCGGTGGCGGCGTCCAGCGGGCGGTTCGACCCCAGGACGCCTCCATAGGCAGAGACGGGGTCGGTGTCGCGCGCGCGGGTGTATGCCTGGACGAGGTCGGCTGCGGTCGCCACGCCGCAGGGGTTCGTGTGCTTGATGATGGCGACCACGGGCTCGCCCCATTCCTGGGCCAGCTCCCAGGCGGCGTGCAGGTCCATGAGGTTGTTGTAGGAGAGTTCCTTGCCCTGGAGCTGGCGGGCGGCGGCGATCCCGCCCTGCAGGGCCAGGTCCCGGTAGAAGGCCGCCCGCTGGTGCGGGTTCTCGCCGTAACGCACCTCCTGCACCTTCTCCAACCGGACGTGCAGGAGGTGGGGAAAGGAGAGTCGAGAGTCGAGAGTCGAGAGCCACGTACCGTCGGCGGAGAGTTCTCCGGTCTCCAGGAAGCCCGCGATCAGCGCATCGTATCGCGCCGTGTGGGCGAACGCCTTCCGGGCCAGCCCGAATCGTGTCGCGCGGGACAGCCCGCCGTCATTCCGCTTCAGCTCGTCGAGGATGCTCCCGTAATCCTGCGGGTCCACGATGACGGCGACCGCCGCGAAGTTCTTGGCAGCGCTGCGGATCATGGCCGGCCCACCGATATCGATGTTTTCCACGGCCTCGGCCAGCGGGACGTCCCGGCGCGCCGTGGTCGCCTCGAAGGGATACAGGGTGATGGCCACCAGGTCGATGGGGACGATCCCCTGGGCGGCCATCTGGCCTTCGTGCCCCGGATTCCCCCGGATCCCCAGCAGCCCGCCGTGGATGCGCGGGTGCAGCGTCTTCACGCGTCCGTCCAGCATCTCGGGAAACCCGGTGATCTCCGCAACGTCGGTCACGCGAAGGCCGGCCTCCCGCAGGGCGCGGGCGGTTCCCCCCGTGGAGACGAGATCCACCCCGAGGCCCGCCAGGCCGGCGGCGAACGGAATCAGCCCGGTCTTGTCCGAAACGCTCAGGAGTGCACGGCGCACGCGTGTCATCCGGTCTCCTCGTCCTCGGTGTGGCGCGTCAGGACTTCCAAGAAAATCGTTCGGCAGTTTCCGCCTTAGGCGGATTCGAAAGGTTCGGCAGTTCCCCAGGAACAATCGAACCGTCGAACGCCCGAATCCGCCAGAGGCGGAAACGCGTTTCCTGGAATGGACAGGCGTGTGGGACGCGACTGCGGAGCGTCGAAAAAGCCAGCGGATGCTACCAAAAAGGGACGGCCCCGGCAAGGGAATTTTCCGTGCCGGGGACCGCGACGGGGAGCGCCTCAGGATCCCGACGGCTCGATGGGCAGGTCATCGGTGAACCGATCCACGCTGAAGACCTGGATCTCGGCCCCCTGCTGCCAGGCGTCGCCCGGCAGGCCGGCCTTCAGGCAGGCCTGGCGGAGAAAGGTGTCACGGTCCCAGCCGAACTCGGTGGCCACCTGCGGCAGTAACAGGCCGTGGCGGCCCGCCTGGCTGATGTAGAGCCCGTGCGTGCCGACCTCGATCGCGGTGGGGTCGGGAATCACGCGCAGGGGCGAGAGCACGGAGACCTCGACCCGGAGGTGGGGGAACTCTTCCGGTGTGACGGGAGGGAACCGCGGATCGGCCGTGGCGGCCGAGGCGGCGCAATGGGCCACGGCCTCGGCCAGCGGCTTGATGGGGTCCACGTAGCCGATGCACCCTCGCAGGTCCCCATCGCGGGTGATGGTGACGAAGGCCGCACCGGGCGCCTGGAGCGCCGGATCGTCGGCCTCCGGGATCACATCGTGGCCGCCGCGGGCGCGTTCACGGATGGCACGGCGGGCGATGGCGAGCAACGCCGCGCGATGCTCCGGGGTCAGGACGGGTGGGGCGTCGGTCACGCCGATGGCTCAACGGCATCGCGCCGCCAGTAGAGCCGGACGAGCTTGTCTTCGTGGGAGAAGCGGATCTCCAGGGATCCGCCGCAGGCCTTGCTCACGGCGCGCCCCAAGCGGCGAGCCAGCTTTTCCGAGGTCGTCTCGACCACGAGCGGGTAGCGGGAATCCTTTTCGATGCGAAGGATGCGCTCCAGCGGATTCTTGGCCGCGGCTGCCCGCTCCGCGTTTCGGAGGAGGTTGAGGATCTCGGCGCGGTTCTTCTGGAGAAACGACCCCGTCAAATACAGGATGCCGGCGGGGGTGCGCTCCTTGGCGCTGCGGCAGGCCGGACAGATCGCAGGGGCTGGCGTGTGCCACCGCAGCACCTCGCGGCGAATGGCAGGATCGAGAGACCAATTCCTCTTGCGCCACACGGCCTGACAGTGGGAGCAGATGGCAGGATCGGTGGGAGGCTTCAGGTCGGGAAGGGCGTTGGTGGAGGAAAGTGCCTTGTCGCGCCGGACGAACCGAGCCTTGGCAGAGAGCATTGGTCCCTCCTTGACAGCGGTCCAGGTATTCCTGCACTTCAATATAGGTCGAAAGGAGACGGCATGCAATCGTCGGAAACCGTCTCGGACCATGACCATCGGAGGGGTCTTGACGCAGCTCGGGTCAGGAGTGCGAGGTGGGTGGGCAGGCTCGAGTTGTGGCGGAATCGCCATGGGTCTTTTGACGTATCTCTCAGTCTTCTCAGGGCCTGGGGGTTGACAGACGATAGGTCACATGTTAAAAGTTGAGTCAATCGGTCGGCTATTTGGGATTTAAGCCGAGGGGGTAGCCATGAGAATCAGCACGAAAGGCGACTACGCCACTCGGGCATTGCAGGACCTTGCCTTGCATTATGCTGAAGGCCCTGTCCCCATCGAGGCCATCGCGCAACGACAGGCGCTGCCCGCCCGGTACCTGGAGCAGCTGCTCCTGACCCTGAAGCGGGCCGGCTACCTGGCGAGCAAGCGAGGCGTGAACGGGGGGTATTACCTGGCCAAGCCGCCGCGAGAGATCACCCTGGGCCAGGTCCTCCGGGCGGTGGACGGACCCATCGTGCCCATCTTCTGCGTGTCCGAGGAGAACCCCCGGGAACATTGTTCCCAGGAGACCTTCTGCGCGCTCCGCGATGTCTGGGCCGAGGTGCGGGACGCCGTCTCGGCCATCGTGGATCACACGACGTTGGCCGATATCTGCGACCGGATCCGGGCGAAGACGAAAGAGCGGATCAGCTACCAGATCTGACCCGGACGGGGACAGGGGAGCGGCAATTGGGCAATCGGGCACTCTGGCAATCGGGTGGACGCGGGCCCGGGCCTGCGGGGACCTGAGCATGGCACGACTGGTCTCCAGCACACTGGAGCTCATCGGCGACACCCCGCTGGTCCGGCTCCGCCGGCTGGTCAGGCCGGCATGGGCCATGGTCCTCGGGAAGCTCGAGTCCCTGAATCCGGGGGGGAGCGTCAAGGATCGGATCGCCCTCGCCATGATCGAGGAGGCGGAGCGGGAGGGTCGGCTGAAACCCGGCGACACCGTCGTGGAGCCGACCTCGGGCAACACCGGGGTCGGCCTGGCCGTGGTGGCGGCCGTCAAGGGGTACCGGCTGATCCTGACCATGCCCGAGGATATGAGCGTGGAGCGGCGCGCCCTGCTCCAGCGGTTTGGCGCCGAGCTGGTTCTCACGCCGGCCGTGGAGGGAATGACGGGTGCCGTGTTCGCCGCGGAGGAGCTGGTGCGCGAGAATCCGCGATTCTTCATGCCGCAGCAGTTCCTGAACCCGGCCAACCCCGAAATCCACCGGCGGACCACGGCCCAGGAGATCCTGAAGGCGACGGACGGTCAGGTGGATGCCTTCGTCGCCGGCGTCGGAACGGGCGGGACCATCACCGGCGTGGGCGAGGTCTTGAAGCGCGAGCGACCGGGCACCCTGGTGGTGGCGGTCGAGCCGGCGCGCTCACCCGTCCTGCAGGGGGGGAAGTTCCGGCCGCACGCCATCCAGGGCATTGGCGCCAGTTTCGTCCCCGGCGTGCTCAACATCGAGGTCTACGACGAGATCATCGGGGTCCGCGACGAGGACGCCCTGGCCATGACCCGGCGCCTCTCCCGGGAAGAAGGCCTCCTGGTCGGCGTCTCCTCCGGGGCCAACGTGTGTGCCGCCCTCAAGGTGGCGGAGCGGCTGGGTGGGGGCAAGACCGTGGTGACCATACTCTGCGACACCGGCGAGCGCTATCTCAGCGTGGCGATCTGACAGGCAGTCTTTGCAGCGGCATTATTCGAGGAGGCACCCATGGCAGTCACAGTGTATATCCCCACCCCGTACCGCAAGTACACGGACAACACCGCGCGGGTGGAGGCCCAGGGGGGCGATGTGTTGGCCCTGGTCCGCGAGTTGGAGGGCCGCTACCCGGGATTGCGCGAGCGGATCCTGGGACCCGACGGGAAGGTCTTCCGGCACGTGAACATCTACGTGAACGACCAGCTCGTGGAGGACCTGCAGGGGATGCACACGCCCCTGCGGGACGGGGACGAGGTGGCCGTGATCCCCGCCATGACCGGCGGGAGCCTGACCTTCACCGAGGAGCAGATCCGCCGCTACAGCCGGCACATCATCCTCCCCGAGGTGGGGGGGATGGGCCAGCGGAAGCTGCTCAACAGCAAGGTCCTGCTGATCGGGGCGGGGGGCCTGGGGTCCCCGGCCGCGCTGTATCTGGCGGCGGCCGGCGTCGGGACCCTGGGGATCGTGGATTTCGACTCGGTGGACCTCAGCAATCTCCAGCGGCAGATCCTCCATCACGTCCACGACGTCGGGCGGCCGAAGGTCCAATCCGCGGTGGAGACGATCGCCGACCTCAACCCGGACGTGAAGGTGATCCCATACCAGCAGGCGCTGAGTTCGGAGAACGTCAAGCAGATCTTCGCCGACTACGACGTCATCCTGAACGGCTGCGACAACTTCCCCACCCGGTACCTGGCGAACGACGCGTGCGTCTTCCTGAACAAGCCTATGGTGGACGGCAGCATCTTCAAGTTTGAGGGCCAGGTCACCGTCTTCGTGCCCGGCCACGGGTGCTACCGCTGCCTGTACCCGGCGCCGCCTCCCCCGGGTCTCGTGCCGAGTTGCTCGGAGGCAGGGGTCTTCGGGGTCCTGTGCGGCGTGGTGGCCTCCATCCAGGGGATCGAGACGATCAAGCTGCTCCTGGGGCTGGGCGAGTCGCTGGTCGGGCGCCTGCTGTTCTTCGACGCGCTGGGCATGGAGTTCCGGCAGGTGAAGATCCGCCGGGACCCGAACTGTCCGGTCTGCGGAGATCACCCCACGATCACGGACCTGATCGACTACAACGAGTTCTGCGGGGTCCCCCCGGCGGCACGCCTCAGCTAACGGCAAATGCGTTCGGATGTTCGACCGTTCGGTAGTTCGGGTGTTCTCATCGGACGGGAACGACCGAACAACCGAAGTGCCGGACAGCCGAATGGTCTAGAGTGCTTGGGCTGGGGATCCTGGTCCGCACGAGGTGATGTTCCGTCCCGGGGGGTGGGCATGGCGATTTCCGTGGAGGTTCCCCAGATCTTCCGGAAGCACACGAATGGGTCCCGGATGCTCAGGGTCGAGGGGGCCACGGTCCGCGAGGTCTTGCAGCGACTGGATCGCGACTATCCCGGCCTGAAGCAACAGCTTCTGGGGGACGACGGGGAACTGCATCGCTTCGTGAACGTCTACCTGAACGAAGAGGATATCCGCTACATCCGGCATCTGGACACACCCCTCCAGGAGGGGGATAGGTTGTCCATTCTCCCCGCCGTGGCGGGGGGGCGCCCCGCGAGTGGCGGGCACGCTCATCACGGACGGACAGGGGCGGGAGCGGGTGGATGAAAGCCGCCGGGATCCTGGAGGCCATCGGGAAGACGCCGCTGGTGGAGCTGCATCGGATCAGCCCGAAGCCGACGGTGCGGATCTTCGCCAAGCTGGAGGGGAACAACCCGACCGGCAGCCTGAAGGACCGCATCGCCAAGTACATGGTAGAGGCGGCGGAGCGGAGCGGCGCCCTCACCCGGGACAAGATCCTCCTCGAGCCGACCAGCGGGAATACCGGGATCGCGCTGGCCATGGTGGCGCGGTTGAAGGGCTACAAGGTCAAGGTCGTGGTCCCGGACAACGTGACGGTGGAGCGGCGGCAGCTGCTGGAGCTGTTCGGTGCGGAGATCATCTACTCGGACGGCAGCAAGGGGACCAACGGATCCATCAAGCTGGCGCAGCAGCTCGCGGAGGATCCGCGGTATTTCATGCCGTACCAGTACGGGAATCCCGCCAACCCCCTGGCCCATTACGAGACCACGGCCGTCGAGATCATCCGGGACTGTCCGGAGCTGGACGTCCTGGTGGCGGGGCTCGGCACGGGCGGGACCCTCATGGGATGCGCCCGGCGACTGAAGGAGCACAACCCCAAGATCCGGGTCGTCGCCGTGGAGCCGCACCCGGGCGATCTGGTGCAGGGACTGCGGAGCCTGGACGAGGGGTTCATCCCGCCCATCCTGGACACCAGCCTGCTGGACGGCAAGATCATCGTGGACAGCCGGTGCGCCTTCGCCGCCACCAAGGACCTGACGACCAAGGAAGGGATCTTCGCCGGCGTCTCGTCGGGCGCGGTCATCAACTGTGCCATCCGGGTGGCCCTTCGCATGGAGCGGGGCACGATCGTCTGCATCCTCTGCGACGGTGGGTGGAAGTACATGAGCCTGGGGGTCTGGTTCAAGGACTTCCCGGAGCTGGGCGAGAACGTCCAGAGCCACATCTGGTGGTAGCCCCGGGGAGGGACCCCGCCACCTGCGCCGCAGGCGCAGAAGGCGGGGACGGGGCCCCGGGTAATAAATGCGAGCCGAGAGCCGTGAGGCGAGAGCCGGGACGCCGAGCGGCAACCCGGGGGGCCGGGAGTCGAGAGCCGCGAGTCGAGAGGGACGATGACGACGGATCAGCGAATGGTCATGGTGCACGCGCTGGCCGAGCAGCAGTTGCGGGAGATCGTGCGCCAGGCCGAGGCGGGGTATCCGGAGGAGATCTGCGGGATCGTCATCGGCACACCGGGAGCGCCCGAAACCTACCAGGTGCGTCAGGTGAGGAACATCGCCAACCAGGAACGCCAGAAGGACACGGCCGGGTTCGAACGGGATGCCCGGACGGCCTACCGGATGGATGACCGTGAGGTGCTGCGCGTGCTCCGCGAGGCGGATGAAGCCGGGTGGGACGTTGTGACCTTTTATCATTCCCATCCGGACCACGACGCCTACTTCTCCGCCATGGATCGGGATCGGGCCCTGGCGGCCAGCCAGGAGCCGCTCTGGCCGGGGGCTGCCTATCTCGTGGTCTCGGTTCGGGATGCTCGCGCATGCGACGCCCGATACTTCGTCTGGGATGATGCCCGGAAGGACTTTGTAGAGGTCCGGTCGACTCTGCCGGTATCCTGACTGCTCCACCCATGGGCTGGAAGTATGGTGCCTGACGCCCGATTTTGACCGTCCCTCCGGCGGACTCACGAGGGCACCAGACGCAGGGAATCGCTGCCTGAGCGTCAGTCTCCGCCTCGAAGTTTCCGGCGCAAAAATTTTTCCTTGACAAATATGGCCGGCGCGGGATAAAAGACGCTTCTAGTATTATTCAAGGAGGTGCTGCCGCAACCGAAGGATCGGGTTCGATGGCCCGTACTCGGGCTGAGAGGGAAGGCGGTGCGGTCAGGCGCCAGGCGCTTGGCCTATTCCGCCGCTGCCCCGCAACTGTAATCGGCGTCGAAAGCCGCTGAGGCCACTGTCCCGTCAGTGCATCCCGTTATTATGCTGGATGTACCCGGGGTGGGAAGGCGCGGTGAGTAGGTCAAGCCGAGAGCCAGGATACCTCGCCGAACCCCATGCGCGAAACCTTCCGAGGGGGAGGGGTTCGAGATGCCAAGATTTATTGCATCCTGGACCCAACCGGAACGGTTGGGTTTTTTCATCTCTGAAGGGCATCTGCCGGTCCTTACCGTTACGCCGGCCGAGTTGCCACTGGTGATCCGGTGGGAATCTGGTAGGGAACAAAAGGAGTACGTACTTCTCAGCACGAAGGCCGGGAAGCTATTGTTGAACCGGCGCGAGTAGCGTAAGTCGTCACGTCCAAAGTCCGGTAGCGAGCGAGTTCCCCGCGTCGCGGGGAAGTGTAGCCAGCCATGGAGTCTCAGCATCCGTGGCTGGCTTTTTGTTTTCCGGAAGGCCATGGCCGCCACAGACAAGCTATCCCTGACCCTCCATCTGTCGTCGCAGAATCTCCCGCTGATCGTCCGGCTGCGGCTGAAGGACGGCGACAGGGACTATGTCCTCAAGACAACCAGAGCTGGAAAGCTCCTGCTGAACCGCCGCGACGAGGTCGTGGCCGAGCGACAACCAGAGGTCCCCGAGCCCGGGGACTCAGGGAGGTGCCCATGACTCGACCAGAAAGAGCGCGGTCCCAGAAGTCGCAGTGGCACTGGATGCTTCGGGTCCTTGCGGGAGCGATCGCCTTGCTGGCTGCCACGGGGGCAGGGAAGCCGGCAGCGGACCAGTTGTCGCCGCCTGATTTGGTCTTCCTGGCCAGCCGGGACTCGAGTGACCTCCGGATCATCGACACTCGGACGGACACCGTGATCAAGGCGGTCAGGACCGGACGGATGCCGCACATGATGATCGTCGGGAAGTCGGCGCTGACCTACACGACAGGGACGGGGTCCAACGATCTGACGATCCTGGACGCGTCCACCCTGGAAGTGGTGGGACGGATTCCACTGCCCGGCAAAGGGCCGGAGCATGGGACCATCTCCCCGGACGGTCGCTGGTTGTTCGTTGCCAACGTGACTGGCGGGAGCGTTGCGGTTGTGGACCTCGAGACCCGACAGCCGGCCAAGCTCCTGAAGGGCCTGGCCCGCCCACACAACATCGCTTTCTCCGCCGACGGGACGAAGGCCTTTATCGCCCAGGCCGCCTCGGCGGAACTGGTGGTCGTGGACGTGGCGCGACTGGCCGTCGCCAAGCGGATCCGCCTGGCCAGGCTTCCCGGCCGCGCGCTGGACGAGGGCCAGGGTGTGAACAACGCCGTCCCCCTCCACGGCACGCCCCTCTTGGCCGCCACGGTGACGGCAGCGAACGCGCTGGTGCTTCTCGACACCGCGCGGGATGCGGTGGTCGCGACCATCCGTGTCGGGCAGGAGCCCTGGGAGCCTTACGATACCCCGGACGGACGCTACGTCCTGACACCCAACAACGGGGATAAGACGATCTCTATCGTGGACGTGGCGAAGCGGGCTCTGGTGGCCTCGCTCCCGGGCGGAGCGGATATGACGGGGATCGTTTTCTCGGCCGACAGCCGGAAGGCCTATGTGGTCAGCCGAGGAGACGGCACGATCTTGGTCCTCGATTTGGATCGGTTGGCCGTGGCCAGGGTCCTGCCAGTGGGGAGCACCCCCGAGGTCGCGACGCGGACCGCCGACGGGAAGAAGGTGTACGTGGCCAGCTCCGGGAACGGGGAGGTGGCGGTGATCGATACCCAACGGGACGAGGTGGTGGCGACGGTCAAGAACGTCGGGAAGTTCCCGTGGGCCCTGTCCACGATTGGCGGCTATAACTACTGCCATTAGGCCATTCTAGTTGGAAGGGCATGGCCAACGACAAGGATCTGACCCGGGTTGAGCAGGTCGTGTTTCTCTGCCAGGGTGGGGGTTGCCAACGGCGCGGGGCGGAGGCGATCACTGCCGCAATTCGCGCGCTCATCACCGCCCGCGGCTACGGTGACCGGATCCACACCATCAAGACCCGTTGCGTGAACCCGTGCGAACACGGCCCGGTGGTGATCGTGTATCCGGCAGGCGTGTGGTACGGATCGGTCACGGAGGACAGGGTTGCCGAGCTGGTGGAGCGCCAACTGATCCGCGGTGTGCCGCTCGCAGCCCTCCAGATCCACCCTCTACCTGTCGATCCCGACGGGGACGCGGGTGGTGCGGAGGCACGGGCGTATGATGGCTGAGGCGGTGCTGCTGGTCGGGCATGGCAGCCGCGAGGCCGAGGGCAACGCGCAGTTCGAGGCCTTCGTGGAGCGGGTGCGGCCGGCCTTTCCGGGGCGCGTGACTCGTCATTGCTACATCGAGCTGGCGACCCCCGGGATCCCCGAGGGGATCGATCAATGCGTCGCCCAGGGGGCAGCGCGGGTGGTTGTCCTGCCGGTCATCCTGTTCTCGTCCGGCCACGCGAAGCTGGAGATCCCCTACGAGATCGACGAGGCCCAGGGGCGGCACCCTGGCGTGGACTTCCGGTACGCCCGACCCCTCGGAGTGGACCCGCGCATCCTGGCGATCCTTGACGAGCGGCTTGCCGAGGCAGCGGTGCGGATGCCACCCGGGGACCGGGCGGAGACGGCGGTCCTGCTGGTCGGTCGGGGGAGCAGCGACCCGGATGCCAACGGGGACCTCTTCAAGATCGCGCGGATGTTGTGGGAGGGTCGGGGATTCGGCTGGGTCGAGACCTGCTTCATCGGAATCGCGAAACCGGACTATCCGACGGGGATCTGGCGCTGTGTGACCCTGGGGGCGCGGCGAGTCATCGTGGTACCGTACATGCTGTTCACCGGGGTGCTGGTCAAGCGGATGGAGGCGCAACTCGAGGGGTTCCGGCGGGACTTCCAGGGGATCCCCATGGTTCTCGCCGGCACCCTTGGGGGCCACCCGAAGCTGATCGAGATCCTGGTGGAGCGGCACCGGGAGGCGTTGGAGGGGACGGCCCTCATGAATTGTCTCTTGTGCAAGTACCGGATGGTGCTGACCGGGCACGAGCACGAACACTACAGCCATCGCGCGCCGGCCAGCGACCTCGGCCTGGCTGCCCCGAAGGGAGCGTGAGATGTCGGCTCCGAAGCGGGCTGTGGTAATCGGCGGTGAGATGGTGGCACACGGCGTCCGTCGGGTCCGACTTCGCATGCTGGAGCCGGACCGTATGGGGCACCGGGCGGGTCAGTACATCGTCCTGCATGCTCGGTCCGGGGACGGCACGGTGGTGAAGCGGGCGTACTCCCTGGCGTCAGCACCGGGCGAGGATCCGGAGTTCAGTCTGTGCGTGCGGCGGATCCCCGAGCGACCAGCGTCGGGGTTCGTGCACAGCGTAGCCACGGGGACCGAGGTTACCTTCAGCGGCTCCTGGGGAAAGTTCGTCGTGGACGACCGTGAGCGGAATCTGGTCCTGGTGTGTACCGGGACCGGGATGTCGCCCATCGGGGCGATCCTGGAGGACGAGATCGTCCGCCCGGGCACGCGGCGTATTCACCTGTTGTGGGGTTTGCGCCAGGAGTCGGACATCCACGGGGCACACCGGTTGGAGGCGCTGGCGGCGGCGCACCCGCGTTTCTCGTACACGATCGCGCTCTCGCGCGCCACCGATGCGTGGCCCGGGTTCCGGGGCCGGGTGACGGACCTCCTGGCCGCGGAAGCCGGATTGGATCGGCTGTTCTACCTGGCCGGGAACGGCGCCATGATCGCCGACGCGGAAGAAATTCTGGCGGCGGCCGGGATCCCGGCCGAGGCCGTCCGCAAGGAAGTGTTCTTTACCCCCGGCCAGGTCCGCGTGCCCCTGGGCGAGCGCCAGGCGCGGCAGGCGAACCGCCAACGGGCGGGGACGGTCGTGGCCGGGGTGGCGCTCCATGCCGGGACGCCGGCCGAGGATGTCCGGGCGGCGCTGACGGCGGCGCTGACTGCGGCGGACCTTTCGCTGTCAGCGGTGCGAAACCTGGCCGCCGGAGCAAAGGCGTCGGACGAACTTGGCCTGCGAGCGGCCGCCGAAGCCCTCGGCCTACCCGTGGAATTCTACTTGCCTGCAGAAGTGGAGCAGGCGCCGGACCCGACGGGGAACAAGAGCACCTGCGAGGCGGTGGCGCTCCTGAGTGCCGGGCGCACTCATCTCATTCAAACGAAGCGGAAAACGCCGGCTGTGACCGTGGCCCTGGCCGCAGTTGAAGGAGGATCCCCTGTTGCCAAGTAGCGCCCCCCGGGCTCCCCTGGCGCCCATCATCCAGCCCGAGGCCATCGAGGCGGAGTCTTTCCGCATCATCGAGGCCGAGATGGGCCCGCATGAGTTCTCCGTGATCGAGTGGCCGATCGTCCAGCGGGCGATCCACTCCACGGCGGACTTCGATCTCGGGCGAAGCATCGTCTTCCACCCCAGGGCGGTGGAGGCGGGGATCGCGGCCATCCGGAAGGGATGCGACATCGTCGCCGACGTCCAGATGGTCCAGGCGGGGATCAGCGCCTGGCTCCTGGAGCCCTTCGGAGGGAAAGTTCGCTGTTACATGGCGGACCCGGACATCGCAGAGCGGGCGAAGGCGGAGGGGACGACTCGCGCGATTCAGTGTATGCGGAAAGGCGCCCGGGAGGCGCCGGGGGCCCTCTACGCCATCGGGAATGCCCCGACGGCCCTGCTCGAGCTGGTCCGCCTGATCGAGGACGGCGAGGCGGAGGTGAGTCTGGTGATCGGCGTACCGGTCGGCTTCGTCTCGGCGGCAGATTCCAAGCTGAAGCTCACGGAGCAGGGTCTGGTTCCGTACATCACGAACCGGGGGCGCAAGGGGGGCACGCCGGTGGCCGTGTCCATGACCAATGCGTTGCTGCGGATGGCCCAGAAAGGGCGATGACCAGATGAAGCTCTACGCGGTCGGGGTCGGCCCCGGTTCGCCCGACCTGCTGACGGTTCGGGCCGCTGAGATCCTGAGGCGGGTGCCGATCGTCTTCTCGCCCCTGTCCGCCATGGGGACCGCGAGTCGGGCCCTCGAGGTCGTCGGCCCCTACCTCGATGCGTCCCGCCAGCAGATTGTCGAGTTGAGCTTCCCGATGGAGAAGGAGCAGGACGAGCTGGAGGAGGACTGGGAGGAGGCGGCCGGGCAGATCGCCGAGTATCTTGCGCCGGACAAGGAGGGCGCCTACATCGCCATTGGGGATATCTCGCTCTACGCCACGTTCGCATACGTGCAACGACTGCTCGCCAGGGACTACCCGCAAATTCAGATCGAGATCCTCCCCGGCATCCCCTCCTTCTCGGGTGTGGCCGCCCTTCTGGGGACGCCATACGCCACCGCTGACGACCGGATCGCTATCCTGCCGGCGACGTTCGGCCGCGACAACCTCCGGCAGGTGTTCCGCGACTTCGAGACGATCATTCTCATGAAGGTGAACCGGGTGCTGGAGGAAGTCATCGACGCGCTCGAGGCCGAGGGGCTAGCGGATCAGGCGGTCTTCGTGACCAAGTGCGGGATGCCGGACCAGGAGGTGGTCACGGACATCCGCTCGCTGAGGTTTGCGCCCCGGCCGAGCTACTTCTCGATCATTATGGTCGGAAAGAATGTGGAGTTCGGCGGCATGTGGCGGCCGGCCTCGGCGACCGCGCGGACGCCAGGACAGCCCAAGGCGCTGCCGGCAACCCCGCCGGTCGTGGCAACGACCGGCATCGGGCAGGTGCCTTCGACCGACCTCCGCGCGACGGCAGAGGCGGCCATCGAGGTGATCCGGGTCGGCCGCTGTAGCAGTCAGCGACGGATCGAGCGGCTAGAGCCCGCCGAGGCGATTGGTAATCCGATCGCCGCACCGCCTCCGGTGATTCCGTTGCCGGTCACAGGTGGCGTGAAGGCCGCGCCCACCGGGCCCACGTCCGCGCTTGCGCCGTCGGCGGCCCCGGTACCGGCCGCGCCGCACAGCAATGCGGCTGTCGTACCCTCAGAGCCCGGGGGGAAACTCTTCCTGGTCGGATTCGGTCCGGGAAACCACGAACACCTCACGTTCCGCGCCCGGGAGGCGATCGCCGAGGCGGAGGTCATCATCGGCTACCGGACGTACGTCCGCCTGGTGAAGGACCTCATCCAGGGGAAAGAAGTCCACTACACCGGGATGACCGAGGAGTTGGAACGGGCGCGGAAGGCGGTCAGCTTCGCCTATCAGGGGCGCAAGGTCGCACTGATCTCTAGCGGCGACATCGGCATCTACGGCATGGCTGGTCCGGCGATTGAAATCCTGAAGGAGCGGGGATGGCGCCCGGGATGCGGGGTCGCCTTCGAGGTTATCCCGGGCGTGACGGCGCTCAGCTCGTGTGGCTCCGTCCTTGGCGCGCCGGTGATGCATGACTTCGTGGCGATCTCGCTGAGCAACCTCCTCACCCCCTGGGAGCTCATCGTCCGCCGAATCGAGGCGGCGGGGCAGGGGGACTTCATCATCGCCCTCTACAACCCCAAGAGCGGCCGGCGGACGCAACAGATCGTTGAGAGCCAGAGGATCCTGCTGAAATACAAGCGTCCGGACACGCCCGTCGGGATCGTGAAGAGCGGCCACCGAAAGGGCCAGCGTGTGGTCATCACAACGCTGGCCGACATGCTCAACCACGAGATCGGCATGCTGACGACGATCATCATCGGCAACGCGGCGACCTTTGTCTGGGAGAATATGATGATCACGCCCCGCGGGTATCAGAGCAAATACCTGCTGGAGAGCCTGGACCTGCAAGCGGCCGCGGCGCTGGCGGAGCAGCTGGCCGGGGCCGAGGTTGGGATCGACCCTGATATGGGCCTGAAGGGGAAGGCGAGGGCGTGAGCCGAGAGAAGCGCGGGCTGATCATCGTCTACACGGGGGACGGCAAGGGCAAGACGACGGCTTCCCTGGGGCTCGCCGTGCGGGCGGTTGGGGCCGGCCTCAAGGTTCGGATGCTCCAGTTCATCAAGGGAGACTGGAAGCCGGCCGAGCTGAAGGGGGCGAAGCTGCTGGCCCCCGCGTTTTCCATTCAGCAACTGGGCATCGGCTTCGTCTCCTATAAGCCGAAGCGCCCGTACGAGGAGCATCGAGAGGCGGCGCAGGCAGCCTGGGAACAGGCGAAGGTTGAGATGGCCTCGGGGAACCAGGATGTCTTAATCCTGGACGAGATCAACAACGCCTTCCGGTTCGACCTGCTTTCGGCGACGGATGTCGTGGAGGCTCTCAGGGCTAAACCCGAGGGGCTGCATGTCGTCCTGACAGGTCGGGGGGCGCCGCCCGAGATCATCGAGCTGGCCGATCTCGTCACGGAGATGAAGGCCATCAAGCACCCCTACGAGAAGGGCGTGTCGGCCCAGTACGGCATCGACTTCTGAGGGGGACGCTCCGATCGCGAGGACGCTCCCACATGACAGACGAGCCAAAGCGCGGGAAGGGCCAGCGGGAGGGGTTCTCCACCGGCTCCTGCGCCGCCGCGGCAGCCAAGGCGGCCACCCTGGCGCTCGTCACCGGGAAACGTCCGGACACGGTCGAAATCGGCCTGCCCATCGGGAGGCGGGCGACCTTCAACGTAGAGCAGTGCCACGTGGAATCGGGTTGTGCCCGCGCCTCCATCATCAAGGATGCCGGCGATGACCCTGACTGCACCCACGGGGCGGAGATCTTTGCGGAGGTGTGGCTGCGCAAGGAACCGGACATCCAGATCGAGGGTGGAGAGGGCGTGGCCCGCATCACCAAGCCTGGCCTGGGAATCGAGACCGGCAGGGCGTCCATCACCCGCGTTCCGCTCCGCATGATCACCGAGTCGGTGAGCGAGGCCCTGGCGCTGGGCAGCAATGGCGGCGGCGCCCGGATCCTCATCACGGTGCCCCGGGGTGAGGAGATGGCCAAGAAGACCATGAATGCCCGTCTCGGCATCATCGGCGGCATCTCCATCCTCGGGACCAGCGGGATCGTCAGGCCCTATTCCACGGCTGCCTATAAGGTGAGCATTGTCCAGGCCATCGACGTCGCCGTGGCCACCGGCCTGGACGAGGTGGTGATTACGACGGGGGGGAAATCCGAGGAATACGCGATGCGGGTTTTCCCCTTGAGAGAGGAAGCCTTCGTGGAGATGGGGGACTGGGTCGGGTTTACCCTGACCTACCTCGTCAAGAAGGGCGTCAGGAAGGTGAATGTCGCCGGGATGATCGGAAAGCTCTCGAAGGTGGCGGACGGCGAATTTTACACCCACGCCAGTAAGTCCGCCGTCAACCTGGAAAGCCTGGCGATCATCGCCGCCTCCTGTGGAGCGGATCCCGAGACGATAGAGGCCATCCGACGCGGCAATACGGCTCGCGAGGCCCAGGAAATTGTCCTGGCGAAGGGCGTCGCGGGTTTCTTTGCCAAGGTGGCAGGGAAAGTGGCGGAAAACTGCCGGGCGTACGGCAAGGGTGCATTCCACGTGGAGTGCGTCCTCACCGACGCGGACGGGGTCATCCTGGGCCGAGCCATAGCCTAGGAGGGGAAGCCGTGGCCGGAACGATCCAGGTGATCGGCGTGGGAAACGAGGGGCGGGAAAGCCTGACGCCGCGGGCCCTGGCCATCGTCCAGCGGGCCGAGGTTCTGGTGGGCGGCCAGCGCCTGCTGGATTTTTTCCCCGAGGTCCAGGCCGAGCGGATCCGGATCGGCGCCAAGGTAGATGAGGTCCTGGCCGGCCTCGCGGCGCGTCTCGGCGAAAAGCCGATCGTCGTCCTCGCGACCGGCGACCCAAACTTTTTCGGGATCACGCGGGCGCTCCTGCGTCACGTGCCGCGGGAGTCGGTTGAGATCCTGCCGAACCTCAGCGCTCTCCAGTGGGCTTTCGCAAAGGCCCGCGAGCCCTGGGACGATGCGGCATTCCTCAGCGTCCACGGCCGGACGATGGAGCGACTCCCTGAACTCGTCATGGGGAAGGCAAAGGTCTGCCTCTTCACCGACGAGACGAATTCCCCGCCAGCCATCGCCCGGGCCCTGCTGGCGGCCGGGTTGGATGGGTACCGCGCGATCGTGTGCGAGGATCTCGGGGGGCCGCGGGAGCGGATCACCGAGACGACGCTCGGGGCCCTCGCCGGGATGGATGTCCATCCCCTGAATACGCTGATCCTCCTGGCCACGGAAGAGGTCCCGGCGGCGGAGCTGGCCTGGGCGCCCGGCCTGCCCGAGGAGGCCTTCGATCAGCGCAAGCCGAAGGTCGGCCTCATTACGAAGCGCGAGATCCGGGTCCTGAGTCTGGCACGACTGGCGATTCGCTCCGACAGCGTGGTTTGGGATATCGGAGCCGGCTCCGGCTCCGTCAGCATCGAGGCGGCGAAGCTGGCGACCCGTGGCCGCGTCTTCGCCGTCGAAAAGAATGCGGAGGACGTGGACATCATCCGGGGAAACGTGGCCCGGTTCCGGGTCCCCCACGTGGACGTGGTGCACACTAAAGCCCCGGACGGACTGGAGGCCCTCCCGGACCCCGACGCGGTGTTCGTGGGCGGGAGCGGGGGCGCGATGCGAGCGATCCTGGGCACTGCGGCCGCCCGGCTCCGGCCGGCGGGACGGATCGTCGTGAATGCCATCACACTGGACAACCTCCACGAGGCGGTGAGTGCCGTGCGCGACCTCGGCCTCGCGCACGAGGCGATCCTGGTGAGCATCGCCCGCTCGAAATCGCTCCTCGGCATGATGTCGTTCGAGGCCTTGAACCCGGTGTACGTGGTGACCGCATGGCACGAAACGCCCCCATCGGAGCCGACCAGACCGGCATGACCCCGACGCCTGCATCCCCGGTCATTCACGCCCTGTCTGCCGCGGAGCGGGAAGGGGTGTACCGGGCGATTTACGGCCGCCGGGACATCCGCGCCCAGTTCCTGCCCGACCCTGTGCCGGACGAGCTCTTGGCCCGAATCCTACAGGCCGCCCACCATGCGGGATCCGTCGGGTTCATGCAGCCGTGGAACTTCCTGATCGTGCGCGACCGGTCGGTTCGCGCGGCAGTCCGCGAGGCATATGTTCGGGAGCGGGATCGGGCGGCGGAGTTCTACGAGGAGCCGCGCCGGTCTCTGTTCCTCGCACTGAAATTGGAGGGGATCCTGGAGGCACCGCTGAACCTGTGTGTGACCTGCGATCCGGAGCGGGGCGGCCCGCACGTTCTCGGCCGCAGCGCCGTGCGCGAGACCGACCTGTTCAGCACCTGTTGCGCCATTCAGAACCTCTGGCTGGCCGCGCGCGCCGAGGGGATCGGTGTGGGATGGGTAAGCATCATCCAGCCGGCAGAGGTGAAGCGGATTCTGAACATCCCCGAGCGGATCATCCCCGTGGCGTACCTCTGCCTCGGGTTCGTTTCGGAATTTCCGGACCAGCCAGACCTGGCGCGGGCCGGCTGGCGGGCCCGCCTTCCCTTGTGCGATCTGGTGTTCGCCGACCGGTGGGGTCAGCCGCCGAGCGCCGATCTGTCCGGGGCCCTCGGCAGCGTCCAGCAGGAGGCGCGGTGGTGACGCAGGTGAAGGGGGGCACCGTCTATATCGTCGGCGTGGGACCCGGCGCTCCGGACCTGATGACCATCCGGGCCAGGCGGGTGATCAACCAGGCCGATCTGATCATCTACACGGGATCGCTCCTGGGCCAGGAGGGGTTCAAGGATGTGAAGCCGACCGCGAAGCTGGTGGATAGTGCCGGGCTCCACCTGGGGGAGATCGTGGCCCTCATGCGGGAGGCCGCCCGCTCAGGCCAGGTGGTGGCCCGAGTCCACGACGGTGACCCAGCCATCTTCGGGGCCCTGTCGGAGCAAGTGGCCCCGCTGGAGGAGGCCGGCATCTCGTTCGAGGTCATCCCCGGGGTGACCTCCGCGTTAGCTGCGGCGGCGGCCCTGAAGGTGGAGCTCACGATTCCCGAGCTCTCCCAGGCCATCATCCTCACCCGGATGGAGGGCCGGACGCCCGTGCCCGACGGGGAGATGCTCCGCGACCTGGCGAAGCACCGGACGACGCTGATCCTGTACCTGAGCATCGTTCTGATTGACAAGGTGGTCGCCGAGCTAAAGACCGCCTACCCCGACGACACCCCTGTGGCCGTGGTCCAAAGGGCGAGCTGTCCCGATCAGAAGATTCTGCACGGGACGCTGGCGGACATCGCGGGGCAGGTGAAGGCAGCCAAGATGCGGGCCCAGGCCCTGATCATGGTCGGCCCGGTGTTCAAACCGGACCTCCGGCAGACCTGGGAGAAGAAATCGAGGCTCTACGACAAGACATTCACCCACGCCTTCCGACGCGGCGGGGCGGAGGAGTAACCCATGGCCGACATCATCGGAATCCTGGAGGAGGCCTTCAGGTCCGAGCGCCTGGAGGCGGTGCGCGCCCGCTTCGCCCATCTGGCGGAGGTGCCGGTGTGACGAACCTTGCGGTCATCACGGTGACGAAGCAGGGACTCCTCCTGGGCGAGAAGATCCTCGCCTCGGAGCCTGGCGCGGTCCTCTACGTCCCAGCCAAGTACGGGGTGGCGGGCACGAACCGGGTGAAGGTGTTTCCGGGGGCACTGGCACCTCTGTTGGCTGAAATTTATCCTCGCTACGACGGCTTCGTCTTCCTGATGGCGACCGGCATCGTCGTCCGGATGATCGCCGAGTACATCAAGGACAAGCGCTACGATCCGGCCGTCGTGGTCATGGACATTACCGGGCGCTTCGCCATCAGTCTGGTCTCCGGTCATTTGGGGGGCGCGAACACCCTGGCCCGGCGGATGGCGGAGATCACGGGGGCCATCGCCGTGGTGACGACCGGGACCGACGTCAACGAGACCATCGCCCCTGATGTCATCGCCATGGAGATCGGCGGGGAGGTGGACGACTTCGAGGCGATGAAGAAGGTGAGCGCGGCGCTGGTGGACGGGGACAAGACCGGAGTGGTGGACCTGACTGGTGTGGACCCGCCGTCGCTCCGCGGCCCCCTCAAGCCGAATGTGCAGCGGTTCGACAGCTTGGAAGCGCTGGCGGAGGCCCCGGTGATCGCGGGCATCGTGATCACGAACCGTCTGCTCGATCACGAACCGTCTGCTCGACCTCACGGCCGCCCTGCCGGGCAAGGCGGCGGTGATCCTCCGCCCCAAGAACCTCGTCGTCGGGGTGGGGTGTAACCGCGGCACGTCGGCCGAGGAGATCACGGCGGCCGTCAGGCGCGTGCTCGCCGACGCCGGCCTGTCCGCCAAGAGCGTCCGGTGCCTGGCCACGGTGGAGGCCAAGCGAGACGAGGTTGGGATCCTGGGGGCCGCAAAGCATCTGGGGTTGCCGCTGGAGTTTTGCGCGAAGGAGGCCCTGAACGCCGTCCCGGACGTCCCCAACGCCTCCGAGGCCCCCATGAAGTTCGTTGGCGTGCAGGGGGTTGCCGAACCCTCGGCGCTCCTGGTATCCGGGGGCCGCCTGCTGATCGAAAAGGTGAAGTCGGGTAACGTGACGGTGGCCGTCGCCGAGGCGCCCCCCGTGCAATCCGACGTCGCGCGTCCTATCACCCCATGACGAGCGTTCCGAGAATCGTGATCGCCGGGACAGCCAGCGGGGTGGGAAAGACCACGTTCACCCTGGGACTGATCGCCGCGCTGCGGGCGCGCGGCCTCAGGGTGCAGCCCTTCAAGTGCGGGCCGGACTACTTGGACCCGACCTACCACACACTGGCGGCCGGGGTCCCATGCCGCAATCTGGACACCTGGATGATCCCCCCGGCAGCGATGCTGGAGCTCTTCGCCCGGGCGACCGCCAGCTGCGACCTCGCGCTCATCGAGGGGGTAATGGGGCTCCATGATGGCCGCGGCGGGGCACGGGAGTCTGGGAGCACGGCGGAGATCGCCAGGCTGCTCTGCGCGCCGGTCCTCCTGGTGGCCGACGTGGGCAAGCTCTCGCGCAGCGCCGGCGCCATGGTCCTCGGTTATGCCGCTTTTGATCCACATGTCCGGGTTGCCGGCGTCCTTCTGAACCAAGTCGGGACCGAGCGGCACCGGCGCTGGGTCACCGAGGGGATTGCGGAGCAGACGGACCTCCCGATCGTCGGCCACCTGCCGAAGCGGGCGGCGGTCAGTCTGCCGGAGCGACACCTGGGGTTGGTTCCGGCGACGGAACTCGGCGCGCACGCCACGGCCCTG
>JACPAT010000280.1 GCA_016180655.1 Candidatus Methylomirabilota bacterium | reverse complement strand
GCCGGATACCTTCAGAGAAGTCGGCGCTGGGTCTGTTCAAGGCTCCCTCCACGGGCCGATATCCGACAGGGATGGCCGATAGCGATTCAGCCCGGGAAACAGAAGACAGGAGGCAGCGGAGACGAGGAGACACAGCGACAAGAGGACCAGGCGAACCGGAAAGGTAGGGAAACGGAGACAGGGGGACACGGGTCAGGGGCCAGATGTAGTGGCCCGGCGACCATGAGCCATCTCCGCTCTTCCAGGGCAGCCGCAGGTTGTGACTGGCTTATACCAAAGAGCGGACCGGGAGGCAAGCGGGAGGTGGCGCGAGGAGGGCCGAGAGCCGAGATCTGCGACGCAGGGGCGGAGGAGCAGAGGAGCTGAGGAGCATGGGGGACAGGGAGAACCGTGGAAGCAGGGATTCCAGAGTCGAGAGGGGCAACGATTGGGAGGAGAGGGACAGGCGGTCAGCCGCGGTCGAAGAGGGAGAGGCCGGATCGGCAACGGCCTGGGTCCAGGTGGGAGACTAGCTGGAAGGCGAAAAGCTGGTTCCTTCGAAGGCTTCGATTCGCCGGCGAACGCTCTCCGGGACGGGGCGGGATGCCTGGATGGCCTTGGCGAAGTTGACGTAGACGATTTGGATGCTGGTGATCAGCTCGTCGTTGGCTGCGCGGGTGATCGCAAAATCCATGGTGAAGCTCGTCCGACCGATGGCCGCCACGCGCGCCCAGACCTGCAATGATTCGTCGAAGCGGGCGGTTCGCTTGAATTCGATGGTGGCCTTGACCAGTGAGGGGTCGAAGCCGTGCCGTTCGACCAGTTCCTGGTACGGAAACCCCAGCGCGCGAAAGTACTCCGACAGGGCCACGTCCACGTACTCCAGGTAGCGGGAGTTGTAGACGATCCCCTGCCCGTCAATCTCGCTGTACCGCACCCGGATCGGGCACGCGAAGCGGAACCCTTCTGGCACCCGGGTGTCCCCCTCCCCTCTTCCGCCTCAGACCGATCCGAGCTCTGACCGAGCGTCTCAGGCCGCGCGTGCCCCTTCACCGGCGGGCGACGCGGCCTGCGTCTTTCTCACGCGCTGCCAGCCCAACAGCGCCGCCCCCAGGGCCGTGGTGTACTGCGGCTCCGCCGGGACGTGGATCGTGACCTCCCACTTCGCCTCGCATGCCTTGACCATCCCGGCCTGGAGCGCCACGCCCCCGATGAACGTGACCTCCCCGCCCTTCATCCCGACCCGCTTGAGCTGCATCAGCGACCGCTCGGCCAGCGAATGGTGGATGCCCGCCAGGATGTCCTCCACGGACCGCCCCTCGGAGACATGGTTGATGATCTCCGACTCGGCCAGGACGGCACAGATGCTGCTGATGGTCTGAGGGGCCGTGCTCTCCAGGGATCGGCGACCGATCTCCCCGACCTCCACTTCCAGGTACTTCGCCGCCCGCTCCAGGAAGCCGCCCGAGCCGGCCGCGCATTTCTCGTTCATGTGGAATTCCTTGATCTTCCCGCGGTCCCGCAGCCGGACCGCCCGGGTGCTCTGGGTGCCCATGTCCAGGACGAACTCGGTGGAGGGAAAGAGGAAGAACGCGCCCCGGGCCCCGCACGTGAGGTCGGTGATCTGGATGTCCCGGAACGAGACACTGTATCGCCCCAGGCCGGTCGTGGCCGCATAGCGCACCTGCTCCCGGGCCATCCCGGCCTCCTGGAGGGCCAGCGCCAGCGCCTCGGTGGCCACCGCCTCGAAGTCGCCCCGCGTGCGCGCAACGCCCCGGCCGCGAACGACACCCATCTCGTCCACCAGGACCACCTTGGTCCGTCCGGAACCGAGGTCAATGCCAGCCACCACGCTCATCACGGCCTCCCACGATTGGAAACTGGAAGACGGAAACTGGAAACTGGCTCGTTCCCTCCGCTGTGTCACCAGTTTCCAGCTTCCAATTTCCAGTTTTCGTCACGCCGCGGCCAATCGTTCGGCGCGCTCCAGGGCGAAGAAGGCCGCGCCCAGGGCGCCATTGAAATGCGCCTCGACGCTCACGTTCACCCGGCGCCCCAGCACGGCTTGCAGCGCATCCACCATGCCCACGTTGCGGGCCACCCCGCCGGTGAAGGTGATCTCGTCCTCGATGCCCACGCGCCGGACCAGGGAGATCGTCCGGGTGGCGATGGCCTTGTGCACCCCCGCGAGGATGTCCTCCGGTTTCTTCCGCTGGGCCACGTAGGACAGGATGTCGGATTCCACGAAGACCGTGCAGACCGAGGTCAGGCGGACGGGCGTCTGGCCCCTCAGGGACATGGGCCCGATCTCATCCAGGGACAGCCCCAGGCACTCGGCCGCCGCCTGCATGAACCGCCCGGTCCCCGCGGCGCACTTGTCGTTCATGCAGAAATCCAGGACCTCGCCGGCGGGGCCGATCTTGATGGCCTTGGTGTCCTGCCCCCCCATATCAATGACCGTACGCGTGCTGGGGAAGAGCAGCTGGGCCCCCTTGGCGTGACAGGTGATCTCGGTGATCTGGGCGTCCCCGAAGGTCACCTTGTAGCGCCCGTAGCCCGTTCCCACCACGTAGCCCACCGCCTCGCGGGGGAACCCCGCATGCTCCACCGCCGTCAGGAACGCGCCCTCGGCCGCCTTGCTCACGTTGGCGCCGGTCCCGATGAGGGCGCGCCCCACGATCTCGCGCCGGTCGTTCAGGAGAATGGCCTTGGTCTGCGTCGAGCCGACGTCGACCCCGCCGCCGGTGATCATGCATCCCCCCCTGTGCCCTTCCGGAGGAACTTCCTGTGCTCCAGCGACTCGAAGAAGGCATCGATGCGATTCTTCATCTGGGCCTCGGAGTAGTAGCGGGGATCCTCCAGGTCCGACTCCACCAGCAGGGTCGCTACCCCCAGGTCCCGCGTGAAGTACTCCCGCATGTCCCCCTGTCCCGCGGAGAAGAGCCGGCAGCTCTTGATGGAGTGGATCACCAGCGCGTCCGCCTCCCACTCCTCCACGTACCGGCGGATCTGCTGATAGCGGGCCGTCAGGCTGCGGTTGGTCAGGTTCTCCACCAGCATCTGCTCGGCGATGCTCTCCAGCGGCCGGCGGGGGTCGTGGCGGAAGCCCCACTCCCAGAGGCCCCCCACCGTGGAGTAGGTGGAGTTCACGGCCACCGCCCCCCAGGCGGAGAACAGGTTGCGAAAATTCCGGTAGTAGGGGTACGGCGGCGGCCCCTCGACGACGGTGCGGAACCGCTCCTCCGCCAGCGGGCCCTTGTGCTGGGCGGCCAGCGCCTCGAACGCTTCCACCGCGAAATCGAAGAATCCGGCCGCCTGGGTCGTCCCCCGCAGCACGTTGATGGGACCCATCATGTTGATGCTGTCGAAGTAGGCATCAAAGGGGGCCGGCTTCACCTTGCACAGCTCCTTGGCCCGCGACCAGCCCTCCTCCGCCCGGGCCGAGAGGGCCAGCACCTCGCGCAGCTTGTCGATGTCGAAGGGCTTGCCCGTGATCCGGCTGCAGGTCGCGATCAGCTCCTCGAGCTGCCGGACGACGTAGGTGATGTCGTCCTGGCTGGGCGCGTCGCCTTCCCGCAGGAAGGGGATGTCCAGCATGTACAGCGGGGCCTTGCAGAACTCTGCGATGTGCTCGAACCACTTCACGTACACGTTGCAGCCGACGTAGTTGCAGACGACCAGGCTCGGATACGGGATGGTGCCCTGGGGGCCGTATCCCCCGGACATCAGCATCCCCACGTCGGCCTTGACGTAGGCGCAGTTGTCGCTGCTGTAGCCCATCTGCTCCGCCTTCAGGATCATGGGGAGCGACTGCTTGCGGATGGCCAGCTGCAGGGCGTTCACCTCCGGGAAGACGGGATGCATGTCAAAGGCGCGAAGGATCTCGACGCAGTTCCCCGAGATCATGAGGAACCCCGCAGGCTCCCCGCCCTTCGCCGCGCGGGCCAACTGGTCGGAGTACTCGGTCATGATGCGCTTGGAGTGATCGTTGACCTCGCTCTGGTACTTGCGATCCTTGTCCACCGTGACTGCCGTGGCCATCTTCCCCTCCCTCGGACCCCCCTCCCTTGCCCTCCCCCGCTTGCGGGGGGAGGGGGCGGGTGGGGGGGGTTATGGTCTAGTCGAACAGCATGGACTCCACGAACGTCTCCAGCTCGTTCCGGGTCCGTTCGAAGGTCCACATCTTCTCCTCGAACTCGATGACCAGGTGGGGGATATTCGCCTGCTCCAGCGCCACGCGGAACAGCGGGTAATCGAAGAGGGCGGGCTCGCAGAACTTGGCCGGCATGAAGATCACGGCCTGGGCGTTGGCCCGGCGAACCTTTTCCACCAGGCCCAGGTTCCTGGACCGGGGGCCGTCGTGGCGCACCGACGAGTAGACCGAGCGCCGGATGTAGCTCTCGGCCAGGGCCCGCAGGGGCGGCGGGTCCTCCGGGACGTCCTCCACGTACCAGCGCCAGCCCGTGAGCAGGTCGTCGTCCACGATATAGCAGCCGGCATCCTCCACGACCTGTAACAGGTCAAGGGGCGGCTGCTCGCAGAACGCGCTCTCGATGACGACGCGCACCCGGTCCTTGGGCCGGCCCTGCCGCGCGGGGAGCAGGTCCATGACCTCCCGGAGTTCCCGCAGGTGATCCTCGGGGTCGACCAGCGTCCCGGCGCGCGCCAGGATGTAGAGTTCCACCGTGGAGATCAGGTGCGGCGATTCCCGCCGGATCCGGTAGAGGGTGCGCAGGATTTCCCGGATCTGGTTGTACGTCTTCAGGCTGGCCGCCAGGGCGCCCGGGCTCACGGGATGCCCCGCCAGCCGCTCCATGCTCCGCTGGATTCGTCCGAACTCGCTCTCGACGTAGTCCACGGCCGACGGCGAGGTCATGTTCTGGGCGTGGTGGATGTAGTCCACGTGCAGCTCGGGGAAGTTCCGGGCCATCACGCTGGAGAGGTTGCGGGCCACGTCACAGATGGAGGAGAAGATGACCCCGTCCAGGAGCTTCAACCGCCCCTGGAATCCCATCTCCAGGGTGGACTTGGCGATGGAGCAGACGAAGGACTGGAAGCGGGCGTCGGCATTCGCCAGCTCGATGGTGTTCCCGCCGCCGAAGAGCCCCACGGGCAGCATCCCGGCCGCATGGATGATCTCCACGGGCGTGTACACGGGGAAGCAGCCGACCGCCCTGCCCCCCGGGTGCCGCGCCTTCCACTCGCGGACGCTTCCGAACTCGATGTCCTCCAGCCGTGCCCGGCAGCGCTCGATGATCGGCGTGATGGGCATGCTCCCCTCCCCTATCGTGAAACGTGAAGGGTAAAACGTGATCCGACGTCTCACGTTTTACGCTTCACGGCCTTTCGTCAGCGGTGCTTCCAGACCGGTTTCCGCTTCTCCATGAAGGCCTTCAGCCCCTCGTCCGGATCCTCCAAGGCCATGAGCGATTTGCTGTACATCGCCTCGATGGTCGGCAACGCCTGGTCGAAACCGCCTGCCATGCCGGCGCGGAGCGCACGCTTGGCAAGCCGGAGAACGGGTGCACTCTTGTCGGTGAGCCG
>JACPAT010000279.1 GCA_016180655.1 Candidatus Methylomirabilota bacterium | reverse complement strand
GGGCGTGCCGACCCTCGGATTGCTCCCCTGGCTCCCCGAGTTGGGCCTGGACGAAGAAGACGGCGTCGCCCTGGACGTGCACCGCCCGGCGCCCGCCGCGTCCGGACGACTTCGGGTCGTCGTGATCCAATTCCCCACGATCGCCAACTTCACCGACTTCGCCCCGCTCCTGCGGGACCCGGCCTTTGCCGTGCGCTATGCGACGGACGCCGAGGCGCTGGCGGCGGCCGACGTCATCATCCTTCCCGGGAGCAAGCACACCGCCGCGGACCTCGCCTGGGTCCGGGACCGGCGGCTGGATCAGGCCATCCGGGACCGCGTCGCGGCCGGGGCGGGTCTCATCGGGATCTGCGGCGGGTATCAGATGCTCGGCCGCCGCGTGGCCGATCCGGACGGGATCGAGGGGGCGATCCGCGACGCGCCCGGCCTGGACCTCCTGGATATCCAGACGGTGATGGGGGGGACGAAGACGGTGTGGCCCGTCACGGCCGACCCGCTCCCCGGGACGCCCCTCGCGGGCCTCACGGGCCTTGCGGGATATGAGATCCATCTGGGCATCTCGCGGGTCGGGCCCGGGTCGCATCCGCTTCTCCGGGTCCGACGGCCGGATGGTTCCGAGGTCGTGGACGGGGCCGCCTCGCCGGACGGGCGGGTGTGGGGGACGTCGCTGCACGGGCATGGAATGAACCGACGAATCCTTCTGACGATTTTCCTCTGGCTCGTCGTGGCAGTCTCGCCTGCCCATGCAGCCACGCTGCCCGACATGCTGGGCCGGCCGGTCGCGGTACCCGATGGCCCGCTGCGCCTGGTGTCTTTGGCGCCGAGCCTCACCGAGATCGTCTTCGCCCTGGGGCGGGGCGACTGGCTGGTCGGCGTGACGGAGTTCTGCGATTACCCGGCCGCGGCGCGATCGAAGGCCAGGATCGGCGGCACCATGACCCCAAACCTGGAGCGGGTGGTGCAGGTCCGGCCGGACCTGGTCCTGGCCACGGCCGAGGGGAATCCTCGCGACCGGGTGGCGCACCTCGAGCGGCTCGGCATTCCGGTCTTCGCGGTGAGGGCCGACGGCTATGCCGGCGTCCTGGCTTCGATCCGGACGCTGGGCCGCGTCCTCGGCGCCGAGGCGGAGGCGGCCGCGCTCTGGCAGGAGATGGAGCGGCGCACGGCCGCCATCCGTCGCGCTGTTCACGGCCGGCCGCGCCCGCGCGTGCTCTACCTGGTGTGGGCGGATCCCGTGATCGCGGCCGGCCCCACCACGTTCATCCACGACCTGATCGAGATGGCGGGGGGCGAAAACGTCGTGCGGGAACGGGCGGTGCCGTATCCGCGACTGAGCTGGGAAGCGGTGCTGGCGTCCGCGCCGGAGGTCATCCTGGTCGCCACCCACGCGGAGGGCGGGGACCGTCCCCTGAATGGGGGAAGCTGGAACGCGTGGCAGAGCATACCGGCGGTCCGAAGCGGTCGCCTCATTTCCCTTCCGGGGGACACGATCCACCGGCCGGGGCCGCGTGTGGTGGAGGGGCTCGAGCGGCTGGCCCGCGCCATCCATCCGGAGGCGTTCCCGCCGGGAGGAGCGCGGTGAAGGCCAGGGGAACGCTTCCGGAGGTGGCGGGATGGCGGCCCGTCCCCATCCTCTGCCTGGCGGCGCTCCTCGTGATCGGGCTCCTGCTGTCGGTGATGGTGGGGAGCGTCCCGGTCGCCCCGCGCGAGGCGATGCGGGCGCTCCTGACGGGCGGGGCGGACGATCCGGTGGTGGCGGTCGTCCGGCAGATCCGGCTTCCCCGCGCCCTCCTGGCGGGGATGGTGGGGGCCGCCCTGGCCCTGGCCGGGTTGGGATTCCAGGCCATCTCCCGCAACCCGCTGGCCGATCCCGCGGTGCTGGGGGTGAGCAGCGGGGCCTCCTTCGGGGTGGTGATCGCCATGCTCCTCGGGCTGGCGGGACCCTTCGGGAATCCGGCCGTGGGGACGCTCTTCGCCTTCGCCGGGGCGCTGCTGGCAGCGGTGAGTGTGTACGCCATCGCCCAGGTGGATGGGCGCCTGCCCATCACGACGCTGCTCCTCTCCGGCGTGATCATCGGCCTGTTCTTCAACTCGTGCGTGATGCTGATCACGGCGCTCCTGGCCGCCAATGAACTGCAGGGCGTGGTCTTCTGGCTCATGGGGAACCTGGCGCCCACGGGGGGGCGGACGCTGGCGGTCCTCCTCCTGGTCCTCCTGATCGGCGCCGGCGTCCTGGCCCGCCAGGCGGCGCGGTTGAATCTGCTGGCCCTGGGGGAGGAGCAGGCCCTCCAACTCGGCGTGGAGGCGGAGCGGGTCAAGCGATCCGTGTTCGTGGCCGCCTCGCTCATCACCGGGGCGGCGATCTCCGCGGCCGGCTCCATCGGGTTCGTGGGCCTCATCGTGCCGCATGCGGTGCGGCTGCTGCTGGGCCCCGATAACAGGAAGTTGGTCCCGGCCGCGGCCCTGCTGGGGGCGGCCTTCCTGATCCTGGCCGTTCTCCTCGCCCGCATCGTGATGGCCCCCGCGGAGCTGCCGGTCGGGGTCATCACGTCCTTCTGCGGGGCGCCGCTCTTCGTCTATCTGCTGCGCAGCCGCCGGGGAGGGGAGTCCATATGAGGAGCGACAGCGACAGGGACAGGGACAGAGATAGGGAGAGTATCGGGGAAATCGGATGAACACGGTGGAGGTCGAGAACGTCACGTTCCGGTACCGGACGGGCCAGGGCGTGGACGAGGTCACCTTCCAGGCGGCGCCCGGGGAGCTCTTGGGGATCGTGGGCCCCAACAGCGCGGGCAAGAGCACGCTCCTGCGCCTGCTCAGCAAGGTGGTGGCGCCACAGCGAGGCCGCATCCTGATCCAGGGCCGTGAGATCGGCGCGCTTCCCCGCCTGGCGCTGGCGCAACGGGTGGCGGTGGTCCCGCAGGAGTTTCACGTGGCCTTCCCGTTCCGCGTGGCCGAGGTCGTGCTGATGGGCCGCTATCCGCACGCCGGCGGCGGCGCATGGGAAAGCCACCGGGACCGGGCCGTCGCCCAGGCCGCCCTGGAGGCCACGGGCATCGCGGACCTGGCATCCCGCCGCATGGACGAGCTGTCCGGAGGCGAGCGGCAGCTCGTCTCCATCGCGAGGGCCCTGGCCCAGGAGGCCACGATCCTGCTGCTGGATGAGCCGACGGCGCACCTGGATCTTCGGCACCAGGGGATCGTCCTGGAGATCCTCCTGCGCCACCACCAGAGGGGCCGGGGGACCACGATCCTGGTCTCCCACGATCTCAACCTGGCGGCCGAGCATTGCGACCGGCTGCTGCTCCTGGCGCGGGGAGCCGTCCAGGCGCTCGGCCGTCCCGAGGAGGTGATCACCGAAGCGCACCTGGCGCCCGCCTACGGCTGTCCCGTGACGGTGGAGCGGCACCCGGTTTCGGGCCGGCCGCGCGTCCAGGGCGTCCTGAACCATCGAGGCAACCACAGCACGGTTTCTCACCACTCCCCGGATGCAAGGGAAGCTGGTCGCTCCTGAGTGCTTGATTTCATGAATCCGTATCAGGTTTCACCCGATACGGATCGCCCTTTGCCAAGGGCGTTTCGTGTGGGACCGGCTATGGCCAACCCCACGCGAACACATGAAGTCAAGCACTGAGTCCCGTCGGTCGCGAAGGGATCCGGGAGGAAGCCAGCACGGTCCCGCCACTGTAAGTGGGGAGCGAGCCCGCAGCAGGCCACTGTTCCGCCCGCGGCGGAATGGGAAGGCGCGGGGGAGCGACGATCCACGAGTCAGGAGACCTATCCGGGGAGCAACCCTCACCACTTCGCGGAAAGGACGGTGGGTCATGCGCGCGCGACATCCGAGATGGGCACTCCTGATCCTTGTCAGTTTCTGGGGGTGGGTCCCGACGGCGGGCGGCCAGCAGCCGCCAGTCGAGCGGGAGCAGGCCCTGGAAGAGATCGTGATCACGGCCGCCCGCATCCCCGAGGCCCTCGGGAGGACGAGCACGGCCGTGACCGTGATCACGCAGCAGGACCTCCAGCGGCGCCAGGCGACCACCGTGGCGGAGGCGCTGCGGTCCGTGCCGGCGCTCAGCGTCATCCGGTCGGGCACCGTGGGCACGATCACCAGCGTCTTCGCGCGGGGCGGCAATTCCTCCCATACCCTGGTCCTGATGGACGGCGTGCGCGTCAACAGTCCCACCAACGGCATCTTCGACTTCGCCAACATCACGACGGATGGTGTGGAGCGGATCGAGGTCGTCCGGGGACCCGCCAGCGCCCTCTACGGCTCCGACGGGCTCACGACCGTCATCAACATCATCACCAAGAAGGGGGAGGGGAAACCCCGCGGCAGCGTCCGCGGCGATTTCGGCTCGTACCAGACCTTTCGCGAGCAGGCGACCGGCGCCGGAGAGGTGGGTCCCCTCCGCTACGCGGCGGACGCGGCGCGGCTGGACAGCAGCGGGAAATTCGCCCATGACGAGTACAACAACACGACCGGCGCCGTCCGCCTGGATTCCCGGGTGACGCCCAGCCTGAATCTGGACGTCTCCGCCCGGTACACCCACGCGTTCAAGAACCTGCCGGTGGTGCCGGGCCGATTGACTCCGGGCCAAAGTCAACGGCAGGACCTGACCACGGCAAGCTTGGGAGCGACTCACACGCCGACCTCCTGGTGGGATCATCGTTTCCAGTTGTCTCTGGTGGCGGACGACGTGGACTTCCGCGATCCGCAGGGAGGATTTCCCTCCGATACCGAGACGACCCGCATGGCGGCAGACTGGCAGCACAACCTCCGAATAGTCCCATGGAACACGTTGAGCCTCGGCTTCCAGGTGGAGCAGGGCAAGGGATCGCGGACGAACCGGTTCGGGTTCGATGACCTTAACCAGACGATCACGGATTACGCCTTTTACGGCCAGAACCGGCTGGCGATCCGGGATCGGTTGATCCTCACCGCCGGGGTACGGATCGACGAGAACAGCGCCTTCGGGACGCATGCCAGCCCGAAGTACTCGGCAGCCTTCCTGATCCCGGAGACCGGCTCCAAGCTCCGGGCGAGCTACGGCGAGGGATTTCGGGCCCCCAGCATCAACGACCTGGCCCTCCCGGGATCGAGCAACCCCAACCTGAAACCGGAGAAGAGCCGTGGCCTGGAATTCGGGGCGGACCAGACCGTGTGGCAGGACCGCGTCCAGGTGGGCCTCACCTGGTTCCAGAACCGCTTCCGGGATCTGATCCAGTTCTCCGGCGCCATCCCGGTGAACGTGGACCACGCCCGGACCCAGGGGGTGGAGGCCACGCTCACGTTGCGCCCCGGCTACGGCCTGGACGTGGTGGCCGGCTACACCTATCTGGAATCGGTGAGCCAGAGCAGCGTGCTGGCCACCTCGGACAACCATGACCTGCCGCGCCGGCCCGCCAATACCTGGAACCTGGCGGTCAATTACGCGCCGTGGAGCCGCGTGAACCTCAACACGAACTTCCTGTACGTCGGCAAGCGCACCATGGACACCGCCTTCAGCGTGGGCCCCACGAACCCGAAGTACGTGAAGTGGGATGCGGCCGTATCCGTGACGCTTCTGGAGCGGGCGGGCGTGCTGCAAAAACTTGCGGCGCATGGGAAGGTGGAGAACATCCTGGGGGACCAGTACGAGGAGGCCGTCGGTTTTCCGGCGCAGGGCCGGAGTTACCTGATCGGCCTGTCCGGGGAGTTCTAATAGGTTCTGGGGAGGTCTCGGTGCTCGGCGCTCGTGGCTCGGCGCTTGGCGGGTGGATGGGCTGGTGGGCCGTCGCGTCTGTTTGCCTCCACGGCCTGCTGCTCCTCGCCATCGTTATCCTGGCGGTTCCCAGGCCGATCGCGGATGAGTCGAGGCTTCGGGTGCGTCTCGTGGAACAGCGAGCGGCGCCTGCGTCCATTGCCCCCGCTCCGGAGAAGCCCCGCCCCTCCCGATCCGAAGCGTTACCGCGTCCCATCCCGAAGACGCCGGCCCAGGCCCCATCGCCGCCGCCGGGGCCTGCGCTGCCGGAGGCGACCGGCGCGTCCCCGATTGCCGCTCCTCCCGAGCCCGCGGAGGTCTCCGCCCCGGCCGCGGATGGCGTGGGCGTACCTCCGGCACAGGGCGTGGGGCCGGTTCCGAAATCGGAACGGGTCGCGAGTGAAGCTTCACCGCTCGGCGCCGGCGGCGAGGGCAGGAGTGGATCGGCGCCGGAAACACCTCA
>JACPAT010000278.1 GCA_016180655.1 Candidatus Methylomirabilota bacterium | reverse complement strand
TAGAGATCGAACCTCCGCCGGGCCATGGCGCGGTCCCATTTCTTCTCGGACTTCTCGTCGAACACCAGCTCCTCGTCGGCCGGCACGCTGATCCAGGATCCGCCGGCGATCTCCGCCTCGAGCTGGCCGGGGGCCCAGCCGGCATAGCCGAGGGCAAACAGCGTCAGGCGCGGGCCGGCCCCGGCGCCGATGGCGCGGAAGATCTCGGGCACCGAGGTGATGGCGATGCCGTCCTTCACGGGCCGGGTCCCCTGGGTCGCGTAATCGGTCGTATGGAGCACGAAGCCAAGATTCACCTCCACGGGGCCGCCGTAGTGCACGCGGACCTCCCCCGTGATTTCCTCGCTGTCCATCCCGAGCCGCTCCAGCACGCTGGCCAAGGGAACCTCCCTGATCGGCCGGTTCACGACGAGACCCATGGCGCCGCCCGCGTCGTGCCGCACCATATAGACCACGGTGCGGACGAATCGCGGATCGCGCAGCGCATCGGTCGCCACCAAAAGCTGACCGGTGAGGCTGCCCACCTTCGGGCGGACGGCGGCCGCTTCTCCCGCGTCCACGCCCGTGAGGGCTGACCCCAACGCGAGCATCCCCACGATGGCTGCCCAGCCCGCAAGGTACCACCACTTGGAGCTGACCCTCCCCCCTCGGGAGGCAACCCTACGCTCTCCCTGCCCCGAGGGCGTGTGGGGCCGGCACAACGGACAGGTAGGCATGGGCATCGAACCTCCAATGCGATGGCGCCCAGTACGCACCGGAGACTATATCAGATATGCGCCAGGGTATTTATGTATTTATGCGGCGTCGCGCCATCGGGGGCATGCTGCCAGCTTCTGCAGGCCAGGGCCGAGGACCGCCATAAGGAAGCGGCGTGATGTGGCGTCACCTGCACCCCACCAACGCGGACACTCCAGAAATCCCGGCTCGTTCAGGTGGTTCGACGAAAGAAACGGGTGCGCAAGAGGGCGACCGCATCACGCGCATCAACGGATCGGGCGGGGTGGGCAGCCGAGAACTCATACTGCCGGCCGGTTGCTGGACCCCGTACGAGAATGGGCGAGCTTTCCACATAGCGAAGAGTCACCGCAGAAGAGGCAGGCTCCCTCCAGCCCTGAGTCTGTTGACCAGTATTCGGGGGCTGTCGGCTATCTGGTACGGGGTGCGTGACGGCCGGCGGTGTCGTCGGCGAGGGAGCGCTCCTGAAGGCTGCTCGCTTCTGACCGCAGCATCCCATCGTTTGTCTCTCCTTCCGTGATGTGAGACATCGGCTGAAGGGCAATCGGTTCCTGACCGAATCGTTCCAACAGACACGCGCCGCCAGACAAGGCCAACCAGGTAAGCAGCAGCTCCAGTGGGTTCCCACTCACGAAGAAAGCCAGAGGCGCCGCGACCCAGAAACTCAGGCAGTGGAAGCAATCCATCAGCCGGCCGGCAAGTCCACCGCCCAAACGCTCTCGCAAGCGCGCGAGCAGTGCGGCTGGACCGTCCTCGTTCGCCAGCAAATGCGTGATGCGCCAGGTCGCGAGGACGGCCAGCACAAACCGGAGCCATGCACTCATGTCGCTCATCACATCATTTCACGACCCGACCGTCCACATCGTTACAGATGCAGACAGCCCAGGGTGGCGACCATTTGCGGTGACACACACCGGGCCCGCCGTCGGTCCACGTCTTATCCTGCGCGTACAGTTGGAAGGTGTACCCACAGCACTTCCCCCGTTCGAGAGCGAAGCCGGCCGGTGGGGCGAAGGGTGCGGCCAGACTTGCCGCGCAGACGGCGTCGAAGATGCGCAGGTCGAGCTTGGTCAGCAGGCTGTAGAACTTGGCGGGGAACGCCGGGGGCGGACAACCCGGGATGGCCGTCTCGCACCGGGTTCCCGGATCGCCCACCCTCTGTGTCCCCTTGAAGGGGTCGGGGCCGAGCGTAACCAGGTCCGGCGTGATCGGAACCGTATAGGTCGGGCCGGCCTGGCGCGTGATCCAGAGACTGTAGTAGCCGAAGTTGTCGCTGGGATATGTCAGGTCGGTGTAGTCAATGTATTCATCATAGGCAAAGCCGAGCAGGTTGATCGGCCAGGCCACGTTGCACGGTGCGCCCGCCGGCACGAACTTCTGCAGGCCGAGGTCTTCGCAGCCCGGTAACCCCTCCAACCCGCCGAACTCCACATGGATCGGCTTGTTATCGAACCAGACGTGCTGCGTGTCGTAATAGTGGGTGCCCAGGGTATCTTCAACATCCAACAACAGGGTGTACTTCCCGCTGCGGCAGTGATGGTGAAGGTCGGGACAGGGTGGCAGCAAGCTCGCGCTGTCGAAGCAGAAATCCTGGAGCTTCCAGACCTTGATCTTCGTCCCGAAAAAGTCTATCTCGGTTTGCACCAACCGGGTCGTGAGCGCGCGACCGATCACCTGGTTCCAGGGGGCGCGTTTGCCGCTCTCGTCGGGATCGGTGAAGCAGACCGGCCCGGTCGGTACCAGCAGCGAGCCAAAGTAGTCGGCCGGGTTGAAGCCCGGCTCGCCGGGGCCAGGCAGGAAGCCCAGGCCGTACCGCAGATCGAAGCACTTGATGCGACGGTCATTACAATCGCCAACGAAGGCGCTGCCCTTCACCGTCACGCAGCACCCCACCGGCACAACCACTCCGCCAGGGTTGGTGTTCACGATCGGCGCCGTGGAGACGAAGGGACCGGGCGGCGTCTGCACCGGCGCACTCCCCACGCGCTCGATCCAAACGAGCCGTTTGAACAGATTGAACTGGATGCAGCAGCACTGAGGGGGCACCCCCGGCTGGGACGAATACACGCACAGGCGGACCTCATACGATCCCGGCGCCAGCACGGTGGTGTTGATCCAACCCAGCAACCCGCTGACCACGGCCGAGGAGCCGGTTGCGGCCCCGCCGGGATAGACGACCCCATCGCTCTTCCAGCCCGCATCGTCGTCGCAAGCCGCCCCTTCGACCTTGCGCCACTCCAAGGTGTAATGATCGAAGAAGGCACCAGTAGCGGTGCCCACAACCGTCACGGTCAGCCCGCCCACCGTCTGGTTAAGCTCCTCTTCGGTGCAGCCAGTGGGTTTGGTGATCTCACAACGAAGCGGGCGGAAGCACTCGCGAAGACAGCGTCGGTAGAACAGCAGGCAGCGCAGCACCTCAATGAAGCTGCGGGCACGTGCGAGACAACAGCCGAAGCGAATCGCGCATAAGCACCAGCAGCGGCAAAACCAGAAAAACGGTTCTTTGCTATGGGCGGCAAAGGCCTCTTTGCCCAACAGAGCCGGGGCCGTCTCGACCGTCAGAAACCGTTCGAAAACCGCTGTCGCTTCCTCTTCACCCTCAAAGCAGTCGATCTTTCCGGTCAGCACCTCATCTGGTATACCGGCCGGGAACTCAACGGTGGCCAACTGATCCGTCAGATATGGCCTGTAGGCGCCAGCCAGTGCCTGGACCAGGGTCTGGAAATCCTGCCGCTGTTCTGCTGTGGGTGGACTGCCAACAGGTGTACCCAGCACTTGGCGCACGCAGAGCCAGTATTGGTACAGGTAATAGGCGAACGCCCGAAAGGTTCGCGGGCCGCGACACACCAACCAGCCGAAAATCATGCAGCAGCGAACGTGCAACAGGCACCATCGCCACCGCTCGATCGCACCAAGCTGTCTGCGGCCCTCTGTTGGAAGCAGGCGCACTGCCACTTCTTCGGTGAAGAACTTCCCGAAGATCCGGTTGGCCAGGGCCAGCTCATCGTCGCAACTTACAGGCGTCTTCTCCGCCTCCTCCTTGAGCTGTTCAGGCGCCTTGGCCCGCTTCAGATCTTCTTCCAGGATTGGCTGGTAGGCACTGAGAAATTCTCTCAAGACGAACTGGAAATCCTCATCGTGGATATCAGCCCCTTCGACGGCTTCGGTTTCCCCGCCTGGCCCCTCGATCTTTTCTTTCATGACTTTTCCCTCTCTTCCTGTGTCAATGTAGGGATCGTGGTTCGAATACATGAACCTTCTCCCTGTGAATCTCCGGGACCGACAGAGGCGTGCCGGGACGGCAGGTTCGACCGCCCTCTCAGATCAAGGATCCAGTCGGGGCATGCACGGATGATTCGCCGGAGCACATTGGTCCCGGTGGAGTCAGGGAGGCGGTGGGCGAGGAGGAGCAGGTCGAAGGGGTAGGCGCGGAGAACATCCGGGATGGTGGCCCTGTGGACCGGGTCGCGGGATGCAAGTACGGCCGCAACCGTCTCTCGCAGCCCGGGATTGACCTCTTCTTCGACACGTAACGTGCCGCGCGATCCCATCGGGAATGTTCCCCAAAGGGCCTGGCGGATGGTTCGGATCTCCCGGAGAGGGGCTATCTTAACACCCCGGTTTTCTCTCTTGCTCGGCTTTGATTGCTTTTCTTTTCGACTCTTATTGCTTTTCTTCCCCAAGGCAAGCACGCTTGTACTGAGCGGGGTCACATGGCCCCCGGTGCCCGGGAGCATCTTCGGAGGGAAAGGCGTGCGAAAGGAATACTGGAAGCGCGAAGGGGGGTTTCTGCGCGGCCTGGCAGTTCAACGGCAATGTTCGGGTTAAATGCTGTCCCGAGTCTTCTGGTTCAGGAACTGCTTCAGCTCCTCCACGGCGGCCTCGACCTGGGCGAGGTTGGGGTTTACGGCGAGAGCCCGTTGGAAATAGTGCAGGGCCTGCTCGGGTTTACGGAGCTGGAGGTAGATCATACCGAAGCCTGAGAGAGCCCCGAAGTGAAGCGGATTGCGCCGGATGACCTCTTCACAGTCCGCCAGCGACTTGTCGTACTCGCCGATCAGGTAGAACAGGGTGGCGCGCTTGTTCCATCCCTCGGGGAAGTCGGGTTTCCGCTGGATGATCCGGCTGAAGGTCTCAATGGCCGACTCGGCGTCGCGCTGATTCATCTGCTCGAGCCCGAGCTGGAAGAGCGTATCTACGTCGGGATCCCCGGAGCGGCTCCAGACCTGCCAGAGCGAACGCTCGGCCAGGGCTCGGACCAGCTCGTCGGGGTCGCGGAGCGCCTCCACGAGGAGCGGCACGTCCGCCATCAGGCCCGTTTCGCCGAGCCAGGCCGCGCCCTGCCGTCGCGCCTCGACGTCCTCTTTGTTCACGAGGCCCGCGAGCGCTCGCTCCCGGGTGAGGGGTTGGGCGCCGGCTGTCGCGGTCGCCCCCAGGGTCAGGAGGGTGACGAGGGCGAGGGCTCTCACGGCACCCAGGCTCCGCCAGGTTCGCGCGGTCCGGTTCGGAGGCAGATCAGGCTCCCTTGGCCACATGAGCCGGCAGGTCGAGCGCCTCCAGGATGCGGGCGGGGGCAGTCGCCTTGTTCAGGACGTAGAAGTGCAGGCCGGGCACGCCGGCGTCGAGCAGTTCCCGGCACTGGCGGATCGCCAGGGCCGGCGGCAGCTTCGCCCCGCACATGGTCGTGATGCGCTGGACCTGGGCGAAGTTGGTGATCGGCAGGATGCCGGGAACCAGGGGGAGCCGGATCCCCGCCTGCTCGTACCGGCGGCGGAAGGCGAAGAAGTCCCGGTTGTCGTAGAAGAGCTGCGTGATCACCACGTCGGCCCCGGCCTCGACCTTGCGCTTCAGATACGCCAGGTCCGCCTCGGGACTGGCGGCCTCCTGGTGGGTCTCCGGATAGCCCGCGACGCCCACACCGAACTGGGGGAACTCGCGTCGGATGAAGGCCACCAGCTCGTCGGCGTGCGCCGGCCCCCCATCCGCAGGAATGAAGCGGGACTCCCCCCGCGGAGGGTCGCCGCGCAATGCGACGATGTTCTCGACGCGCCGGCCGGCGGCCATGGCCAGCCAGGCCCGCAGGGCCTCGTAGGAGGACCCGACGCAGGTGAGGTGGGCTGCGGTGTTGACGCCGAACCGCTCGCGGATGGCGACGGTCAGCTCCAGGGTCTTTTCCCGCGTGGAGCCGCCCGCGCCGTAGGTGCACGTCACGAGGGAGGGCCGGAAGGCCATCAAGGTTTCGATGGCCTCGAACAGCGCACCCTCTCCCGCCGGGGTCTTGGGGGGGAAGATCTCGAAGGACAGCCCGAACTTTCCGCTGCCGTAGGCGTCGCGAAACTTCATCGCGGGGATCACAGGGTCATGAGGCTCAAGCCACCTCCTCCGGAAGGCGAGGCCACGCACGCGCTTCCCGCGGGCCGTGGACCCGCCATCATCCCTTCAGCATCTTGCGCAGGACGGTCTGCAGGATCCCGCCATTCCGGAAGTAGTTGATCTCCACCGGGGTGTCGAGCCGCGCGGTGGCGACGAAGGTCGTCTGGCTGCCGTCCGGCCGCTCCGCCTCGACGGTGACGTCCTGGCGCGGCGTGAGCTTCCCGCTGATCCCGGTAATGGTCAGCCGCTCCTTGCCGGTCAGTCCCAGGGACTCGGCGTTCTGGCCCGCCGTGAATTGCAGGGGGAGCACGCCCATGCCGACCAGGTTGCTCCGGTGGATGCGCTCGAAGCTCTCGACGATCGCGGCCCGCACCCCCAGGAGGAGCGGGCCCTTGGCGGCCCAGTCGCGCGAGGAGCCGCCGCCGTACTCTTTCCCGGCGATGACCACCAGCGGCGTCCCCTCGGCCCGGTAGCGCTCGGCGGCGTCATAGATGTCCATGCGCTCGCCGGAGGGGACGTGGATCGTGACGCCTCCCTCCACGCCGGGGACCATGAGGTTCTTGAGGCGGATGTTGGCGAAGGTCCCGCGGACCATCACCCGGTCGTTCCCGCGGCGCGACCCGTACGAGTTGAAGTCCCGCTTCTCGACCCCCCGCGACTTGAGGTAGCGGCCCGGGGGACTGTTCTCGGCGATGTCCCCGGCCGGGGAGATGTGGTCCGTGGTGACGGAGTCGCCGAGGATCGCCAGCACCCGGGCGTTCCGAATGTCAGTGAGCGGCGGCGGCTCCGGGCTCAGCCCCTGGAAGAAGGGCGGTTCCTGGATGTAGGTGGATTCCTCCTTCCACTCGTAGAGGTCTCCCATGACGCCCTGGATGGCGTTCCAGGTTGGGTTCCCCTCGAAGGCGTTGCCGTAACAGGCGGCGAACATCTCGGGGCCGATGGTCTCCTCGAGGTCCTGCACCTCTTTCCGGCTCGGCCAGATGTCCGCCAGCATCACGGGCCGTCCCCGGGCGTCCTTGCCGATGGGGTCCTTGGTGAGGTCCACGTCCGTGGTCCCCGCCAGGGCGTAGGCCACGACCAGCGGCGGCGAGGCCAGGTAGTTGGCCTTGACGTGGGGATGGATCCGTCCCTCGAAGTTCCGGTTCCCCGAGAGGACGGCCGCGACCACCAGCTTCCCCTCGGTCACCGCCTTGGCCACGGGCTCCGGGATGGGCCCGCTGTTGCCGATGCAGGTGGTGCACCCGTAGCCCACGAGGTGGAACCCCAGCCGTGCCAGGTCCTCCAGGAGCCCCGACTTCCGAAGATACTCCGTCACCACCTTGGACCCCGGGGCCAGGCTGGTCTTGACGGAGGCCGGTACCTTGAGCCCCCGCTCCGCCGCCTTCCGAGCCAAAAGCCCCGCCCCCAGCATGACCGACGGATTCGACGTGTTGGTGCAGCTGGTGATGGCCGCGATGACCACGGCGCCGTGGCCGAGGGTGGCCTGCGCGCCCCGGATCTCCAGGGGGACTGTCCGCGAGACCTCCTCGGGGGCCAGGCCGAAGCCTCGCTCCTTGACCGGCGCGGTCAGGGCCTGGCGGAAGGCCGTCCGCATCTGGCTGAGGGGCACGCGGTCGTGGGGGCGCTTGGGGCCCGCCAGGCTCGGCTCGACCGTGGACAGATCCAGCTCGGCCGTCTCGCTGAAGACCGGGTCGGAGGTCGCCTCGGTGCGGAAGAGGCCCTGTTCTTTCGAGTAGCGCTCCACCAGCTCCACCTCGGCGGGCGCGCGGCCCGTGCGGCGCAGGTAGCTCAGGGTCTCGGCGTCCACGGGGAAGAACCCCATGGTGGCGCCGTACTCCGGGGCCATGTTGGCGATGGTGGCCCGGTCCGGGAGGCTCATCTGGTCGAGGCCGGGTCCGTAGAATTCCACGATCTTCTCGACCACTCCCTTCTTCCGGAGGATCTGGGTCACCGTCAGAACGAGGTCCGTGGCCGTGACCCCCTCGCGCAGGCGGCCCACCAGCTTGAAGCCCACCACCTTGGGCATGACCATGTACAGGGGCTGGCCCAGCATGGCGGCCTCGGCCTCGATCCCCCCGACGCCCCAGCCCACCACCCCCAGGCCGTTGATCATCGTGGTATGCGAGTCCGTCCCCACCAGGGTGTCCGGGAACGCCAGGGTGGCACCGTTCTCCCTCCGCGTCAGGACCCCCTTGGCCAGGAACTCCAGGTTCACCTGGTGCACGATGCCCGTCGCCGGCGGCACCACGCGGAAGTTCGCGAAGGCCTTCTGCCCCCAGCGCAGGAACTCGTACCGCTCGCGGTTTCGTCCGAACTCGATCTCGGCGTTCTTCTGCAGCGCGTCGGGGGAGCCGAAGAAGTCCACCTGGACCGAGTGGTCGATCACCAGATCCACGGGGACCAGGGGGTTGATCTTCCGGGGATCGCCCCCCAGGCGCTTCACCGCCGACCGCATGGCGGCCAGGTCCACCACGGCCGGGACGCCGGTGAAGTCCTGCAGGATCACCCGGGCCGGCATGAACGGGAGTTCCACGTCGGCCGGCGCCGGGGCATGCCAGCGGGCCAGGTTCCGGACGTCGTCCTGGGTAACCAGCTCCCCGTCCACCGAGCGCAGCACCGCCTCCAGGAGGATCTTGATGCAGAAGGGCAAGCGGTCGAGGCCCGGAGCCAAGTCGGCCTTCTCGAGGGCACGCAGGCGGAAGAACGTGACCGCGCCCTGGCTGGTCGTGAGGCTACTCCGGGCGCCGAAGACGTCGGGTTTCATGGTGTCCCCCTATGCTCGGGAGCGCAACGGCTCCCACCAGAAGATCAGGCTCTCGCTCGACCAGCCGGTTTGTGGTGACGGCCCCCCGGAACTCCCCGGAGACCACCGACGTGGCGAGTCTGTATCATAGCCCAGAAGGCCCCGAGGGACAAGGCAGGCCTGCCTGTGCGACCGTCTCCGGCCGCTTCAGCTTGCTGCCTGCCGCGGCCTGCCCCTACCGCAGGAGAAATTCCACGATCCGAGCCACCAGGCTCGGATCGTCGAGGTAGGTGTTGTGGCCCGCGCAGGTGGCGAGAGAGGTCAGGGTCGGGGAGTCCGGCAGACCCAGGGCGTTCTCGGCCGTGACCACCCCATCACCCGCGTCGGTGGCGCGGGCGAAGAGCGGATGGTCGGTCTGGCCGCGGGCCAGGAACTCTACGCCGGTCTCGGTGACGATGGCGCGCGTCGGGGTCGGGCGGCACTCCGCGCCCACGACCAGGCGGGGCACCGCCTCCTCCGCCGGATGCCGGCCGGCCATGGCCTTCTGGAAGGCGACGGCGCGGGCGAGCATCGCCTCCGCGAACCGGAGCCGCTCCGGATCCCGCCCGTCGCCGGGCAGCCACCCCCGCTCGACCCAGGTGCGGAGCGCGTAGAGGGACACGCGCTCGTCGCCGTTGTTCCCGACGAGAAGGGGGACGCGCCCGTCGGCCTCCGGCTGCGGCAGGAGCTGCCAGGCCAGCGGCATGGTGAACACCGCCTCGCGCAATCCCAGGGCCAGCAGGCCGAAGAGGCTGACGTCCTGCAGGAGCGCGCGGAACGCCAGGGCCGACCCCCGATGGGGCACGCCCAGCAAGACCAGGCGCCCGACCCCCGGCGCCCCCGGCGCATTCACCGCCGCCGCCAGTGCCAGATCGCCGAGGGGGCAGTCCCGGTTGCGCATGGTATCGCGACCGCCGTAGCGCAGGTAGTACCGGGCGACCAGACCGCCGAAGCTGTGCGTGACGAGGTGGACCCGCGGTGCCCCGGTGGCTTCCCGGATCCGCGCGATCCGTTCCGCCACGACGCAGGCGTTCTCGGACATGTCCCGGCGCCAGTCGTAGTAGAGGACGTAGAGCGAGGCCACGCGCGTGGTGTCCCGCCGGTCGGCCTCCGCGTTTTCCGGGTAATCCTTATCGCGGGGCTGATTGGGGTCACCCCGGACGTACCCCCCCTCGCGGACCAGGTGGTCAATCAGGCCCTGGAGCCCGCGGACGTCCGTCTCTCGAAGCGCCCCATCCAGCCTGGCCGGGACATCCGCCGCCGGCGTGCCGTCCGCCGGGAAGCGGGGATCGCCCAGGTGGGCAATGGCCTCGGCGTCCGTCCGCAGGGACAGCGCCGAGAAGGGGACGAGGCCACCGCCGCGGAGCACGCGGGCGACCTCCCGACCGACCCCGGGGAGGAAGACGATCGGCACCCGGTCAGGGACGGACGGCCGCCGCGGTTCCGAGGCGATTCGCCCGGGCTCCTGACCGCAGGCGGCCAGCACCCCGGCCACGGCGACGACGAGCAGGATGCTCCGCGCGCCCCGGCCAGCCCTGGGAACAGACATGGGTGATCTTCTCTTCCGGTGCGATGCCATGTTCGAGAGGAACGGGAGGGCGAGTCTGCCCGACGACTCCACTAAGGATAGACTTTACGCGCCGTCCTTTCAAGCAGTAAAGTAGTGGGACTTCCCCGGCGGCGACCACCGCCTCCAGACGATCGACCGGCCGGTGCTGTTCGAGCGGATCAGACAGGCATTGACGGCAGCCTAAGGTGCGCAACGGGGGGGAGCGGACAGATGCTGCGGATTGAGCAGATCCGGAACGTCGCCATCATCGGGGCGGGCGTGATGGGCAGCGGCATCGCCCAGACGTTCGCCCGGGCGGGCTACGCGGTGCGGCTCCAGGCCCGGCACGAGGATACCCTGCGGGCCGCGCGCGATCGGATCGCCCGGAACCAGGAGGCCATGGTCCGGGCCGG
>JACPAT010000277.1 GCA_016180655.1 Candidatus Methylomirabilota bacterium | reverse complement strand
ATCCTGGGCCAGTTCCTGATCGAGGCGGTGACGCTGGCCCTCATCGGCGGGATCCTGGGGATCCTCCTGGGCGTGGGCGGCTCGACCCTCATTGCCATGTTGGCCCGCTGGTCCACGCTGATCACCCCGGGGACCATCGCGGTCGCCTTCGGCTCTTCGGCACTCATCGGAATCTTCTTCGGCTACTACCCCGCCCACAAGGCCGCCTTCCTGGATCCCATCGAAGCCCTGCGGTACGAATGACCACTGACCAATGACCCAATGACCAATGAGAAGCTCGGAGACCCCCGGGTTCACTCCGGGGCGCTTTCCGGCCGGCGGTGGCCATGCTATAGTTACCGCGTGGCCATGCGTGACGAGACCGGGTTCGAGATCTTCGCGGTCACCGCGGACAAGGGGATCCGGGCCTGGGGGCGGGCCCTGCCCGAGGTGTTCGTCAACGCGGCCCGAGGGATGTGGAGCCTGATGGTGGAGCCGGGGACGGCGCGCCTTCAGGAGATGCTTCCGGTGAGGGTCGAGGCGGGTGATCGGGAGACGCTCTTGGTCGCATGGCTCAACGAACTCCTGTACCTCTACGAGACGGAAGAGTTCGTGGCCGCCGAGTTTGCAATCAAAGCGCTCACGGACACGACGCTGGAGGCCGAGGTGTGGGGGGAGCGGGTGGACCGAGCGCGTCACGCCCTGGTGGGGCACGTGAAGGCGGCCACCTATCACCTGCTCCAGATATCACCTATGGCGGGAGGCTGGGAGGCGCAGGTCGTCGTAGACGTCTGACGGACGAGTCGAGGGAAAGGAGAGCGCACGCATGGCTGAGGCGGTGCTGATCTTCGGCAAGGATACCTGACCCTATACCTCTGCCGCCCGGGAGGAGTACGGCAAGCGAAAGGTTCCCCTTCGGTACATCAACGTGACCCAGGACGCGGCGGGGATGAAGCAGATGCTTCAGCTCTCCAAGGGCGAGCGCACCGTCCCGGTCATCGTGGAGGGTGGCAAAGTTATCATCGGATTCGACGGAGGCGGGTGAGAGGTCTAGCCTGGTCCGCCGGAGGCGGACAAGACAATGACCGATTCCCAATTCCCAATGACCAAATGCTAAGTGCTGGGTTTCGCAAATTCGATAACGTTTCTCCTCGCTGCCCACCCCTCAACCTCACCTTCTCCCCTCAGGGGAGAAGGAAAGGATGAGGGGGACGAAGCGGAGCAGGCGAAGTCCAGAAAAATACGTGAGCGTACTTTTTCCCCCTCAGCGGATGGTTTCCCCGGTTTGCAGTTCATCCCGATTCCCCACCTCGACTCCTCCTCGCGACCCCGCGGGGGAGGCAGACGCCCGTGCTAACGGCTGATCCGGTGCGCCGACGGCGCCTGCGGCGATGGGGCCGCGGGGTCCTGGCCCTGGCCCTTCTCGCACTGGTGGGGCTGGGCATCGCGTTTCAGCCCGCCATTCACTGGATCGCCGAGCGGGAACTGACGTCCGCCCTGGACGCCCGGGTGCGGATTGACCGCCTCCGCATCTCTCCGTTCACCGGTCGGCTGCACGCCACGGATGTCTCGGTCCGGGACAAGCAGGGCGGCCAGCCCCTGCTTCGCATTCCGGGCCTCGAGATCGAGGTGCGGCTGGGCGCCCTGTGGCAACGGGAGCTTCTGGTGACCCGCCTCGGACTGGACCGACCGGAGGTCTGGATGGCGCTGACGCCGGACGGGTTCGCATGGCTCCCCCTGGCGAGCACGACCGGTGCCTCACCTCGCCTGGCGGTCACGCTGCAAGAGGTGGTGGTGCAGGGTGGGCGAATCCACGTCGCGGACCGCCGCCGATCACCCGAGCACCGGGAGACCGTGGAGGACCTGGACGTCCGCGTGCGGGACCTCAGCACCCGGGAGGATCGGCGCGAGGTTCGGGAGACGCTCAGCCTGCGGGGACGCTGGCGGAGCATGACCGTCTCGGCGGATGGCTGGGTGGCGCCCTTCGCCATGCGTCGGGCCTTCCACCTGCCCGTGCGGATCGCGCACGCGGATCTGGGGCAGGTGGCGGGCATCCTGCCCCCAGGCCTGGCCCCGCCCGGGTTGACTGGCGAGGCGGAGGTGGGGGTGAACGTCAGCGGGGAGGCGGCCGGCGGCGAGTGGCAGGTGCAGGCGGCCGTCCAGATCGAGGCCAGACGTGTGACCGCCAGACCGCGACCGGACCTGGCCGTGCAAGGAGCCTCCCTGCGCCTCCGGGGCCAGGCCCACTGGAGCCCCAAGGTAATCGGGTTCTCGCAGCTCAGCCTTGACGTGGCCGGGGCCACGGTCGAGGTGGGAGGCCGGCTGCGGGCGTCCATGGACCGCCTGGGTGTGCGCGGACAGGCGGATCTGGATCATCGGGGTCTCCTGGTCCCGGAGATGGCGATGGAGGCGACTGGCCTCAGCCTGGGACAGATCGGCCAGCCGCCGACGGTCCGGATCGGGCGCATCGCGGTCGCCGGCGGGACGGACCAGCGGGCCGGGACCGCCCGCCTGGAACGGGTCAGCCTGGCGGACGTGGACGTCCGTGCGTTGCGCCAGGCCGATGGCTCCGTGGACGTTGCGGGGTGGCTGGACGGGGCCGGCCTACCCGTGGCAGAGGGGGGAGGTGGACGCCCGCTGTATTGGGAGATCCTGCGCCTGGAGGTGGAGCGGGCGGGGCTCGACCTCACGGATCGGGGAGCCCGCCCAGAACGAACCCTCGCCATCCGGGATATTCACCTGCGCCTCGCCGGCGCGACGTCGGATCCGACCCAGCCGATCACCTTTGACCTCGCCGCCTCGACCTCGGTGGCGCGCGCCATCAGGCTCGGCGGCACCTGGCTCCGCTCGCCGATGCAGCTCCAGGCGAAGGCGGCCATCGAGGCGGTGGACCTGCCCGGGCTCCGCGCCTGGCTGCCCGCCACGCTCCCGGTGGAGGTTCTCTCGGGCCAGGCGAGCCTGGCCCTGCAGGCGGATGTCCGACGCGACCAGGATGGCCTGGCGGCCAGCGGCACGGCTGGCCTCACGCTACACGACATCCGGGTCGAGGCCGAGCCAGGGGGGACATTCGTCGCCGAAGATATCGAGGTCGCTCTGGGACAGATCAAGGCGGCGGGACCGGGGCTTGCCGGCCTTGCCCTCGAGGCTGTGGGACGGGTCCGCGGCAAAGCGGTGCGCGCTCGCCTCGGGGATGGGGCGCGCCCCGCGATCGCGGAGGCCTCTCTGGGCGAATTGCAGGTGACGCTGGGACGGATCGGCTTGGTCCCCCAGCCAGGGGGCGTCCACGCACTCACCATCCGGGGCAGTGCGGCGCTTGGCGGCCTCCAGGCCCGGGCCTCAGGATACGGCGTGGATTCCCTGGCGGCACAGGCGGTCCGGGCGGACAGTGTCGCCCTCACCACCAGACTCGGCCCCGGCGGAGGGCGGCTGGATCTTCGCGGAGGGGTGTCCCTGACAGGGATCGAGGGAAGCTCCCCCGGCCTGCCGATCCGAGCATGGAAGGCGGCGGGAATCCAGATGGAGGTCGGGCAGCTTCAGTCGGCCCCATTCCGGCTCCACCTGCGGGGGCTCGAGGTTGACCGGCCCGAGGTGCGGGTGGTGAGGGGCGAGGATCTGACCTCGACGCCGGGGAGCGGTTTCGGCTGGAGCCCTCCCCCAGCCATCCGGCTGGATCGGATGGTCATCCGGAATGGTCGCATCGGTTTCCGCGACGAGACGGTGCGGCCGGTGTGGTCAGGTGAGTTCACAGAGGTGGACGCCGTGGTCGGAGAGCTTCAGACCGACACGGATGCGCCGGCCTCGTTCCGCCTGTCCCTGAAGGAGGCCGAGGGGGCGCAGGCCCGGCTGACCGGCCGGCTGCAGCCGGTCACCTGGTCGGGCGAGGTCCGTGCGGAGCTGGAGAACCTGGACGTCCTGCGGCCCGGTCCCTACCTCCCGGACGTATTCCATCGGGTGGTCCGGGGCGGGACGGCCAGCGGCGCCCTGGATGTCAGCCTGCGTCGAGCCGGCCAGGCGCTTCAGGTCACCGGCAAGGGCGACCTGATCTTTGCGCCCCTGGAGCTGGGCGATGCGAGGCGGGACCTCACCCTCCTCCTGGCGGAGAAGGTGCGGGCCCAGGTGGAACAGCTCAGCCTGGACCCGCTGGTGGTCCGTGTGAGTGCCGTCCGGATGGAGCAGCCCTGGATCGGCGTGGGGCGGGACGAGGACGGGAGCGTTCCGGCGCTGCGCCTGCTGAACGAGCTGCGCCAGCCCGGCGGGGCAGGCGCGCCTGGCACGGACCCCGTGCCGAGCGTCGCGATCGGGGTCCTCACGCTCTCCGATGGCATCGCCGAGATCGAGGACCGGGCGGTCCAGCCACGCTTCCGGGATCAGGTGCGAAACCTCGAGCTCGTCATCGAGGACCTCACCACGGAAGAGGACCGCAAGGCCAGCATCGCCCTCACGGGGGAGCTGAGCGACCGGTCGGCGGTGGCCCTGCACGGCTTCATCCTGCCCCTCCCGACCAATCTGTACGTGGACCTGGAGGGGCAGGTCCGCGACCTCAACCTGCACCGGCTGAATTCCTACACCGCCCGGGTAACCTCGTACCGACTGGAGCAGGGGAAGCTGTTCAGCCAGGTGCGCTACCGCATCGAACAGAACCGGCTGGAGGGAGAGAACCTCCTCCGGATCGATCAACTGGCCCTGGGCGAGCAAGTGGAGCCCGTGGATCGCTTCGAGGCCCTGGTGGGCGTGCCGCTGGCGCTGGCGATCTCCCTGCTTCAGGATTCCTCCGGGGAGATCATCCTGCGGGTGCCGGTGCACGGCGAGTTGACTCATCCGGAATTCGACCTGGGCGAGGTGATCGCGGCCGCCATCCGGAACGCCGTGATGCAGCTCGTGGCGGCGCCCTTCCGGCTGATTGGCCAGATCTTCACCCTGGGGGGCCGGATCGGCGCCATCGAGATCAACCCCGTGCTGTTCGCCCCCGGCTCCTGGGCGCTGGACGATGCGGCCCACGAGCATCTCCGCAACATCGCCGCGGTCCTGCGGGACCGCCCGACGATGAAGGTCAAGCTGGCCGGCATGGCCCACGTGGAGTCCGACGAGGACGGCCTGCGCGCGCGGAGGGTCGAGGCCGAGCTCTTGCGGATCGCCCGCGAGCCCGGCGTGAAGGGGCGGGACGAGGCCCTGGATCGCCTCTTCCTCCGGACCTTCGGCGCCTCCGCGGGTGTTGCGACGCGGGAGGCCAAGCTCGCCCGGCTGAAGGCGGCCCAGAAGCTGACCGCCCGGGATGTCGAGGACCTGCCCGACGCCCGGACGCTCGCCATCTACGATTACCTGGCGGGGGAGGAAAAGATCGAGCGGGATCGGATGTTCCTCGCAGAGGGGAAGATCTACCGGACCGCCGAGGGCGGCGGCGACTGGGCGCGCCGCGCCGATTTCACGGTTCTTCAACCTTGACAGCAACCGCAGATTACGCAGCCCCCCTTCCCACTCCCTCCCCCTCGGAGGGGGGAGGGCTCGGGTGGGGGTGAATCTGCGTCATCTGTGAAATCTGCGGTTAAGGTGGTTCTTGCGGAATGTCAATCCGAAATCCGCAATCCGAAATCCGAAATCGGAGTGAGGTGGCTGTGGGCGGTGAGGAGCCAGGAAGTTCAGAACAGCGGATCCGCGAACGGCTGGAGGA
>JACPAT010000276.1 GCA_016180655.1 Candidatus Methylomirabilota bacterium | reverse complement strand
GGCCTGATGCGGGCGGCCGTCCTCTACGGCGCCGAAGACGTGCGGATGGAGGATGTGCCGATCCCCGTCCCCGGCCCCGGCGAGGTCCTGGCCCGGGTGGACGTCGCCTCCATAGACTTCACCGACCGCAAGGTCTATCTCCGCGGCCACCACCCGATGATCACGATCCCGGGCCTGTTCGGCCACGAGTGGGCCGGGACGATCGTGGCCGTGGGTCCGGGAATCGAGGCGCGCTGGCGTCCCGGCCAGCGGGTGGTGGCCGCCAACTCGGCGCCCTGTCTTGCCGAGGAGGGTGCCGTGTGCCGCCAGTGCCGGCGCGGCCGGCAGAGCATGTGCGAGGACATTCGATACAACAACGGCGCCTTCGCCGCCTACATCCTGGTGCCGTCCCGGTTAGTCCGGGTCAACCTGCACGAGATCCCCGCGGATGTTCCGGCGGAGCGGGTGGTCTTCACCGAACCGTATGCCTGCGTCCTGCATGCGGTGCGCCGCGTTGCCATTCAACCCCGGGACGCGGTCGTGATCCTGGGGGCGGGACCCATGGGGCTGTTCTGGGTGATCGCCCTCCGCCGGCGGTACGGTCCGGATCCGGTCATCGTCTCCCTGGACCACCAGGATGACCGATTGGCCGTGGCCAGGGCCCTGGGGGCCAATCATGGTTTGAATTCGAAGGATGGCAACACGCGGGATGTGCTCCAAGCGGCCATCGGCCGGCCGGATGCCGACGTGGTCATCGAATCGGTCGGCGCGGTGGAGACCCACCGAGAGGCGCTGGGTCTGGTCGGGCGCGGGGGAACCCTGGTCTCCTTCGGGGGCGTGGCCCCGGGGCCGACGCTCCCCGTGGATATCGGTCACCTGCACTACGAGGAGATCAGCATCCAGCCCATCTACCATCACACTCCGGCCGACGTCGCGCAGGCGGTGCAACAGCTCGTGGCGGGCCAGGTCCCCGTCGAGCGCCTCATCACGGCGCGCCTGCCCCTCTCCGAGTTGCGCCGGGCCTTGCAGATGGTCGCGGACCGGACGACCCTGCGCACGATCCTGATCCCGGATCAGGAGAGGCGCGATTAATCGCGCCCGTACTGGCAGAATTTCGCGGGGGTGGGGGAGAAGGATCGGATCATGCCTGAGACAGCGCTTGGCTTCATCGGACTTGGCGTCATGGGCGGGCCGATGGCCCGGAACCTGATCAAGGCTGGCTACACGGTCACCGGGTTCGACACGGACCCCGCCCGGATGGCGGCGTTCGTGGCGGCCGGGGGAAAACCGGCGGCGTCGGCCGCCGAGGTGGGTCGCGCCAGCGTCATCGTCTGCCTCTCCCTCCCGACGGGCGATGTCGTGCGGCAGGTCGTGATGGGTGAGGGCGGCCTGGTGACCGTCATGCCATCAGGAATGGCCATCCTGGATCTCAGCACGACAGAGGCCAAGGTCGCGCAGGATGCAGCCAAGGCGTGCGCGGCGGGCGGCATCGCCTTCCTGGATGCCCCTGTCAGCGGCGGCGAGCAGGGCGCCATTGACGCCACCCTGTCCATCATGGTGGGCGGAGACGCCGCGGCCTTCGCCCGATGCCGGCCGATCCTCTCCGCCGTGGGGCGTTCGGTCGTCCACATGGGCGGCAGCGGCATGGGGCAGGCGGCCAAGCTCATCAACAACCTCATCGTCGCCGCGGGCTTCGCCGCCGTCTGCGAGGGGTGGGCCCTGGCGACCAAGGCCGGCCTGGACCCCGCCACCCTGCACGAGGCGATCAAGGGGGGCTGGGCCGGCTCGCGCGTCATGGAGGAAACGATCCCGCGGCTCCTCACTCGGAACTTCGTGCCCGGCGGGACCGTGGACATCATGACCAAGGACGTGGGGTACGCCTTGAACATGGCCCGGACGCTGGATCTTCCGGTCCCCGTCACGGCGCTGGTCCACGAGCTCTTCCGCATGGCCAAGGCAGAGGGGAAGGGACCCCAGGCCCAGCCGGTGCTCATCACCTTGTGGGAACAGTGGGCCGGGATCCGGGTGGGCGGCGAAAAGGCCTGAAGACAATTTCGAATTTCGAAATTCGAATTTCGAAATGGGGGAAGCGGTGGAGAAGACCCGGCGGCAGGAGATTCGTGCGCTACTCTCCGAGGGCACCTGGACCCTGGATGGCCTGGTGGCGCGCTACGTCGTGGCGAAGAAGATCATCATCGAGGACCTGGAGCATATCGCCCGCTCCGTCGCGCCGCGCCAGCGCATCCTCATCCTGGCGCCGGTGTGCGAGGAGTGCGGGTTCCGGTTCAAGGATCGGACGCGGTTCTCCGATCCGTCCCGGTGCCCACGGTGCAAGAACGAACACCTGAGCCCGCAGCGATTCCGCATCACGTGAGCGCGGCACCTTTCCCGGGGAAGTCATGAGTCGGTTCGAGCGGACGGTTGACCTGGACGCGCTGCTGTCAAAGTTCAAGTTCTCCACGCCGATCCGGGTGCGGTTTTGCGAAACGGATGCGAACCGCCACGTGAACCAGGTGAGCTACTTCGTCTACGTGGAACAGGCGCGGATGGACTACTTCGCCCATCTCGCTCTGACGGATGCGGTCCATGACCCGTTCAGCAAGGTGACCCTGATCGCCGCGGATCTGGCGTGCGAGTACAAGGCGCCGGCGTTCTTCGGCCAGACGATTCACGCCTACGCCCGGGTGGCCCGCATGGGGCGATCGAGCCTGACGATGGAGTACGCCCTGGTCGAGGCGGCCGGCCGGCGCCTGGTGGCCACGGCCCACGGCAGCCTCGTCTACTTCGACCACGAGGCAGGGAAGAGCACACCGCTCACGCCGGCGATCCGCCAGGCGATCGCCCGGCTGGACGGACTCCCCATCTGATGGCCCACCAAGGAGGGATGCCATGCGGGTCTGGATCAGCCTGGCCTATCTGAGCCTGGGTGCCTCACTGGTCAGCCTGGGGATCGCCAATGCCTCCTGGCTGCTCCAGTCCCCGACCGCCGGCCTCAGCCCTCGCGCCTATGCCGGCGGCGCCGTCATCGCCCTCCTGTACGCGATCACCTTCCTGCTGCTCGACCAGGCCCACCGGCGCTGACGCGGGGACCCGTCCTCGCCCCTGCCTCTCTCCCCCCTGTTCATGCGGGCGATCCGCAGAGAGGCGGGATCGCTCACGCACCCGGGGTCTCGGGCCGCGCGGCCGGTTTCTGGACCCGCGCCGGCCGTCCGCGGCGGGCCTTGCGCTTCCGCGGTGGTTTCGCGCTCACCTTCCGGTATCCGCCGGCCGAATCCTTTCCCAGCAGTCCCTCTTTCTTCCAGCGGGAGAGGATGGCATACAGGTGCGGCTTGGGGCGCGTGCCCGCCACCGGGTGGCCGGCCAGCGTCTTCAGGGTGAAGCGGGCCGGAAGCGAGCCGAAGACTTTCTTCCAGTTGATCCGGCGCGCCCGCCGCCGCGGCCGCCGCCTGGCGGCTGCCGCCCCGGTCGTCAGCCGTTTCCGCAGCAGGTCCATTCCCTTCGCGTACTCCGCTTTCAGGGCGGTGAGTTCCCGCTCGCGCCTGGCGATCTGGCTCTTCAGGCGCCGCAAGACCTTCGAGACTTCCCGTCGGATGACCGCCCCCAGCTTCCCTTCCAGGGACGCCAGGATCCTGCTCCGTCGCGCCATGGTTCCTCCTCTCATGGATGCGGCCCGGACCCCGTCGTCCGCCGGAGCCAGCAGGCCAGTGGGGTAGATGTCGGGACCTCCCGTTCGGGGAGGGCGATTCAATTTCGCATGGCCCGGACCTGCGCCTCGAATTTCGGATCACGCTCCAGCCGGAACTCCCCCCCGCACTTGCTGCACTTCCCAGCCCAGGACGCGTCCTCCTGTTGGGACAGGACGACGACCCCGCAGACTTCTTTTCGGGGGATCCGGTGCAGGGTGATCGCGACGAATTGGCTGCCCGTGGTCATGCTGGGTTCTCTGGGGGGCTGGGCCCGGATACCCCTGCGACGGTTGTGGAAGCTCCTGGCCGGCGGCCGAGCCACTTACAGCATGTCACCATCCGGGCATGAAGGTCAAGGGGGGGGTGGTGGCGTGGCTGATGGCTCGGACGCATGCAGCAAACGGGCGCTGAAACATCACGACCCTGCCGCCTGGCAGGGTCGTGCGTTTTGGGATGACACCCCCACGATCGGATCTACCCAATTTGATTGGAGATCCGCTGGAAGCTACCTTCCTCTATAGAGCGGGGAGGCGACTTACTTCGCCAGTCTGTGCTTCTTCACGTACGCCCAGAGCTTCTTCGTCATGTCGCTCGGGCTCACCGGCTTGTTGCCGAAGACGGCCTCCACCGTGTCGTTGCACCCCTTGAAGTTGATGGTGTAGCCGCCGAATGCCGCCTTCTTCGTCGCCATTCACCCTCTCCTTTCCGGGCCGGCGCCACATGGCCGCCCATGGAAGTGCCCGCCCCCAATCGGGCGGAAGCGCCATAACAATATCAATTCGGCGGAGTATGTCAATCTTTTTTCACATAGGAGGCCCAAGATATAGGGCTCCCCCAGGAATCCCCCGCTATATCCTGGGTCTCCAGCCACGCCGCCCTGACGGCCGGCAGGGGCAGGCATGCCGTGTGATTCCGTCCCGGTGAGCGATATCTCGCCACGTGGAGACGCATCGCGCGCGAACCCATTGGCGGCACTATGCGACTTGACGGTGTGTGCCACCCGAAGTATCCTGCGCCCCATGACAGGCTGGGCAAGGGGGGAGCACCCGAGGAACGCAGAAATCCCATGGCCACCTACCGCGCAGTGATCTTCGACATGTTCGACACGCTGGTGAACTTCAATAACGTTCACCTGCCCCTGGTCCAGGTCAACGGGCGTGAAGTGCGCTCGACGAGCCCCTTCGTGTACGAGGCGCTGAAGCCCCTCTGTGCGCATGTCCCGTTCGAGGAATTCTTCCACGCCTTCGTCGGTGCGTATCGGGCCGCGGAAGAGATCCGGAACCGGGAACAGCGGGAGGTCACGGCGCAGGAGCGATTCCAGATGGTGTTCGCGCGGCTGCAGATTCCCGACGGCCCGGGGGTGTCGGCGTGCATGGAGGCCGGGATCGCCGAGCACATGCGACAGCTGGCCCGGGCCATGGAGTTTCCCGAATCCCACCGAACCCTTCTGGATCGGCTCCAGCCGCGCTATCGCCTGGGCGTCATTTCCAACTTCGACCACGGCCCCACCGTGGAGATGGCTTTGAGGACGCACGGCATCCTGGACCGCTTCGCGACTGTGGTGGTCTCGGCCGACACCGGCTGGCGGAAGCCGCGTCCGGAGATCTTCGCGGAGGCGTTCCGCCGGATGGGGATCGGCCCGGCCGAGGCGATCTTCGTGGGGGACACGCCGGAGGTGGACGTGCTGGGGGCGCAGGCCGTCGGCATGGACGTCATCTGGATCGACAACGGGACCAAGGCTCTGCCCCCCGGAACCCCGCCGCCCACGCACACCGTGGGGAGCTTCGTGGAGGTCGGGGGGCTCCTCTAACCCCCCCTCTCCTTCCCCTCTCCCCACGGTGGGGGAGAGATGGGGGGAGGGGTAGCGGGGAAGCGGGAACCAAACGGCATGGTACGCGTGCGCATTCGTCCTCCCACGGAGGGACGGTGAGCGAGATCAACATCGGCGAGCCGGCGCCGGATTTCCGGCTGGCGGTCCCCGGAAACACCACG
>JACPAT010000275.1 GCA_016180655.1 Candidatus Methylomirabilota bacterium | reverse complement strand
GGCTTCGCAGCCCTAATCGGAGCTCTTCCTCGTCCCCGATCAGCAACAGGGTGCGGCCTTCAATGCCCATGGCCGTCCCCTTGAGGCTCTGGAGGGCCTGAAAGAGGATTCTAGAGACCGTGTTGGTTCCGGACGAAATAGAATCACGTCTCTAGCACGATCTGTTTATCCCTGTCAACGAGGATTTCGCAGGTCGAGGAGAAGGGGCTCCAGGGATATCAAGCCTCTCTGAAGGGAGCATCGGCGACTCTCGAGACCCAGGAATAGCCGTCTACCGCGGAAACCACTTCCTCTGGCTGCGACCTGCCGCTGGTCATTTTGGGCAAAGAGGCGGTTCTGGATTCGGACGCGTGGGCGCCGGGTCACCCCGGGCCCCTTCGGTTTGCATCGCTGGCCGCTGAGTCAAACATCACCCTACAGGGAGGCGTGGGGCGAATTCAGACGGGGGGCAATCCAGCAGTTGACCCTGGGCTGTTTCCCGGCTATGGTGAGCGAAGTCGCGGGGGGAAGCGGCGCTGGGTCGCCAATCTTGGCCTCGTGAGGTTTAAGGTTAGAGAGGGGTCATGGGAAAACGCAAGCGGAAGTCCACACCGATCCCGAAAACCCAGACGCGCTCACCCTGGGCGCGCTTCATGATTCCGGGCGTCCTGGCCCTGGCGGTGGTGGCGGGCGTGGGCGCCTGGTTCGTCTTTCAGAAAAGCGGCCCCCAGGTCGTTGCCGCCCAGCACCGGGGTGGGCCCAGGCTGGCGGTGGACAAGGAACTGATTGACTTCGGCACCGTCCGGTTCGAGAAATTCGTCCAGGCCAGCTTCCGCCTGCGTAACGTGGGCGACAAGCCGCTGCGGCTGCCGGCATATCCCCCGGTGGACGCGGTCGAAGGGTGCTGACCCCCCAAAGCGGTCGTCGGTGCGACGACCCTGGATCCCGGGCAGGAAACAGACCTCTCCACGGAGTTCACCATGCACGAAGGGATGGGTGGGCCCCATCTGTTCACGATCCGCCTCCAGACCAATGATGCGGTCGAGCCGGAGCGGGTCGTGCGGATCCGTTCCCTCTGGCAGCGCTAGGGTGTGCCCTGGGCATTTACCTGCCTGCGTTGAGATTTTCCGAACAGTTCGCGACTGCCGAAGCGAGGCCGTCCCGTATGGCCTGTCGAAGGGTTTCTCACACCCTCGTGGGGTTCATCGCTGGGAGCCTGCTGGTGGCCGCCGCCGGGACCGCGCTGGCCGGCGAGGGGCAGGAGGGGGTCTCACGGGCGGATCTGGTCGCGGCCGTAGAGCGGGGCCCTGGCCCGACGAAGGGATCGGCGGCTGCCCCGATCGTCATAGTGGAGTTTTCCGACTTCCAGTGTGCATACTGCCGGCAGTTCTGGCGGGAGACGCTGCCGAAGATCGAGGAACGGTACATCCGAACTGGCAAGGTCCGCTTCGTGTATCGACACCTGGCGATCCTGGGAGAGGCGTCCGTCCAGGCGGCCCGGGCGGCGTCGTGTGCGCAGGACCAGGGAAAATTCTGGGAGTATCACGACACGCTATTCAGCAAGGCGGGCCCTTTGGCGTTCACCGCGTCCCGCTTGAAGCGATATGCCGCGGACCTCGGGCTGGACCGGCAGGCCTTCGCCGCCTGCGTGGACTCGAAGAGATATGCGCAACGGGTCGAGACCGAGACCATCATCGGCCGAGCCCTGGGAGCTACGGGGACGCCAACATTCCTCATCAACGGCCAGCTCCTGATCGGGGCGTATCCCTTCGAGACGTTTCAGGAGGGCCTGGATAGTCTCTTGGCCGCACGCGGCCAGGCGCCATCCGGTCTGTCGAAGTAGCCATCAAACAGAGGCCATGTTCGGACCCAATCCCGAGCCGGAATACCTGAAGCGCGTCTTCGAGGATACCCAGGTCCTGCGAAAGCCCATCACGGGCATCGTGACCGGGTACCACGTGCTCCCGTACATCCTCGTGGCTCCTGATGAGGATCGGGGCCAGCGCTCGGTCGAGATCCGCGGACGGATCCGGGTCTCGCCCCGGCTGATCCTCTCCCCCCGCCACCTGGGACAGACCTACGGGGAACTGTTCGAGGATCCCGAGCTGATGGACAAGACCCTGGTCGGTCGCGTCTTCAGCTTCCTGTACGCGGCCCGGCAGAACGTGCAGCTGGAGAGCGACGACCTGCGGATCATCCGGGCCGAGAGGGATCCCCGATCCCAGATCGAGCGGGCCATGGACGATCTCATGCGGGCCGAGGTCCTGGATACCGGGGTGATTTTTTCCCCGGACGCGAAGTTCTACCCGGTATCCATCGAGCGATTCATTGCCGAGATCCTGGATCGGGAATTCCCGAAGACCTGAACCCCCGTCCCCCCGCTCTCGAAAGATGCCGGGCGGCCCCCACGCTGTCCCCACCGCCCGCCACATCCGCCGTCCTTGTCCACATCCGCTCACCTTGACATGGCTTTCCCACACCCCTATACTCCGCGCCGTGCCGGGAGGGGGACGCTTGCCAATCCGCGTCGGGCCGCGGCGAGCCGCCCCGGACCTCTCCCCTCAACCGGAGTTCGTTCTCTCTCGTCCAGCGTGGCGAGCCGAGGCTCGTGACCAGACCTGTGCAGGCCATCACCTTCGATCTCTGGGACACGCTCTTCATCGACGACTCGGATGAGCCCATCCGGGCCAGCCGGGACATGCGCACCAAGAAGGGTGAGCGGCGTTTCCTGGTCCATCAGGCGCTGAGCCGCCATCATCGGGTGACGGCAGACCAGGTCACCCTGGCCTACGATGTGGTTGACGCTGCCTTTCGCAAGGTCTGGCAGGACCGGCATGTCACCTGGACCGTGCGGGAACGGCTGGGCCTGCTGCTGGAGGGGCTGCAACTCGGTCTGCCCGAGGGCGAGCTTGCGGAACTGGTCCGGCTCCACGAAGACATGGAGCTGGCGGTGCGCCCGCGGCTGGTGCCGGGCGTCCGGGAGGCGCTGGAAGCACTCAAGGGCCGCTACAGGCTGGCGGTCATCAGCGACGCCATCTTCTCCCCGGGGCGCGCCTTGCGGGAACTCCTCCGGGGGGAGGATCTCTTCGGGTTTTTCGAGGCGGGTATCTTCTCGGACGAGGTGGGCTGCTCCAAGCCGGATCGCCGGGTGTTTGATCAGGCAGCGGAGAAGCTCGGGGTGCCCCTGGCCCACCTGGTCCACGTTGGCGACCGCGACCACAATGACGTGAAGGGGGCCCAGGCGGCGGGCGCCCGGGCCATCCTCTTCACGGCGGTCAAGAACCGCGATCAGGCTACCTCGGCCGACGCCGTCTGCCGGCGCTACGAAGACCTGGCACAGATCATCGAGCAGATGGAGAAGTGACCTGAGGGCCCGGCTGACGGCCCGTCGAGGAAATTCCATGGCGCTCACGATCTGCATCATCAATGGATATCCCGAGAAGAACCGACAGGCCCTGACCGACGCCGGGGTGGCCGGCGCCGACGATCTCTACGTCCGCGTGCTGGGGACGCTGATCCCCGATGCGAGGCTCGACGTTTTTATGATCGCCGATCCAGGGTCCTCCCTCCCCGGAGGCGGGATCGAGGCCTACGACGCCTTCATCTGGACCGGCTCCAACCTGACTATTTACGAGGAGGACTCCCGGGTCGCCCGGCAAATCGAGTTTGCCCGGCAGGTCTACGAAGTCGGCCGGCCCAGCTTCGGGAGCTGCTGGGGGGTGCAGATGGCGGCCGCGGCTGCCGGAGGCGAGGTGCGGAAGAATCCGCGGGGCCGCGAGCTGGGGTTCGGCCGGAAAATCCGTCTCACCGCCGAGGGACGCACGCACCCGATGTATGAGGGCAAACCCGACGTCTTCGACGGCTTCATCATGCACCTCGACGAGGTGTCCCGGATCCCGCCGGGGGGGAGGCTCCTGGCGACCAACGAGCACACCCCCGTCCAGGCCTTGGAGGTGCGGCACAAGAACGGGATCTTCTGGGCCACGCAGTATCACCCCGAGTATGATCTGTACGAAATGGCCCGGCTGTTTCTCGCCCGGGGCGAATCCCTGATCAAGGAGGGGTTCTTCGCCGACCGAGCGGACCTGGGGGCCAAGGTCGCCCGGATGGAAACCCTCGGCCGCCACCCGGACCGCAAGGATCTGCGCTGGGATCTGGCCATCGGCGACGACCTGCTGTCGCCCCCGATCCGGCAGTCCGAGCTGCGCAACTGGATCGAGAAGTTGGTGATTCCCTCGATGTCGTCCCGCGCCTCCCTCAACCGGACTGCTGTCTAAAATCGAATCGTTCCAATCATCCGGGAGTTGAGCAGACTGTCTTCCGGCAGGGACATCCGGGAGGGAGGCACGCCTGCGAGGGGAACCCTCGTGCCCGGAAGGGCGAATTGGGAAATCACCCCCATCCTGGGAATAATACCGGGCTGGATCGAGGGGAGAAAGGAAGGCGGGAACCGGGGGGAGAGAAAGAAAATGCCGCAGGCGATCAGACTCGAGCCATGCAGCATTTCCTCCGGGATCGCCGGCGCCGGCCCTCGCGACCCCACCTTCGGGATCGGTTCCGACGCCTGAGGGCTGTTCCTCTGGACGACCCGCGTGAGGACCCTCGCGCGCCATGGCGAGATGACTGCTCCGCGCTGATCCCTGCGGCTACTCAGAAAATAGGGCAAACGACCGGTCCAGTCAAGAGGCAACAGAAAAGAAAATCCGAAACGCTCGTTCATGAAACCCATCAAGAAAACCATCGCTCTCCTGATTCGCCATACGGTATGGAGCGGATGAGCCATCTCCATCGCGAGTTCCGGACGGTCCCTCATGGATCGCTATGACAACTGCGGCATGGCTTGACAGTCTCCGCGACACCTGGGCCGGGATCACGACGCGACATCCGTGGCTCCGCTGGGTAGGGAACTGGGGCATCTCGGCTGGATCGGTGGTGCTCGGCCTCCTGACCCTCTTCATCTTTCGGAGGGGGCTCGAATATTTTCCCTGGTTCGTCGGCTACCTCATCCTGCTCTGGCTGGCCGGCGTGGTTTTTGCCGAGGCGCGGCAGACACTGGCTGCGCGTGGCGGGCGGGTGGTGTGGTTGGCCGTGAACTACGCCATCCAGACCATGTTCCATGGTCTGCTGCTCTTCCTGCTGCCCATTTATTATGCCAGCACGACGCTGGCGTCACGGAACGTGTGGTTCCTCATCGTGCTGGCGTCCGCGGCCCTGCTCACGACGATCGATCCGTGGTATCGCGCGATCCGCGCGCGATTCCGGTGGGTGGAGATCGTCCTGTTCGGGTTCGGACTCTTCGCCTCGCTGAATGTGGCCTTCCCGTTGCTCAGGGTGCGGAGCACTTGGGCCCTCCTCTTGAGTGGGACCGTCAGCATGCTGGCTCTGGCCCCGGTCTTCCGGCGGGGGCCGGATTCCTCGTGGAGAGATGCGTTGATCCGTGCAGGGATCTGGGGAACGGCCGTCGGACTCGTCCTCTGGCCCCTACGCGGGTGGATCCCGCCCGTGCCCCTGCACCTGACCAGGGCCACGTTTACCAGATCGGTCGTTCGGCTGGAGCCGGCGGAACCGGTCTCCACGGTCACTGCCGACGAGTTGCGAACGTGGGGCGGGATCGTTGCCTTCACCGCGGTGGCGGCGCCGGCCGGGCTCCGCGAGCCGATCTACCACGTCTGGTGGAAGAACGGGGCGGAGGTGACTCGGATCGCGCTGTCACCGATCCGGGGGGGGCGGCCCGGAGGATTCCGGACCTACTCGCGGAAGGCGGACCTCGGCCAGGATCCGGCGGGGGTCTGGTCGGTGGACGTCGTCACGGCCCACGGCCAGCTCATCGGGCGCGCCCGGCTGATCGTGACACCGTAGTGGGGTCGATCCCTATTTCTTTGCCTATCGTTCCCCGTAAGAGCGTTCGGCAGTTCGCTCGCTCGAGAACCCTCGAACAGCCGAACCGTCGAACGCTCTTGATCGCCCACGTGCCCCCCGCACCC
>JACPAT010000274.1:4305-10051 GCA_016180655.1 Candidatus Methylomirabilota bacterium | reverse complement strand
GGTGCTGGCGCCGGGGGGCCAGACGACCGGGACGGCCTGGGTGTTCGCGGGGCCCAAGGACCTCGACGTCCTCCGGGGGGTCGGGCAGGACCTGGACAGCCTCGTGGACCTGGGCTGGTTCGACTTCCTGGCCCGACCCGCCCTCTGGCTCCTGAAGTTCCTCTACCGCTTCACGGGCAACTACGGCATCGCCATCATCCTGATCACCGTGCTGCAGAAGATCGCCTTCCACCCCCTCACCCACAAGAGCCTGAAGTCCATGCAGGCGATGCAGGCCATCCAGCCCAAGATCCAGGGCCTGCAGGAGCGGTACAAGAACAATCCGAAAAAGAAACAAGAAGAGACGATGGCGCTGTACAAGAAGCACGGGGTGAACCCCATGGGCGGCTGCCTGCCCATGGTGGTGCAGATCCCCATCTTCATCGCCCTCTACAACGCCCTGTCCAGCTCCGTCGAGATGTGGCAGGCGCGCTTCCTGTGGATCCGGGACCTGACCCAGCCCGACTCCCTGTTCAGCCTGGCGGTCTGGGGCGGCTACGACTTTCACGCCAACATCCTGGCCCTGCTCATGGGGGTGAGCATGTGGGTCCAACAGAAGATGTCCCCTCCGGCCGGCGACCCCCGGCAGGCGCAGATGATGCTGTGGATGATGCCCATCCTGTTCACCTTCATGTTCTGGAGCTTCCCGTCCGGCCTCGTCCTCTACTGGCTGGTCAACAACATCCTGCAGGTCGGCCAGCAGTGGCTGATCACCCGCCCGCCCGCCCGCCCGCCCGCCACCGAGGGTCAGGCGGCGTAGGCGGCCCGCCGAACCCCCGCGCACCATGGGCCTGCGGCATCGCCCCCGGCCCGACCCGGACGAACTCCTGATCACCGGCGCCCTGTCCCTGGGGCTCCGCCTGGGGCCGGAGCAGGTCGCGGCCTTCCGCGCGTACCGCGAGGAGATCGCTCGCTGGTCAGCGCGGATGAGCCTCACCGCCCTGCGCGACCCCGAGGAGATCGTTCGGGCCGGCTTTCTCGACTCGCTGGGGTGCCTCCCGCTCATCCCGCGCGAGGCCAGGCGCGCCCTGGACGTCGGGTCCGGCGCCGGCTTTCCCGCGATTCCCCTGAAACTCCTGCGGCCAGAACTCGCCTTCACCCTGGTGGAAGCCTCGCGCAAGAAGGCCTCGTTCCTCCAGCACGCGGTGCGGCACCTTCGGCTGGGGGAGGTTCGGGTCGTCCAGCGTCGCGCCGAAGCCCTGGCGGACGACCCCGCGGAGCGGGGCGCCTACGATCTGGCCCTGGCCCGCGCGGTGGCCCCACCGCCCGAGCAGGCGTGCCTGGTCAGGCCGTTTCTGGGGGCCGGGGGCCTCTTCCTGCTCCAGGCTGGGCCCGGGCCCCTGGGTCCCGATGCCCTGGACTGGCTGGCCGGCCGGGGGTTCGAGTTGGCCCGGGAACTGGTCCTCCCGGCGGCCCTGGGGCGGCCGGGGCGCCGCGTGCTCGCGCTCCGGCGGGTCGAGCCCCGAGGCCCGGGGGAATGTTTCACGTGAAACACACGATCCCCCCTTGGCCCGCCGAGCCCCGGTGTGCTATGGTTCGTCGGAAAGTGTCCGGAGAGGAGGGCGGGCGTGACCAGGATCATGGCGGTCGCGAACCAGAAGGGCGGCGTGGGCAAGACCACCACGGCCGTCAATCTGGCCGCCTGCCTGGCCGCGGCCGAGCGGCGCACCCTCCTGGTGGACGCCGACCCGCAGACCAACGCGACCACGGGGGTGGGGGTGGACGCAGGAGCGGTCAAGATCCACACCTACCACCTGCTCCTGGGCACGGCCCGGGCGGCCGAGGCGACCCTGCCGACGGCCCTGCCCGCCCTCCAGGTGATCCCGGCCCGGCGCGAGCTGGTCGGCGCGGAGGTGGAACTGGTAGATCTGCCCGACCGGGAGCTGCGGCTGAAGCGGGCGCTCCTGGCCATTGCCCCGCGCTACGACTACATCCTGATCGATTGTCCCCCGTCCCTGGGGTTCCTGACGCTGAACGCCCTGGTGGCGGCCGACTCGGTGGTCATTCCCCTGCAGTGCGAGTACTACGCGCTGGAGGGGCTCGGGCAGATCCTGGACACGATTCGGCTGTGCCGGCAGAGCCTGAACCCGCGCCTGGAGGTCGAGGGCATCCTCCTCACGATGTATGACGGGCGGGTGAACCTGGCCGGACAGGTGGCCCGGGAAGTCCGCCATCACTTTCCGGACCGGGTGTTCCGCACGGTCATTCCCCGGAACGTCCGGCTGAGCGAGGCGCCCAGCCACGGCCAGCCGGTGATCCTCTACGACATCCGCTGCCCCGGCGCCGAGGGGTACCTGAGTTTGGCGCGGGAGGTGATCGATGGTGCAAAAACGCGGGCTCGGTAGGGGGCTCTCGGCACTGATCCCCGGCGCCGAGGGGTCCGGGGCGACCGGCCTGGAGATCCCGCTGGCGGAACTGGAGAGCAACCCGCTGCAGCCGCGCCGGCACTTCGAGCAGGCGGCCCTCGAGGAGTTGGCGGCCACCATCCGGGCCCACGGGGTGTTGACGCCGGTGGTGGTCCGCCGCGCCCCCCAGGGCTACCAGATCGTGGCCGGAGAGCGGAGGGTCCGGGCGGCACGCCTGGCGGGACTCACGCGGATCCCCGCCATCATCAAAGAGGCCAGCAACGGCCAGGCGCTGGAGATGGCCCTGGTGGAGAACCTGCAACGGGAGGACCTCAACCCGGTGGAGGCGGCGGAGGCCTACCGGCGCCTGACCGAGGAGTTCGGCCTGACCCAGGAGGAGGTCGCGGAGCGGCTGGGGCGCGACCGATCCTCGGTGACCAACGCCCTGCGCCTGCTGCGTCTCCCGCGGCGGCTGCGAGAGGACCTGGTAGCGGGGGCCCTGTCCGAGGGGCACGCCCGCGCCCTCCTTGGGCTAGAGAAGGCGGCGGACCAACTGAAGGCGCGAGACCTCATCCTCAAGCGCGGCCTCACGGTCCGGGCCACGGAGGCCTTGGTGCGCCGCCTGCGCCGCGGATCGCGGGGTCCGGGCGGTCGGCCCCAGACCGGGGACGCGAACCTGCGCGCCCTGGAGGATCAGCTGCGGCTGGCCCTGGGAACCAAGGTGCGCATCCTGCGGAACGGCAGGGCGGGCACCCTGGAGATCAGCTTCTTCTCCGACGAGGACCTGACGCGCCTCGTGGAACTCATGGCGGGGCCACGCTAGGACATGCAGCTCCGGATCAGGGCATCGGCCCGCTTTCCCCTGGCAGGGGTGGACTGGCCCCGGAAGCTCTTGATGGGCGGTGCCACCGGCCTCCTCCTCGAGCTCGTCTTCGTGGGCCTGGCATACCTCCTCTCCGAGGAGGCGGCCTTCGGGATCGCGCCGCTCGTGGTGGGGCTGAACTTCCCCGCGCTGGGGTACATCCTGCAAGTGTACCGGGGAACGCTCCTGTGGGAGGTGGGGGCCCTGCCCGAGTGGGAGAACTGGCCCGCCCTGCTGCGCAACGGGCTGGCGGCCTTCGCGGTTTGCCTGGCCTACGGCGTGGTTCCCTTGCTGCTGCTCCTGGTGGGGCTGGGCCTCTTGGTCAAGGGCGGGATCCTCCTGTTCCTGGGGATGGTCCTCATGGTGCTGGGGGTCCTGGCCGGGGTGTTCATGCTGTTCTTCCTGCCCATGGCCCTGGCCCGCTACCTGGCCGAGCGGCGGATCGAGACCGCCTTCCACCCGGCCGTCCTTTGGGAGGGGATCAACGCGGTGCTGGCGGAGTACGTGGCGACCTATCTGCTGAGCATCGGGGCCTACATCCTGGCCAGCCTGATCGCGGCGATCCCGTATCTCGGCGGATTGATCTGGCCCTTCCTCTGGTTCTACCTCATGCTGGTGCAGGCCCGACTCTTCGGGGAGATTTGCGCCAAGGCGGCCTGAGCGGATCTCCCTGCACCACGGCCCGGGAGGATTCATGCCGACAACCGCAGAGGCCATCGCGGCGTTCCTGGTGGGGGCCGGCGTGCGCCGGATCTACGGGATGCCGGGCGGCGGCAGCATGCTCGACGTCATCGAGGCCGCGCGGCAGCGCCAGATCGAGTTTCTCCTGGTCCACCAGGAGGCCGACGCGGCCCTCCTGGCCGCCACGGAGGGCGACCTCCTGGACCGGCCCGGAGTGTGTCTCCTCCCCATGGGGCCCGGCGTCGCCAGCGCCGCCGGCGGCGTGGCGCAAGCCTCCCTCGACCGCTCTCCCCTGTTGGTCCTCTCCGACCGATCGTCCCGGACGAGCCTGCGCCTCGCCCCGCGGCAGGGGCTGGATCACGGCCGGCTCCTGGCGGCCGCGGTCAAGGATACCGCAACTCTCACGGCCCCCCGGACCGAGCGGCTGGTCCAGTGGGCCTGGAACGAAGCGCTCACCGCTCCACGCGGGCCCGTTCACCTCGATCTTCCGGCGGACGAGGCGAACCGGCCGGCACGCCGGCACACACCGCGACCGGCCCGGAATCGCCCGGGCACGCCTTCGCCGAGCGCGATTCGCGCTGCGGCGCGACTGCTGGCCCGCCGCGGCCGGGCCGTCGTCATCGCAGGCCTTGGCTGCCGCGGGGCGAGGCCAGCCCGCGCTCTCCAGGAATTGGTGGAGCACCTGGGATCCCCGGTTCTGACCACCCACCGGGCCAAGGGCGTGATTCCGGAGGATCATCCCCTGGTGGCCGGGAACTTTGCCGGGGGCCGACTCGAGATGGAGCTCCTCTCCAAGGCGGACGGGGTGCTGGCGGTTGGGGTGGATCCGGTGGAGCTGCTCCCGCGCCCCTGGAAGGGCGGGCTGCCGGTGGTCGTGCTCGGGGAGTACCGGGTCGGCCACCGCCCATACGTGGCGGCCCACGAGGTGATCGCCGACCTGCCCGCCTCCCTCGAGGCCCTCAGAGAGGCCCTGCCCCCCGGCGGGGGCTGGGGTCTGGCGGAGTGGGCGGGGCGGGGCGGCGAGTTCAAGCGGCGCGCGCGATCCCTGCTGGCCGAGGCCGGCGCGGGGCGGGGGCGAGCCGGCCTCCCCCCGCACCGGGTGGTGGAGATCGCGCGAGAGGCGTTCCCGCGGCAGACGGTGGCCGCGGTCGACTCCGGAACCCACGCCCTGGCAGTTGCCGAGTTCTGGGAGACCTACGAGCCGAAGGGATACCTGTGCTCCAGCGGCCTCACCGTCACGGGGTACGCCCTTCCGGCCGCCATCGCCGCCAAGCTCGTCGCCCCGGATCGCCCCGTCCTGGCCTTCCTGGGGGACGGGGGGTTCCTTCGGAGCGTGGGCGCCCTGGCCATTGCAGCCTGGCAGCGACTCGCCCTGGTGGCCATCGTCTTTATGGACGCGTCCTTGAGTTTCAGTCGGATCCAGCAAGAACAGAGGCGGTACGCGCCGATCGGCGTCTCGCTGGGGACCATGGACATCCCCAAGTTGGCGGAAAGCCTGGGGGCACTCGGCACCGAGGTGGAGACCGAAGAGGGGCTGCGATCCGCCCTCAAGGATGCCGTCGGCACCACCCAGCCCGCCATCATCGCCGTCCGGGTCCGGCCCACCGGATACCGCCGGATGCTGGAGATCCTCCGCGGGAAGGCGGGGGGATAGGTGACGGGGCAGCTTGCCAGCGCCCCGCCCCGGATCGCCGGAGACAGAGCCTGGTGCGGGGACTCCCAATCCGCCCGCGGGTTAGCTGCCGGGTCGTGTGTTTGAGGCCGCCCTGAGCGCAGGCACAGCTGGCCCGCCCGCATTTGCGGAGCCGCTCGTAGACAG
>JACPAT010000274.1:0-4273 GCA_016180655.1 Candidatus Methylomirabilota bacterium | reverse complement strand
GAGGGCATCCCGCTGCTGCCCCAGGCGGCGGCGGTGAGCGTCGGTCATGGACATTAGCTATCACGTGTCCATCCCTTCTGTCAAGCGTCACCTGCTGGGTTGGAGCATTTTTTGTATTGGCAAGCAGTTACCCAGTTAGCTCCGGATCAGGGGGGCTTCGGGCTTCGGGGGGGCATCGTCTCCGGACCTTGGTACTGAGTGTCGCAAGTACGGCGCCACTCACTCCCCCTCTCCCCCATTCAAGAGAGAGGGCGTGCCGAGGATCCCCTCTCCCCGCTGAGGGAGAGGGGGCATACCTGCGAGGGTGGACACACCTTCGTGAATAGCGGGTTAGGCGGGGACGGCGGAGGGGATTCTGGCGCCGATTGCGCGTTGGCTCCCTGCGCTACTACGTTGCCAAGTGCGTCAAGTTGAAGCGTGGGCCGTTGCCCCGACAGGCCTCGTCGGGGCAGCTTGCCATAATCGGAAACGCCCCCCACTGCGCGCTGGCTGGATGCTCCTATTCCAGGGGCGCGATCCTTCGCAGCTCCTGCTGTGCCCGTGCCCTCTCCCAGTCGGTGAGAAGCTCCTGCTGATGGAGCGTCGCCCACTCGATCACGAGTCCCATCGCGCGAGGCGGCAACCGACCGGAGAAGACGGACAGGTTGCGGATATCGATCAGCGCAAGGTCGCCGCAGACTCGGCGTGGAAGTGCGGCGGGTTGTGATCGTCAAAGAACATCTTGATGACGATGCCGAAGAACCGGCTGATCTCAGGCACGGGCGGGCTCGCGGCGCAGCCCGGGGAAAATATCCTCCGGCTTCTTGCCCGTTATCTTGAGGTAGAGAGCATCCGGGCATAGATCAATCTGGTCGCCCCAGACGAGTTCGCCGGATGGTCCGATCCGAACTTGCTCGAAGGCAAGACGATCGCACCACAGGGTGAAAACGCCTTTGCCGACCAGGTAAAAGAGGTCCACAGTCCCGGACACTCCGTCATCGAATTCCAGTTCCAGGCGATATCCCTGCAATGCCTTCACCTTGGAGATCTTTCGCATCGCTCTCTCCCTCCATTCCCATCAATTTTACCACGGATGCGGGCATCAGGGAAGACATCCTATCGCATCCTATCGCATCCCCTTCCCAGGTGGAGGGTCCGCCATATTCGGCTTGCATTGCTTTGGTGGGCCACCAAAGGCGAAGCCTCTGACCCTCGAGCCTCACCGCTCGGTTACGCGCGGTCGCGGTACATTGCCTCGTTTTTCCCCTTTCCCGGCAAATCCAATTCCACTAGGATGCGAGATGAGGAGACATCCTCGACCAAATACCGACTTGACTGACAGGGTACGGTTGCCCGGCCCCAGGCGTTGACAGACGCCCCGCGGCATGAATAGAATCCGCCGACACCAGCAGCCGGGCGTTGCCCGTCAGAAGGGAGCATCCCCATGCGTAACCTGAAGCCCAATCTTCTGGAGCTGGTCCGGCGCACCTCGGCCGAACTGCCAGACGACGTGGTGAACACGATCGTCAGCGCGGCCACGCAGGAACAGGAAGGCAGCAATGCCCAGTACGCCATGAACATCATCCAGAGCAACATTGACATGGCCAAGCTGAAGTCGGCGCCGCTCTGCCAGGACACCGGCAGCATCCTCTTCTTCGTCAGGGCGCCCAGGGGGTTCGACCAGCTCGCCTTCGAGAAGGCCGCCAGAGAGGCCGTGGCGGTAGCGACGGCCAAGGGGTACCTGCGACAGAACTCCGTGGATTCCCTCACCGGGAAGAACACCGGGAACAACCTGGGTCCCGGGAGCCCCGCCATCCACTTCCACCAGCACCGGGGGACCCGGGTGGACGTCCGCCTGATCCTGAAGGGCGGGGGGTGCGAGAACGTGGGGGCCCAGTATTCGCTCCCCGACGTCCGGCTGAACGCCAACCGCGACCTGGACGGGGTGCGAAAGGTCATCCTGGATGCCGTGATCCAGGCCCAGGGCAAGGGGTGCGGTCCGGGCATCCTGGGCGTCTGCGTCGGCGGAGACCGGGCCACGGGCTACGTTCATTCCAAGGAGCAGCTCCTCCGCACCATGGACGACGTGAACCCCGAGCCGGCGCTAGCGGCGCTGGAGAAGGATATCGTGGTCAGCGCCAACAAGCTGGGCATCGGCCCCATGGGGTTCGGCGGCGCCACGACGCTCTTGGGGTGCAAGATCGGCGCGCTCAACCGGCTGCCGGCCAGCTACTTCGTCTCCATCTCCTACATGTGCTGGGCCTACCGGCGCCAGGGCTTCGTCCTCAACGACAGCGGCAAGATCGTGGAGTGGCTCTACTAGGGGAATTGACGATTGGTGATTGAGGATTTTCGATTGATCCGGTCAATCGGCAATCCGCAATCCAAAATCGAAAATCCAAACGGGGGCGATCATGATTCAGCTCATCGAGCCGTATACCGAGGACAAGATCCGCGCGTTGAAGATGGGGGACATGGTGCACCTGTCCGGCCTGGTCTACACCGGCCGCGACGCGGTCCACAAGTTCCTCCACGAGGGGGGCAAGCCGCCCGTGGATCTGCAGAACCAGATCATCTACCACTGCGGCCCCGTGGTCATCAAAGAGAAGGGCAAGTGGGTGGTCAAGGCCGCCGGGCCCACGACCTCGATCCGGGAGGAGCCGTACCAGGGCCACCTCATCGAGAAATTCACCATCCGGGCGGTGATCGGCAAGGGCGGGATGGGACCCAAGACGCTCGAGGCCTGCAAGAAGGTCGGCTGCGTCTACCTGCACGCCATCGGCGGGGCCGCCCAGGTCCTGGCGGAGTGCGTGACCGACGTCCTGGGCGTCTCCCTGGAGGAGTTCGGCAGCCCCGAGGCCATCTGGGCCTTCCGCGTGAAGAACTTCCCCGCGGTGGTGACCATGGACGCGCACGGCAACAGCCTGCACGCCGCGGTGCTGGAGCTGTCCAGGGAACGGTTGAAGCTGCTCGTGTGAGGCGCGGCATCGCCACAGATTACGCTCGGGGGGCGACATCTTCGCCCCCTGTTTTCATTTCCGGGGTACCCCGGTTCAATGGGCGATGTGCAACGTTGAACCTCGAACCTTGAACATTGAGCGTCGAGTATGGGTCGCTTCTTCCTCTTCGCCCTGCTCACCTGGATCACCGGCAACCCGCTTCTGGCGGTGCTGGTGCTGATCGCCCTATCATTGCCGGGCTGGTGGGCCGGCTCTCGCTACGCCTGGAAGATGAGCCGGCGGATGCGCGCCTGGGGCGAGGCCGGACGGTTGCGCCGCGCCCTGGCCGTCAATCCCCACGACGTGAAGGCCCGAACGGAGCTTGGCGGGATCCTGGTGCGCCAGGGCCGCTTCCGCGAGGCGCGCGCCGAGCTCACACAGGCCATGCCCCGTGCCGACGACCTGCCCGAGGCGAATTATGCCCTTGGCCTGTGCCTGCTGCACGATGGCGAGGTGGAGAAGGGCCGAGAATTGGTGGAGCGGGCCCTGGCCCTGAATCCGAAGTTCGGCTACGGGGAGCCCTCCCTGCGGCTGGGGGATTTCCGGGCGGGCCGCGGCGAATGGGGCCAGGCGGCAGAGCGGTACCGCCAGGCCACGGGGATCCATAGCTCCAGCGTGGAGGGTTGGTTCAAGCTCGGCCAAGCCCTGAACCATCTCGGCCAGCGGGACGACGCGCGGACCGCCCTCCAGGAAGCCATCTCCTCTCACCGCACCGCCCCCTGGTACCAGCGGGCCGAGGGCCGCCCCTGGGTCCGCCGCGCCCGCCGCCTCCTCCGCTCAATCCGCTGATCTCCCCCGAATAGGGGGGCTGACGCAGTTGGGCGTTTGGGTAATCAATACTTCAATGGAACGTAATGCCAACCGCGAGACAATCGGGCCGCTCCATTCTCGGCTCAATGCCAGCCCCTTCGATTACCGCGATGATGTGCTTCGTTACCTCGGGAAGGCGCGGGGGAGGACGAGGGTGAACCAGGGCACATAGGTCACCACCAGGAGCCCCAGGAGGAGAATGACGAGGTAGGGGGCCATGTACCTGGCCGACTCGACGATGTTCAGCCGGGCGATGGCGTAGGCGATGAACAGGCCCACGCCGATCGGCGGCAGGAAGACCCCGATCCCGATCGAGGCGATGATCCGTCCGCAAGCCTGACCCTAGAACCCTCAGCACCAGCCGCGGCCGGCATGGCCTTGCGGTCGGCGGGCGTGCCGATCACGCCGGGGAGGATCTTGCTTGCGGCCATCAGCCGTGAGCCTCGAAGGCTGATCGCAGTGGTTCCCGCCCTTGAAAATCTGCG
>JACPAT010000110.1 GCA_016180655.1 Candidatus Methylomirabilota bacterium | reverse complement strand
GGACAAAATAAGGGGACGTTGCGGCTTTAGTGGCTTTGTGCTATCCTGCTCATCACCATGCCCCGCGGTCCGCGCTTGGATACCCCCGGGGCCCTGCACCACGTGATGGCGCGGGGCCTGGATCGCCAAGTCATCTTCCGGGATGACCGGGATCGGGACGATTTCGTCCGGCGCCTGGCGGCCCTGGCCGAGGGGGGAGCCTGGCTGGTCTATGCCTGGGCCCTCCTGCCCAACCATTTCCATCTCCTGGTGCGGACCGCCAAGCGGTCCCTGGCGCGAACCATGCGGTCCCTCCTCACCGGGTACGCCGGGACATTCAACCGGCGCCACCGCCGAAGGGGCCACCTGTTCCAGAACCGGTACAAATCCATCGTGGTGGAGGAGGAGTCGTATTTCCTGGAGCTGGTGCGCTACCTCCACCTGAACCCCCTCCGGGCAAACGTCGTGCCGACGCTGCGGGCGTTGGATCGCTACCCGTATAGTGGCCATGCGGCGGTGCTGGGCACCCGCCCCTGTCCCTGGCAGAACACCGGGGAGGTGGTGCGGCGCTTTGGCCGCGACCGTGCTCGCGCGCGTGCTCGATACCGGGCCTTCGTCGCGGATGGCGTAGGCACTGGCCGCCGCCCCGACCTCATGGGTGGGGGTCTCGTCCGGAGTGCGGGCGGCTGGGCGGTGGTGCGAGAGTTGCGGCGGGGTCGGGAGAGCTACGCGGCCGACGAGCGGGTCCTCGGAGGAGGAGAGTTCGTAGAATCCCTCCTGCGGGAGGTCACGCAGGAAGAAGCCCGGCGGGCGCGGGCCAAGCGGAGGGCGCCGGATCTGCCCACCTTAATGGCGAAGGTGGCGCGGGCAGTTGGGGTGACCCCCGAGGCCCTGATGGGTGGCGGGCGGCGTCGGGACGTGGGTCGGGCCAGGGACGCGCTTGCGTACCTCTGGGTGGAGGTTCTGGGGCGAAGCGGGCGGCAGCTCGCGCGGGAATTGCACATCCGGCCGGAGTCGGTGTACAAAGGAGCCCGGCGCGGCCGCGAGGAGGGAGAGTGGTGGAGGGGTGTGGTGGGAATCTAGCGTAAAGCCACTAAAGCCGCAACGTCCCCTCCTCCCGTCCCCTCCTCCGTCGAAAGGATGACATCATGATCATCGGCGTCCCGAAAGAGAGCTTTCCGGGGGAGCAGCGCGTCGCCCTGGTGCCCGCGGTCCTCCCCAGCCTCGTGAAAGCCGGCTGCGAACTCGTGGTGGAAGCTGGGGCGGGTAGTGCCGCCCACCTCCCCGATGCGGCCTACGTCGAGAAGGGGGCCCGGATGGTCTCCTCGCGCGCCGAGGTCTTCGCTTCGGCGGACGCCGTGTTCCAGGTTCTGGCCCACGGCGCCAACGACAGGACGGGCCGCGCCGACCTTCCGCTCCTCAGGCGGGACCAGGTCCTCATCGGTTTCTTCCGGCCGCTGGGCTCACCCGAGACCGTTCAGGAGACGGCCAGCACGGGCGCCATGGGCTTCGCCGTGGAGTTCATGCCGCGCATCACCCGGGCCCAGAGCATGGACGCCCTCTCCTCCATGGCCACCGTGGCAGGCTACAAGGCCGTCCTGCACGCCGCAAGCATCTTGCCCCGGATGTTCCCGATGCTCATGACAGCCGCGGGGACCGTGACCCCGGCGCGGGTGCTGATCGTGGGTGCAGGCGTCGCGGGGCTCCAGGCCATCGCGACGGCCCGGCGCCTGGGCGCCGTGGTGTCGGCCTATGACATCCGGCCTGCGACGAAGGAGGAGGTCCGGAGCCTGGGGGCCCGCTTCGTCGAGCTTCCCCTGGAGGCGGCCGACGCTCAGGATACGGGAGGCTACGCGAAGGCGCAGGACGAGTCCTTCTATAGGCGCCAGCGGGAACTCCTGGCGCGGGTGGTTGCCGAGAGCGACGTGGTGATCACGACGGCGATGGTTCCCGGCAGGAAGGCGCCGGTCCTCATCACCGCCGACATGGTCGCCAGCATGAGGCCGGGCTCCGTGATCGTGGATCTCGCCGGCGAGCGAGGCGGGAACTGCGAACTGACGCGCGCCTACGCGACCGTGGTGGAGCACGGCGTGACCATCATCGGCGAGGTGAACCTGGCGGGCAGCGTCCCCTATCACGCCAGCCAGATGTACGCACGGAACATCACCGCGTTCTTCCTCCACCTCATGCAGTCGGGCCTCCCCCAGGTGAACCTGGACGACGAGATCACGCGGGAGACCCTTCTGACCCGGGGGGGCGAGGTGATGCATCCGCGCGTGCGCCAGGCCCTGGGGCTGCCACCCCTCGCGGCGAGCGCCCCGCAGAGGGCATCGCCGGGCATGTCGGAACCGGTGAAAAGAGGAGGCTCGTCGGATGCCGTCTAACCTGGAGAGTGCGCTGTTCGTCTTCTTGCTGGCGACCTTTGTGGGCTTTGAGGTCATCCGGCGGGTGAGCCCGCTGCTCCACACGCCCCTCATGTCGCTCACCAACGCCATCTCGGCCATCTCGCTGGTTGGCTCCATCGTCATCACCGGCGCGGAAAAGAGCCAGCTCAGCGTGATCCTGGGAACCATCGCGGTGGTCTGCTCCATGGCGAACGTGGTCGGCGGCTTCGTCATCACGGACCGCATGCTCAAGATGTTCAAGAAGCGGGAGCCCCGCCAGTGATTACGACCTACGTCATCCAGTTCACCTACGTCGCGGCGGCGGCGCTCTTCATCCTCTCGCTCAAGTGGCTGGGCCATCCCACCACGGCCCGGCGCGGCGTGCGGGTGGGCGAGCTGGGCATGGCGCTGGCAATCGTGGGGGCCCTGCTGCACACGGAGATCGTGAGCTACCAGTGGATCCTGGTGGGCTTCGTCCTGGGGTCTGCCATCGGGCTGCCCCTGGCCGTGTTCATGCCCATGACCCACGTCCCGCAGCGGACCGCGCTGTCTCACGCCTTCGGCGCGCTGGCCGCGGCGCTGGTGGGGACGTCCGAGTACTACCTGCGCAGCGGGGAGCTGAGCACGTTCACCATGGCCGTTCTGAGCGTGGAGGTGATCCTTGGCTTCCTGACGTTTACGGGCAGCCTGATGGCTTTCGGGAAGCTGCAGGACCTGGTGCCCAGCCGCCCGATCGTCTACCCGGGCCAGAACGCCGTCAATCTGTCGCTGCTGGCTGCTGCAGTTGGCTGCGCAGTCTACCTCGTGAGGAACCCCGGCAGCAGCGCGCTCTTTCCGGTGGTCGCGGGGCTGTCGCTCCTGTTCGGGGTCCTTCTCCTCGTTCCCATCGGCGGTGCCGACATGCCGACGGTCATCGCCTTGCTCAACTCCTACGCGGGGCTGTCCGCGGCGGCCATGGGTTTCTTGCTCGACAACAACCTCCTGATCGTGGCCGGGGCGCTCGACGGCTCGTCCGGGTTCATCCTGTCGGTGATCATGTGTCGCGCCATGAACCGATCCTTCACCAATGTCCTGTTCGGGGGCTTCGGGCAGGTGCGGGTAGCGGCCGGGAGGGTCGAGCAGCGCAGCGCCCGGAGCGCCACCGCCGAGGATGCCGCGGCGATCCTGGAGGCCGCCAGCTCGGTGATCATCATCCCCGGGTACGGCATGGCCGTGGCGCAGGCCCAGCACAAGGTCCGGGAGCTGTACGACGCGCTCACCCGGCGGGGAGTGGACGTGAAGTTCGCCATCCACCCCGTGGCGGGCCGGATGCCGGGCCACATGAACGTCCTCCTGGCGGAGGCCGACATCCCCTACGACCGGCTCCTCGAGATGGAGGAGATCAACCCCGAGTTCCCACGGGCCGACGTATCCCTGGTGATCGGGGCCAACGACGTCACGAACCCGGCGGCCCGCCACGACAAGGCCAGCCCGATCTACGGCATGCCGATCCTGGATGTGGACAAAGCCCGAACGGTCATGGTGATCAAGCGGAGCATGAGCCCGGGCTTCGCCGGCATCGACAACGAGCTGTACTACATGGAAAAGACGATGATGCTCTTCGGCGACGCCAAGCACTTTGTCGGGGAACTGGTGAAGGAGATGACCGGGGCTCGCCTGGGTGCCTGACGGCGTTCCGTGAACGCGCCCGGCCCCGACTGGTGACATGGCTGTCTCCGAAGGGAGAAATTTGAGGTTGATTTTCACGGGGAAACGGGATACAGGAGAGACCTTGCGGATGTGACGCTCCGGATCCCACGGCGGCTGAGCGGCGAGGGCGGAATCGCGCGCGTGAACCGAGACAAGGACGCAGTCCTCCCTTACGTGGAGGTGGCGACAGAGGGGGAAAAGACCCCGGCCCCCCCACCGGGCTTCTGGACGCGGCGCGAGCGGGCGATCCTGGGCTGCCTCGGGGTGGCGGTCACCCTCGGGTTGTGGGAGGGGATCGCCGCACTCCGGCTGGTGGATCCCCTCTTCCTGAGCGCCCCGTCGCGCATCGTCCGGGCCGGCGCCTCGATGTTCGCCTCGGGAGAGATCTGGACGGACCTCCGGGTGAGCGGGCTGGAGTTCGCCGCGGGCTACGGCATGGCCCTGGTCGGGATCCCCCTGGGCATCCTGCTCGGCTGGTACCGCCGGCTGTACTACCTCGTCGATCCGATCCTGTCCGCCCTCTACGCGACCCCCCGGGTCGCCCTGCTCCCCCTGCTCATCATCTGGCTCGGCATCGGCATCTGGTCGAAGATCGCCGTCGTGTTCCTGGGGGCCGTCTTCCCCATCCTGCTCAGCACCGTGGCGGCGGTCCGGACCACGGACCCACGCCTCCTTCGCGCGGCACACTCCTTCGGGGCCTCCGACCTCCAGATCTTCCGGACCATCGTCCTGCCCGGGAGCGTCCCCCTGCCCGGGAGCGTCCCCTTCATCATCACCGGCCTCAGGCGGGGGGGCGGGCGGGCGCTGGTGGGTGTGGTGGTGGGAGAAATGGTGGCGGCCACGGCCGGAATCGGCCTGATGATCTCCATCGCCGGCAACACGTTCCAGACCGACCGGGTCTTCGTCGGGATCTTCCTCATCGCGGCGGCCGGGGTGGCCATGGTGGAGGCCCTCACCCGCCTGGAGCGGCGCTTCGAGAAGTGGCGCCCGCCGGTCGGCACGGGCGTTTAGTGTGCCGTTCCAGAGATCCTTTGAAGGTCTCCGCCACCCGGCGTCCCCCCTCGGGGCTGGCCCGCCACAACGGCGGGGGCGGCTTGGCACCGGGTCGTCGCGCCGGAGGCGCTCCTCCGCGCCGCCAGTCCCGCCGAGCGGCGGGACGACGGCGACCGGAACCCGCCGCCCCCTGGGCGGGACCAGCCGCTCGGGGCGCCACCGGGGGCGGCGACTCGCGCAACGAACTTCTGGGACGCGGCACTAGCAGGTACGAGCTATGCCACGGGCGAAGCTGGAGGCAGACGGGATCGTCCTGGAGTACCAGCAGCCGCGGACCGGATCGTGCTTCCGCGCCCTGGACGGCATTCGCCTGCGGCTGGAGGAGGGGGAGTTCGCCTGCGTGGTCGGCCCCAGCGGGTGCGGCAAGACGAGCTTCCTGCACATCGTGGGCGGGCTGCTCAGGCCCACGGCCGGACGGATCCTGATTGGCGGCCGGCCGGTGACGGGCCCCCGACCCGAGCTGGCCATGGTGTTCCAGGAGCCGTCGCTCCTGCCCTGGCGCACGGTGATCGGCAACATCACTTATGGCCTGGAGCTCCAGGGGCGGGCGACGCCCGAGGCGATCAGGCGGGCAGGCGAGATCGTGGCCCTGGTCGGCCTGGCGGGCTTCGAGTCGCATTACCCGCACGAGCTCTCCGGCGGGATGCAGCAGCGGGTGAACCTGGCCCGCGCCCTGGCCGTGGACCCAGAGGTTCTCCTCATGGACGAGCCCTTCGCGGCGCTGGACGCCCAGACCCGGGAGCTGATGCAGCAGGAACTGCTCCGCATCTGGCGCGATGCGGGGAAGACGGTCCTGTTCGTGACCCACCAGATCAACGAGGCGATCTACCTGGCGGACCGGGTGGTGGTGCTGAGCGGGCGGCCCGGCCAGGTCAAGGCCGAGGTGGTCGTGGACCTGCCGCGCCCGCGGCCGCTCTCGATCAAGCGGCAGGCCCGGTTCCTCGAGATCGAGGACCGGATCTGGGGACTCATCGAGATGGATGCGCGGCGGGCGCTCCTGACCGGGACGAGCATCCCGGCGCCGAGCGCGTGAGGGGGGAGCCATGAGACGGAGCGGGTGGGTGGCAGCGGTCCTCGGGATCCTGGCGGGACAGGTCGGCGTGGCGGCAGCGGCCGAAAAGATCACGGTGGGTCTGACGTCCCTCTCGCCAGCGGCGGCCCCCCTGTATCTGGCACGCGACAAGGGCTTCTTCGAGGCCGAGGGCATCGAGGTCAGCATCCCGATCTTCAAGAGCGGGACGGAGAACGCCCAGGCGGTGCTGGCCGGGGAGGTGCAGATCGCCAAGGGCTCCACCGAGCTCTTCAACATCCGCAAGGCGGGGCAGGACGCGCGCTTTTTCTGGGGAGTCGCCAACATCATGCCTTTCAAGCTGTACGCCAAAGCCGAGATCAAGAGCGGGCAGGAGTTGAAGGGCAGGCGGCTGGCAGTCAGCAAGTTCGGGGCGCAGTCCGACACCCTGACCCGCATGGCGCTCAAGCATTTCGGCGTCGAGCCGATCCGCGAGGCGGCCATCCTGCAAGTGGGATCCACGCCGGCCAGGTACGCCGCCATGAAGTCGGGGGCCGTGGATGCGACCCTCATGTGGTTCCCCCAGACCCTCCTGGCCGACAAGGAGGGATACCGCAAGCTCCTGGACCTGAGCGTCCTCATCACCGATTGGCCCTACATGGCCTTCTACGCCAAGGCGGACTACCTGAAGGCCAACCGCGACCTCACCATCCGGTTTCTGCGGGCGTACCGGAAGGGTCTGGCCTTCGCCGTGGCAAATCCGGCCGAGGCCGTGGCCGCCATCGCCAAGGCGTTGAAATACGATCCGACCGTGGCAGAGGCCGGCTGGAAGGAGTTCGCGCCCACCATGCCCCCGGACGGGCGCCTGCCCATGAAGGGGATCGAGTTCCTGATCCAGGAGGCGCGCGAGACGACGAAGGAGCCCCTGGCCCTGACGGCCCCGGACCTGGTGGAGACCTCCTTCATCGAGCACTTCAGGCGCTCGCAGTAGTCTGTGTGCTGGGTCCACTGCCTGGGCGGACACCGGGAATCCGGGACCCCGCCTGTGCCCGGCCGTGTCCAGATGGGTGGGGAGGTATTCCGTGCGAAGGGCCAGGCAGGGTTGCCGAGCCATTCGACCCCAGCATGGTTCTCCGACAACTCTCCCGGAGGAGCAACGCGCATGCAGGCAAAAGGACTGAGGCGGATCGGGTATGCCGACATCCCGGGCGGGGGAAGGGTCATCGTGCGGGATGGCTACGCGTACGTGGGACACCTGAAGCCGCCCAGCGGGACGAGCATCCTGGATGTCCGGGACCCGGCGCATCCCAAGCCCGTCGCCGACCTGGGCGGCCTGCCCGCGGATACCCACACCCACAAGGTCGAGGTTCGGGGGGAGCGCTTGTTCGTGAACGTGGAGCAGTTGAAGGGAGCGACCGGGCCCTTCCAGGGCGGTCTCAGGGTGTACGACATCAGCGACCGGACCCGGCCCCGAGAGGTGGCCTTCTACAAGACGGGGGGCCGGGGCATCCACCGCTTCACCCTGGACGACCGGTACGCCTATGTCTCGACGGAGATGGAGGGCTACCGGGGCGCCATCACGCTGATCCTGGATATGCGCGACCCCCTGCGGCCCACCGAGGTGTCGCGCTGGTGGCTGCCCGGGCAATGGATCGCCGGCGGGGAGCAGCCCACCTGGGACGGGCCAGCCTACCGGACCCACCATCCCATCCGTCTCGCCGACCGGCTCTACGTCAGCCTGGTATTCGGCGGCATGGCCATCCTGGATATCAGCGACATCCGCCGGCCCCGTCTCGTGGGTCGCTTCCGCTGGTCGCCGTCCTACCAGAACTCCACCCACACCACGCTGCCGGTGCCATTCACGCTCCTGAACCGCCGCTGGGTTCTCGCGGTGGAGGAGGATGTGACCGAGAACGTGTGGGAGGATCCGCCGGCCTGCGTCTGGATGGTGGACGTCACGGATGAGGCGAATCCGATTCCCGTCTCGACGTACCAGGTCCCCTTCGCGGGCTTCCCCACGGTGGGCCGGTTCGGCGCGCACCAACCCTGGGAGGGGTTCGACGGCACCCGCCTGTACGTGACCTGGTTCAGCGGCGGCCTCAGGGTGGTGGACTTCGCGGACCCGTATCGCGTGGTCGAAGTGGGCCACTATGTGCCCGATCCCGCGCCCGGTCAGCCGGCCATCCAATCCAACGACGTCTGGCGAGATGAGCGCGGTCTCCTGTACCTCTTGGACCGCCACCGGGGCCTGGAGATCCTCGAAGCCACCGCCTGACCGGGAGTGTTCGCGGGGAGGGAGAGGGGAAACAAGAGGCACGCGTGATCATCATTCTGAAGCCGGGGGCAACCAAGAAGGACGCGGATGAAATCATCCGGCAGATCGCCGCGGTGGGCCTGAAGCCCCTCTACCTGCCCGGGACGGAGCGCACCGTGCTGGGGGCGATCGGGGATGAGCGCATCCTGGGGAAGCTCCACATCGAGAACCACCCGCTGGTGGAACGCCTCTCGCCGGTTCTCACTCCATACAAGCTGGTCAGTCGGGAGATCCACCCCAGGGACACAGTCGTCAGGATCGATGGGGTGCCTGTGGGCGGACGGCATTTCACCGTGATTGCCGGGCCCTGTGCCGTGGAAGACTCCCGCCAGATGCTCCTCACGGCGCAGGCGGTGAAGCGGGCCGGGGCCAGATGTCTTCGCGGCGGGGCGTACAAACCCCGGACGAGTCCGTACAGCTTCCAGGGGTTGGGATTGGAGGGCCTGGAGATCCTCCACGAGGTCTCGCGCAAATTGCAGATGCCGGCCGTCACGGAGGTGGTCGAGGTCGCAGATGTCGCCGCAGTCGAACGGTATGCCTCGGCCTTCCAGGTCGGGGCGCGGAACATGCAGAATTTCCGCCTGCTGAAAGCGGTGGGGCAGAGCCGGAAGCCCGTCATCCTCAAGCGCGGCATGGCGGCGTCCGTCGAAGACCTCCTCCTGGCCGCCGAGTACATCCTCTCCGAGGGGAACCCGAACGTCATCTTGTGCGAGCGGGGCATCCGGACCTTCGAGACGGCCACGCGCAACACGCTGGACCTGAACGCCATCCCTCACATCAAGCAGCACAGCCACCTGCCCGTCATCGTGGATCCCTCGCATGGCACGGGCGTCCGTGAATATGTGACCCCCATGGCCAAGGCGGCCGTGGCCTGCGGGGCGGACGGCCTCCTGGTCGAGGTGCACCACAATCCCAAGGAGGCCCTGTCCGACGGCCACCAGTCGCTCGATCCCAGGGAGTTCGTGCGGCTCATGAAGGGCCTGCGCCCATATATCGCCGCGGCCGGCCGGCGGATGTGATCTCCGGATCAATACGTTCAGCCTCGAATGGGCCCCGGGAACTGTTTCTCGGCAATGGTCCGCGATTCGAGCATCCCGATGGAGCATGTGCGATGACCGTGAAGGCGTTTCAGGACTACTACCCGGACCACCTGAGCCATTGCTATGGCTGCGGGCGGCTGAACGAACATGGCCTGCGGATCAAGACGTTCTGGGACGGCGAGGAGACCATCACCGTCTTCCAGACGACATCCTACCACATCGCGATTCCGGGCTACGTCTACGGCGGATTGATCGCCTCACTCATTGATTGCCACGGCACCTCCACGGCGGCGGCCGCAGCCTTCCGGGCGGAGGGGCGCCCCATGGACTCGGAGCCGGTGTTACATTTTCTCACGGCAGCCTTGCACGTGGACTACCTGCGACCGACGCCGCTGGGGGTCCCGCTCCAAATCCGCGGCCGGGTCAAGGAGATCAAGGGTCGCAAGGTCGTGGTGGCAGCGACGCTGAGTGCCAATGGAGAGATCTGCGCGCGGGGGGAAGTGGTTGCCGTCCAGGTACCGGACCGGTTGCTCTGAGGCGAGAGCAATGCTCAGCGGGGCACCTCGGGATTGAGGTGGTCCTGGAGCCAGTCCCCGAGCGTGTTGATGGCGAAGATGGAGAGGAAGAGGGCAAGGGCCGGAAAGACCACCGGCCAGGCGTTCGTGAAGAGATAGTCTTTCAGGGTCCCCACCATCTGGCCCCACGAGGGGGCCGGCGGCATCAACCCCAGGCCCAGGAAGCTCAGCCCCGCCTCCAGCAGCATCGCAAATGAGAGCGTGAACGAGATCTGGACGACGATCACGGACGCCATGTTTGGCAGGATCGCGCGTCCAATGATGTGAAGCGGGCTGGCCCCCAGCGACACCGCCGCAGCGACGTATTCCTTCCTTTTCAGCGACGCCGCCACGCTGTAGGCCACCCTGGCAAACTGCGGGAAATACAGCAGCCCGATCGTCAGGACGAGCGTCCGCAAGCTGTTTTCCATGAAGGCCATGACGACGATGGCCACGAAGATCTCCGGGAGGCAGACGAAGATGTCAATGGACCGCATGGTCAGGTTCTCGACGTGGCCCCCGGCGTAGCTCGAGAGAATCCCGACCGCCACGCCCAGGAGGGACGCGATCACCACCGCCGCGGCTGCCACGCTCAGCGAGACCCGCGCGCCGAAGATGAGGCGGCTGAGAATGTCCCTGCCCAATTCGTCGGTGCCAAGGAGATGCGTGCCGGACGGCGACTGGAGGATATTCCCGGCGTCTATGCCAAGCGGATCGTAGGGTGCGAGGAGGTTGGCAAGGACGGCCGTGGCCAGCAGCAGGATGAGGATTGGCCCCGCCAGGAACAGCCGGAAATGTCTCTGCAACACTCGCACGGGCATCGCGCTGGCTGCCCTGGGCTCAGGGCCCTCAGGCGTGACGGAGTTGTGGATCGATCAGGCCCTGGCACAGGTCCACCAGGAGGCTGAACAGGACGAAGATCACGAAGATTGCGAGGAGGGCCCCTTGGATCATCAGGTAGTCGCGGTCGAAGCAGGCCCGCACCAGGAGCGAGCTCAGGCCCGGCCAGTCGAATAACGCCTCGATGATGACCATCCCCCCGAGGAGGTTCCCCGCGCGTACCCCGACAATGGCGATCACAGGAATGAGCGAGTTCGGCAGGGCATGGCGATAGGTGGCCAGCCGGTCCGACAGTCCCTTGGCTCGCGCGGTGCGCACGTAATCCTTGACGAGAACATCCATCACGCTGGCGCGGGTCATCCGGGTGACCACGCCCATGAAGTTCGTCCCGATGGTGAGCGACGGCAGGATCGCGTGACGCAGATGCTGGACAGGATTCTCCAGCGGCGGGATATAGCCGGAGGAGGGCAGGAGCTGTAGCCAGAGGCTGAAGCCGATGATGAGCAGTATCCCGGTCACGAAGCTCGGCGAGGAGAAGCCGACGACCGCGATGGCAGAGGAAAGCCAGCCACCCAGGGCATTCGGCCTCCGGGCACCGAGGATGCCCAGCGGGATGCCCACCGCGACGGCGAAGACAAGTCCGGCGACGATCAATTCGAGGCTGCGCGGGATGCGCCTGGCGACTTCCTGCGCAACCGGCAGGCCCGTCTGGAAGGACTCGCCCAGATCGCCCCGAACGATCCTGCCGACCCAGCGGACGTACTGGGTGGGGAGGGGGGCGTCGAGATTCAGCTTCTGACGGAGGCGACCCACGACCTCGGGGTTGCTCGCCCCTTGCTCGCCCAGGAGGAGGAGGGCGGGGTCGCCCGGGAGGAGGTGGATCAGGAAGAAGACGAGGGTGCTGGCGATGGCGACCATGATCGCCGCCGCCGCGAGCCGCCGACAGAGGAACATCAGCATCGGGCGATAACCAGGGCGCGCCCCGGCGGGAGGCCAGCAGGATGCGGTGGGGTGGCAGGAGGGGATGACCCCTCCTGCCGCGAGCACGCTCGATCGCTTATCGCTTGATCCACATCACGGGCAAGGCAATCCCGGGGCCGCTCTCGCTCAGGGCGCCGCCGAGCTGCTTGTAGCCCTGCACGCTGTCCCGGTAGGCCTGGGCCTGGTCGCGCCAGTTGATGAAGACCCAGGGGCTGACCTCGATCACCCGGCGCTCCAGCTCGGCGTACACCTTCTTGCGAGCGTCCGTGTCGGTGAGCGCGCGCCCCTTCTTCACGAGGGTCTCGATCGTCTCGTCCCGGAAGCCGATGGGGCTCGCCCAGTAGGAGGAGTCGGCGCCGAAGTAATAGGCATACACGTCGGGGTCCGGGAGCTTCACGTTGACCCCGTACACCATGAAGTCGTAGGCGCCCTTGTTCTTGCTCTCCACGACGTTCGCCCATTCCACCAGCTTGATCCGCGCGTTGATCCCCACCTGCTTCAGGTTGGCCTGGACGATCTGGGCCGTGCTGGTGTAGATGCCGAGGCCCTGGAAGACGAGGAGCTCAAGCTCCTGCCCCTCGGGGACCCCGGCCTCCTTCAACAAGGCCTTGGCCTTCTGGGGATCGTGGGAGAACGCGCTGGCCAGATCCTTGTTGAAATAGGGGGAATCGGGACTCGTCGGCGGCCCGTACAGCGGCGAGCCGTGTCCGAAGAATGCCGCCTTGGAGATCGCCTCCCGGTCAACGGCGAAGGCCAGGGCGCGCCGCACCCGCGGGTCGTCGAGCGGCTTCTTCTTCGTGTTGATCCAGAGGTTCATGAAGGCGCCGCCCGAGGCCTCGACCTTGATGCCGGACTGCCGCTTGAGGGTGTCAATGTCCTTCCACGGGACGAACTCGATCATGTCCACGGCGGCCGTGCGCAGGGCGTTCACGCGGGCGTCGTCGTTCTTGATCATGCGGAACTCGACCCGGTCGAGGAGGGGCTGCCCCTTCCGGAAGTAGTTGGGATTCTTCTCGGCGACGGCGCGCACCCCCGGCTCATACTCCTTCAGGATGAACGGTCCGGTGCCGTTGGCCTTGACCTTGACGTTCGGGTTGGACTTCATCCATTCGCTGGAGAGGATGGCGACCTCCGGCATGGCGAGCACGTTGAGCAGGGTCGCGTCCGGGGTGGGCCGCTCCAATCTGACCGTGAAGTCGTCAACCACGGTGACCTTCGTACCGAGCAGGTTTTCCCGGAGGGTCGCGCCCGTCTTGGGGTCCATGGCCCGCTCGAGCGAATATTTCACGTCCTGGGCGGTGAAGGGCTCGCCGCCATGGAAGCGCACGCCCTTGCGCAGCCTCAGGACGTAGGTCTTGGCGTCCGAGGTGTCCCAGCTTTCGGCGAGCGCCGGGACCAGCCGGGCGTCCTGGGTGAAGGCGAGCAGGGTGTCATAGAAGGCGGCGTTGAGCACCTTCCAGGAGCTTCCCACGTAGACGTGAGGGTCCAGGCTCGACACTTCCGTCACCATGCCGTATCGCAAGGTGCCGCCGGCCATGGGTTGGCCGGCCTCGGATCGTGGAGCCGCTACGGCGAGCACAAGGCTGGAAACCAGCGCCAGGAGAGCAAGCAGTCTCTTCATCATCCGACCCTTCCCTTTCCCGCTTCCGGTCAGCTCTTGGGCAGAGCGTCCAGGAAGCGCTCGATCTCGTCCTCGTCGTTGTAGAAGGACGGAGAGATCCGCAGCGCGCCGCCACGGACCGCCAGGTCCACCGAGGCCTCGGCCAGTCTGGGGGCAATGTCGTCCGCCGGGATGCTCGGGTGCCTGAAGGACAGGATACCCGAACGCTCGCCGTCCCCCTGGGGGCTCACGATCTCGTAGCCACGCTTGAGCAGGCCATCCATCGCCAGGTCAGTGAGCAACCGGATCCGCTTTTCGATCTCGCGGGTCCCCAGGGTCAGGAGGTTCTGGACGGCGGCATCCAGGCCCCAGATGCCCGGGAAGTTCACCAGGGCCTCCTCGAACCGGCCGGCGTCGGGCCGGTACACGAGCTCGTAGTCCATGTGATCCTCGTGCTTGCCGACGCTGTGATAGCCGACGTTGGGCGGATCCAGGAAGTCCATGGCAGCCGCGCGGCAGTAGAAGAAGCCTGTGCCGATGGGGCCCAGGATCCACTTGTGCCCCCCGGCCGACAGGAAATCCACAGGATAGCGGGAGACGTCCATGTGCAGTGCCCCGACCCACTGGATGGCGTCGAGATTGAGCAGGACTCCCCGGCTCCGGCACAGGTCGCCGGTCAGCGCGAGGTCCTGGCGATAGCCGTTGCTGAACTGGACGGCGCTCAGCGAGACCAGTCGCGTGCGGTTGTCCATGAGCGCGGCGATGTCGTCAACCCGGATCCGGCCGTTCCGGTTTCGCGCCCACCGCAGCTCGACGCCCCGACTCTTGAGCTTCATCCAGCAGTAGACGTTCGAGGGATACTCGATGTCGGCGATGATGACGTTGTCGCCCGCGCGCCAGGGCAAGCCGTTGGCGACCGTGACCAGTCCCTCGGTGGTGTTCTTGACGAAGGCGATCTCCGATTTCTGGGCGCCGATCAGGCGGGCCAGGCGCTCCTTCACCTCGGTGTCGGCGACCGTGCACCATGCGGGATAGTTGTTCCGGCCGTTGTCCCGGACGTCCGCGAGGAAGGAGTCGATGGCCGCGATCACCGGCAGGCAGAGGGGGCCGATGGACGCGTTGTTGAGGTAGCACCGCGTCTTCTTGATGGGAAACAGCGTCTGGATCGAGGCGAAATCGGCAGTCTCGCGGGGGCCTGGATGCGAGATCTGCCGGGCCGATGGCTTCGAGGCGTCGTTCACTGGGGTGCCCTCATTGTCTGCTCGGCGGGCATGGCGCCCGCTGGTGTCCCGGACGATATCAAAACACGATTTCATGTGTCAAATGAGTTATCAGGAGCCGGCCCTTCGCCTCGGTGCCGGTGCTGGCGGGGCTGCCGCCGGCCCATCCGCTGACCAGGAAGAGGCGCCTGAAGGCCCAGGACTTCGTCGGCCAGCCCTTCATCGCGCTGCGGCCCTATACCCTGCTGCGCCATCTCGTTGACGAGGTCTTTTCCGAACTGCACCTGCCTTTGACGATCCGCGCGGAAACCTCCTCCGGGCTTTCCGCGTGTCAGATGGTGGCGAAGGGACTCGGCATCAGCCTCGCAGACGCCCTGGTCGCGCGCTGCCTTCCCCCGGGACAGATCGAGCTGCGCGCATGGGACCCGGGATTGAGCCTGACGTACGGCTTCCTCTATTCGAGCGCGCATCTCCCCTTATCACCCGTCCTGGAATTCGCGGAGATCGTCGCCGCAACGACGAAGAAACTCTCCCCCAAGCACGTTCGGCTCATTCGGGACACCAACACCCCCCGCGCCTGACCAGACCTCATTCCGGCGCAACGAACCCTCCTGAATCCTTTCCACGCAGGGGATGGAGGAGGGAGTCAGGGAGCGGCCCGGACGGCGGCGGGCCCCCTCAGGCTGCGGCGAATACCGCCGCCCGGGCGATCTCCTCGGTCCGGACCTTGTCCACGTCGAACTTCTCCAGGGCGGCCCGGACCTTTTCCCAGGTCTGATCGAAGGTGGGCATGGTCTTGCGGGCGCGGGTGAGGGGGTTGCAGCGGGCCATGACGAAATTCTTGACGTACGGGTGGACGACGCCGCGCTTCTTCAGGCGGGCGACCGCGTCGGTCAGGAGTGTGTCGGCGGCCTCCACCAGGCCGGCCCGGTGCCCGCGCTCCTCGTAGGCCTTGGGGAGGGGGTTTTTCAGGAACGTGTCCACCCGCCGCAGGATGGGGGCGTGGACGCTTCCCGAGAAGCGGGGGTACTTCTCGTACAGGAGGCCGAGGGTGATGAAGTGGGCCTCCTCGAACTGGAAGGTGAAGTCCTCCTCGGCCTTCCGGGGCTCCGCCTGCATGAGGCCGCGGAACATCCGGATGACCTCCAGAGACTTTTCCTTGAGGTTGTGGGCCTTCTCGGTGTTCAGGGCCAGGATCTGAAAGGCCACCTCCGGCTCCGGGAGGAGGATGACCGGGATGTGTTTGGCCTTGAGCTTCTGGAGGGCATCCCGCCGGTGGTTGCCGTTGGGCGTCCAGTACTCCCCCGGGCCGTGGCGGACCACCACGACGGGATCTATGAACCGGTCCAGCTTCTTGATGACCTCGCGCAACCGCTTGGCGTGAGTCGGTGACAGGTCGCGCTGGTAGGGCGTGGGCTGGACCTGCTCCAGGGGGAGCAGGGCGAAGATCTGCCAGGCCTGTCCCACCGGCTCGCGGTAGATGGCCAGGACGCTCCCGCCGTCGCCCTCCACCTGTCCCGCCAGGCTCAGGACCGCCCTGGGCGGCTCGCCCTTCTCCGGGAAGATCCCCCATCCCTCACCGGCCATAGACCGGTCCCCGCCAATCCCTGCCCGTGGGTTTCTCCACGCCCAGCAGCCGGAGGTAGGTGGCCACCTGGCCACGGTGGTGGGCGTCGTGTTCGAACATGAGGATGAAGAATTCCAGGGTGGTCCGGTCCTTCCCACCCCACTGGGTGGGCCGCGTGAGGTCGGCGTCGGTCATTCCCTGGAGGGTCCGCATGGAGGAGGCGTGTGCCTCCTTGAGGGCCGCCAGTTCCGCGTCCAGGTCCGTGACCGCGCCCAGCGTGGCCTTGAGATCCTTCGAGTCGCCTTCCCCGTGGCGCAGGACATAGTAGGCCTTGTGGTCGATGAGGCCGTTGAGGAATCGCATCCGGTTGTACTCGGACCGGTGCATGTGGCGGAGGAGCTGCCCCAGGGTCAGGGCATCCGGGGCCGGGGCCCACATGAGCTTGTCCTTGGGGCAAAGCGGCGCCACCTGCATGGTCCGGGAGAACATCTCCTCCTTCAGCGCGATGAGAGACGCCACGCTGCTCATGGATCCTTCACCCTCCCCGGCTGCCGTTTCCTCCCTGTTCCATACCAGAGCCTGGCATCGGCCACAAGTGAATTTTCCCTCGCCGCTCTGCGGAGATCACCGCCTCCGGCGCAGCCAGGCCCAGAGGCGTGCCCAGCTCGTGATGCGGCGGTCATCCGTCAGCCAGCCGCTGCGCGCGAAGAAAAAGAGCATCGCCGCCGGAAGAATCATCATGATCGCCAGGACCATCGCCAGGAGCCAGGGCCGGTCGTAGGGGATGCGGGTGAAGTTCATGCCGAAGAAGCCGGTGAGGAACGAGAGGGGCATGAAGATGGTGGCGATCACGGTGAGCTGCTTCATCACCTGGCCCAGCCGGTTGGAGATGGATGCCAGGTAGGCCTCCAGGGTGTTCGCCACCAGGTCCCGGTAGGAATCGATGATCTCGAAGGCGCGCACCAGGTGGTCGTGCACGTCCCGGAAGTACACCGCGGTGCGCGCGTCAATGTAGGGATAGTCCCGGCGGCTCAGGGCGTTGTAGACCTCCCGCTGGGGACTCACGATCTTGCGGAGCTGCACCGCCACCCGCTTCACCTCGAAGATGCGTTGCATCCGGGCCCGGGCCGGGGCCCGCACCACGGCGTCCTCCAGGGAGTCGATCTCATCCCCCAGGGCGTCCAGCACCGGGAAGTATCCGTCCACCACGGCGTCGCTGAGGAGGTAGAGGAGGAAGCTGGTTCCGTTCTGGAGGGGCCGGGGGTCGGTGACGCAACGGTCGAAAACCCGCTTCACGGCATCCAGCGGCCTGTCGTGGACCGTGAGGAGGCAGTTGTGCCTGAGGGCGACATGCAGTTCGTCCGTTTCCAGCTCGTCGCCTCGAACGCCGCGCAGGGCGTGGATGACCAGGAAGACGTACTGGTCGAACTCCTCGATCTTGGGGCGCTGGTTCCTGTGGATGAAGTCCTCGACGGTCACCGGGTGCAGCTCGAATTGAGTCGCCAGGGCCTCCAGGGCCTCGGCCGCCTCGCCCTCGGCGTCCACCCAGAGGACGGCTCCGGGGTCGCGCAGCACCTCCGTCAGGATCCCGATATCTGCGGCCGTCTCGACCCTTCCGTCACTGTGCCGGACCAGCACTTGCCGCACGGTGTCCACCTCCTCCGGGCACCCCAGCTCCCGTGGCCGCTAGATAGCCCTCCGCTCGGCCCAAGTCAAGCGGAAAGGCGGCCCCGTCGCTCCCCGGGTGTGTGACGAGAACATGAGATAGTCGACACTTGACGTACAGTCAAGCAAATGATAAAAAGTAAAGCAAATCGCTGAATGGTAAAGGAGCTTTCGAATGGGGAGCACTGTGAAGCTCAGCGCAAAACACCAGATCGTCATCCCGCGCGACGTCAGACGGCAGCTTGGCCTGGCGGCCGGCGATGGCCTGCTGGTGGAGGTGCGGGCAAACACCATTGTGCTGGTGCCGCGTCCCAGAAGCTACACAAACCGGTTGCGCGGACTCCACAAGGAGGTCTGGCGAGATGTGGACCCCGCGACCTATGTGAGAGAGGAACGAAAGGGATGGCGGTGAGGTCAGCCCTGAGCCGATTCCTGCGCCGCCATCGTGTGTTCGCTGCGGACACGATGGTCTTCATCTACCACCTGCAAGAACATCCTCGGTACTCGGCTGCGACACAGGTCCTCCTGGCTGCCTGGGAAGGAGGATCCCATCGGGGGGTCGCGTCCGTCATCTCCCTGGCCGAGGTTCTCGTCAAACCGCTTCGGGACGGCAATGCTGGCGCAGCGGAGGACTATCGGCGCCTGCTCACCACCTTTCCCAATCTCCGGCTGCTGGAAGTCAACCAAAGCATAGCGGAAGCCGCGGCGCAACTGCGGGCAGCCTATGGCCTGCCCATGCCGGACATGATCCAGGCGGCAACGGCAGTGGCTGCGGGCGCGACCGGCTTCGTCACCAACGATCCGGCCTTCAGGCGTGTCGAGGGCCTGGAAGTTCTGATTCTCGACGACGTGATTCAGCCCCGACGGTGAATTGGCCTTCTCTCCTTACCGACTTGGTGCGCGCGCCCTGTGCATTGACACGTCCAAGGCGAGCGTGCTACCGTCCCACCGCCACTGCCATGAATCGCCAGCCGCTTCACCTCGAACTCTACAGCCGGCCCGGCTGCCACCTGTGCGACGAGCTGCGGACGCTCTGTGGGCGGTTGAGCGACGAGTTCCTCCTCCGGGTCACGGAAGTCAACATCGAGACCGATCCGGTCCTGGAGGAACGATACGGCCAGGAGATCCCCGTCCTCTTCATTGACGGGCGAAAGGCGGTCAAGTTCCGGACGGCAGAGGCGGAACTCCGACGCAAGCTGCGGCGGCGCCTCCTCTCGCGACGGCTGTTCGGGTGCTGAAGGCAGCCGGTCGGGAGGCCGCAGCATCACGGGGCGCTATGCCGGTTGACGGCGCGGGGGTTGCCATGGCGGCTCAACACGGTGCACGTCAGGCGGGACACGGACGCATCTGGGAGATATACCGGCGGGCGAACCCGCGCTCCGAGGCGCTCTTTGCCCGGGCCGGGGGGTCCATCGCCGGCCGCATCACTCACGACATCCGCCACATGAAACCGTTCCCCGTCTACATCGAACGCGCCCAGGGGACCCGGAAATGGACGGCGGACGGCCAGGAGCTGATCGACTACTGGATGGGCCACGGCGCCCTGTTTCTCGGCCACGGCCACCCGGTGATCCTCGAGGCGGTCCACGAGCAGCTCGGCCGCGGCACCCACTACGGGGCCTGCCATGAGCTGGAGGTCCGCTGGGCGGAGCTGGTGCAGCGGCTGGTACCGTCGGCGGAGCGGGTGCGGTTTACCATCTCGGGGACGGAGGCCACGCAGCTCGCCCTGCGGCTGGCCCGCGCCCACACCGGCAAGCCGAAGGTGGTGAAGTTCGAGGGGCATTTCCATGGCTGGCACGATTACGCCCTGGCGGGCGTGAAGCCGCCCTACGAGATCCCCCTGTCCTCCGGGATTCCCGGAGAGTCGCTGGCGCAGGTCCTCCTGTGCCCGCCCAATGATCTGGCGGCCCTCGACGCGCTCTTGGCCGGACGCCAGGACGTGGCCGCCGTGATCCTGGAGCCCGGCGGTGGGAGCAGCGGGACGATCCCGACGGACGCGACGTACCTGCAGGGGCTGCGGGACCTGACGCGCCGGCACGGGGTGGCGCTCATCTTCGACGAGGTCATCACGGGCTTCCGGTACGCGCCCGGGGGCGTCCAGCAGGTGGTGGGGGTCACGCCCGATATGACCACGCTAGCCAAGATCATCGCCGGTGGCCTGCCCGGCGGGGCGGTGGCGGGTCAGGCAGCGATCCTGGACCGGCTGGCCTTCGGCGAGGATCCCGCCTGGAACCGGAAGGAGCGCGTGGCCCACGCCGGAACCTACAACGCGAATCCCCTGTCGGCGGCGGCCGGGATCGCCATGCTGGAATGCATCGCCGACGGCAAGGCCCACCAGCGGGCCAATCAGACGACGCGGGCCCTGCGACAGGAGCTGGCGGGGGTGTGGCGCCGCCTGGGGGTTCCGGGCTGCGTGTACGGCGAGGCTTCCATCCTGAACTACTCGCTGGAGCCGGCGCTGGAAACTCCCCCGACGGCCGGCACGCGCGACCATCGCCGCCTCCAGGCGCTGGCCAACCCGGACGCCTATCACGCCCTCCGCTGCGGGCTGATCCTCAACGGGGTGGACATCTGCCCGCTGCACGGGTGGGTTTCTGCCGTGCACACCGACGAGGACGTGCAGCGGACCGTCCAGGCCTTCGAGAAGGCCCTGCTGCTGCTCCGGGAGGATGGGTTCTTTTCCTGAGACGGTCGCAGGCCTGCGCTTTGGAGTTGACAGGCGCCCGCGCTGTGCTAGCATCCCCGCGAAGCCCTAGGGGAGTCCGCGGCAGGGCCTTCGAGCCTTTCGGCTGTCCCTGTCGCAGGACTGAGAGCCCGAGGAAGCGCGGCGCTGCCAGGCCGCGCCGCCGGGGACCCTGGAACCTGATCTGGGTCATGCCAGCGTAGGAAAGCGGCTTCCTGGAAGGCGCCAACTCCACGCCGCATCCCCCTTGGGCGATGCGGCGTTTTTCTTTTCGCCGGTGTGGAAGCCGGGAGGGACCGGCCGCACCCGGGCAGAGGGGGAGACGAAAGATGCGGTATTCGACCCGAGTTGGGATCCTGCTGGGAGTCGTGGTGGCGATGGGGTTGGCGACGGCGGCCGTGGCGGCGCAGACCCTGACGCTGGCGCTCACCCCCTCGCAGAGTCCGACGGCGCTGCAGCAGGTGGGGGATGAGTTCGGGGCCGTCCTCTCCAAGCTGCTGAAGATGCCCGTGAAGGTCTACGTGGCCTCCGACTACGCTGCGGTGATCGAGGCCATGCGATCCAGAACCGCGGACCTCGCCTTCCTCCACACGGTGGGATACGTCCTGGCCCACCAGGAGGCCAAGGCCACGCTCCTGGCCAAGGACATCTGGCACGGCAAGACCTCGTACACGTCGCGGATCTACGTCCGGAAGGACAGCGGGCTCAAGACCCTGGAGGACCTGCGCGGCAAGACCATCGCCTTCGTGGATCCGACGAGCAGCTCGGGATACATCTATCCCATGGTCCTGCTGGTCCAGAAGGGCCTCGTGAAGAGCCGGGACCCCAAGACCTTCTTCAAGGAGGCCCTCTACGCCGGCTCGCACGATGCCGCGCTCTTGGCGCTGGTCAACCGCAGCGTGGATGCAGCGGCGTCCTTCGACCTGGCCCGGGAGCAGTACCTGAAAGACAAGGAGCGGATCGAGGCGATCACCTGGGTGGCCGAGACCCCGCCGATCCCGGAGGCCGGCATCGCCGCGCGAGAGGGCCTCGACCCGGCGCTGGCCAGGCGGATCTTCGCCGCGCTCATGGCACTCAACGCGCCGGAGCACAAGCCGCTCCTGACCAAGCTGTACTCGATCGACGGATTCACGGACCCGGGGCCCGACAGCGACTTCGACGTGGTCCGGGTCGCCCTCCGCGAGGGGATGCTGAAGCGGTAGATGGGATGCGAGCGCGGAGATCGTTCGTGGGGAAGGAATCTCCTCCGGCGATGGGAGCGGCGAGGTCCTGCGGCCACTCGTCCGGGGAGCATCCACAGGTGCCCGGCCGCAGGGCGCGGTGGACGCTCGCGGTCTGCCTCCTCGCCGGCACTGTCGCGCTCACCGCGGGCAACGGAGGCGTGGCGCAGGGGGCGACCGGAATCACCCTGGCCCTGACCCCGTCCAAGGACCCGACCCTGCTCCAGGAGGCGGGCACGGCCCTGGCCCAGGAACTCGGCAAGCGGCTGGACCTGCCGATCAAGCTCTACGTGGCCGCCGATTACGCCGGGGTCATCGAGGCGCTGCGCAACGGGACCGTGGACCTGGCCTTCGTGCATCCCGTCGCCTACGTCCTGGCCAGCCGGGAGGCCCGGGCGCGGATCCTGGTGAAGAGCATCCGCGGCGGCAGCGCCACCTACACCGCGCGCTTCTTCGTCCTGAAAGAGGGCGGACCCCGGACCCTGGACGACCTCCGCGGGAAGACCATCGCCTTCGTGGACCCGGCCTCCACCTCGGGCTACATCTACCCGATGGTGTTCCTGATGAAGCGGGGACTGGTGAAGGGGAAGGACCCCAAGACGTTCTTCAAGGACGCCGTCTTTTCCGGGGCCCACGATGCGGTCCTGCACGCCGTCCTGCGGCGCCAGGTGGACGTGGCCGTCTCCTACCCGCACGCGCCGGACACCCTGCTCAAGGATCCGGCCCAGCGCGCGCAATTGACCTTCATCGCCGAGACGCCGCCCATCCCCAACGACGGGGCCTGCGTCCGGGAGGGCCTGGCGCCGGATCTCGTCCAGCGGGTGAAGGCCGCCCTGTTGTCGCTCAACGATCCCGTCGGCCGGCCGCTCCTGAAGCGCCTCTACGCGGTGGACGGGCTGGCCGAGGCGGCAGATGCCGACTTCGACCCGGTGCGCGAGGCGGTGGACCTCTTGGGACTGGCTCCGCCGAGGCGCTAACGAAGAATAAAAAACGTTCGGGTGTTCGAGGGTTCGATGGTTCGGTCGTTCCCGAGCCACCGGGACCCACGGCACCGCGGTGGAAGTCCACCGCCGTGGCGTGGGTGCCCCGAACCCCCGAACCACCGAACGCTTTGTGACCCGACCATCTGTTTGAACTTGAGACGCCGAGAGATCCCATGATCCGCATCCGCGGCCTTCGCAAGGTGTTCCCGCCCGACAAGTTGGCCCTGGCCGGGGTGGACCTGGACATCGCCGCCGGCGAGTTCGTCATGATCATCGGGCAGAGCGGGGCGGGGAAGACCACGCTGCTCCGCTGCCTGAACCGGCTGGTGGAGCCGACGGCGGGCGACGTCATGCTGAACGGGTCGCAGGTGACGGGCGCCTCGCCCGAGGCGCTCCGATCCGTGCGGCGGCAGATCGGGGTGATCTTCCAGCAGTTCAACCTGGTGAGGCGGGCCAGCGTGCTGGAGAACGTCCTGGCGGGCCGCCTGGGCCACGTCCCCGGATTCTCCAGCCTCGTCGGCCGGTTCCCCGGGCGGGATCGGGCGCTGGCCCTGGACTGCCTGCGCCAGGTCGGACTGGAGGAGTTCGCCTCGCGCCGAGCGGACACCCTGTCCGGCGGGGAGCAGCAGCGGGTGGCTATCGCCCGGGCGCTGGCCCAGGAGCCCAAGGTGATCCTGGCCGACGAGCCCACCGCCAGCCTGGACCCCAAGCTGACCGAGAGCATCATGGGCATCCTCCAGCGGATCAACGTGGAGCGGCGGCTGACGCTGGTGGTGAGCCAGCACATGCTGGAGACGGCCCTGACCTACGGGACGCGCATCGTGGGCCTGCGGGAGGGGCGCGTGGTCTTCGACGGGCCGCCCGGGGGCATCACGCCGGACATCGTGGAGCAGATCTACGAAGGAGGAGTGCGGTGAGTCGCGGGATCAGACGCGCGGGCCTGGGCCTCGCCATCCTGGCGGTGTACGTGTGGTTCCTGGCGGCCACGGAGGTGAGCCTGCCCCGTTTCCTGCGGGGCCTTCCCTGGATGGCGGACTTCCTCCGTCGCATGGTCCCGCCGGACCTCTCCGTCCTCCGCAGCGCGCTCACGGGCGCGCTGCAGACCTTCCAGATCGCGGTGGTGGGGACGACGGTGGCGGCGCTCCTGGCCCTGCCGCTGGGCTTCCTCTCGGCACGGAACGTGGTCCCGCCCTCGGCCTTCTACCCGGCGCGGGCGCTCCTCAATCTCTTTCGCAGCATCGACACCATGGTCTACGCCCTGTTCTTCGTGGCGGCCGTGGGGCTGGGCCCGTTCCCGGGCATCCTGGCGGTGGTGACCTACACCGTCATGACCCTGGCCAAGCTGTACTCCGAAGCCATCGAGGGGATCGAGCCCGGGCCCGTGGAGGCGATCTCTGCCACCGGCGCGACCCGCCTGCAGGTCCTGCGCTTCGGCATCCTGCCCCAGGTGCTGCCCCTCTTCGCCTCCTACGTCCTCTACCGGCTGGAGACGAACATCCGGGCGGCCACCATCCTGGGATTCGTGGGGGCGGGGGGAATCGGGTTCTACATCCAGACCTACCTCCGGATGATCAACTATCCCGCGGCCTCGGCCGTGCTCCTGGTGCTGGTGGCCATGGTCATGGGCGTGGACTTCGCCAGCTCCCGGCTTCGGGCGCGAATCGTGTAGGGAGTGCCGTATCGCCAATGCCGCGCCCTCCCGCCGAACTGCGACAACTGGAAGACGAAGAGCACCGTCGTGCCCGCGCCCACCGCCGATTGCGCTGGGGGCGACGCCTTCGGGTGGGTCTGTGGATCGTCGGCGGCGCCATGCTGGTGGCGGTCCTGGCCCTCCTCGCTCGCCTCGCAGGATTCTCCTTGGGTTGAAGCGCTTCCCCTCCGAGAGGTCCCCGGCCCGGGCAGGGGCCTGTGCCGTTCCGACCATTCGCATGTCCGGTCACAGGACACTGAAACAATTGCGGGCCTCCACGCGTATTCTAGAGATGAACCGATGACCAGGCCGCCTGGGTGGCAAGGGAGGGCGGATGATCCCGACGACAGCGTCCTGGTCCAGCGGGCCCTGGCAGGGGACAGAGAGGCCTTCGGGACCCTCATCCAGCGGTACCAGCGGCTGGTGTTCCGGATCGTGGGGGGCTTTCTTCGGAACCGCGAGGACGCGGAGGATGTGGCCCAGGAGACCTTCCTGCGCGCCTATGAAGGGCTGCCGGGCTTTCGTGCCGGGGCACCCTTCGGCCCGTGGATTACCCGCATCGCCACCCGGGCGAGCTACGATCGGTTGCACCAGAGGCGGCGCACGAGCGAGGTGGGCTGGGAGGACCTCTCACCCGGAGAGCGGTCCGCCGCCCAAGGCCTGGTGGCGGGCGCAGGCCAGGCGGATCGGGCCGGCACCCGAGATCTGCTCGATCGCGCCATGGCACCTCTGGCCCCGAAGGATCGGATGGTGCTGATCCTGGCCGATGCCTTGGGGTTCTCAGGGGGCGAGGTGGCACGGGTCATGGGCTGCTCGTCCGTGGCCGGAAGGATCCGCCTCCATCGGGCCCGGCGGGCGTTGCGCCGTGTCGTCGAGGCCCTGCTGGCTGGCATGATGGACGCGGGATGAGGCACGCAGTATGAAATCGTGCGACGAGGTCAAAAAGCGGATCGGCGAACTTGCGGCGCTCCCTGCAGTGGAGCTGCCCGCAGGGATCCACGAACATCTCGCGGGGTGCGCGGCCTGCACCAGGGCGCTGGCAGCGGCCCGCCTGGGCCGAGGCCTTCTGGCTGCGGCGGGGGATGGGGTGGAACCCCCGACCGGATTTGCCGACCGGGTCCTGGGCGCCCTGCCCGACCGTACGCCGTCGAGGGCCGAGGCGGAACTCTGGCGACTGGGGTGGGGCCTGGTGCCCGCCTTCGCCGCCATGGCGGTGCTGTTCTTCATTCTCTATCAGGCCAGCCCCACTTCCGGCCCCATCGGGCTGGTGCCGGCCGAGGGGCTGTCGGCCGGCGAGCGGCTCGTCCTGGAGGCCTCGCCTCCGGAACCGGACGCGGTCCTGGCGGCCGTTATGGAAGGAAGCGGGACATGACGACGCGGGTGAAGGGGGCCCTGCTTCTGCTCCTCGCGTTCCTCTTGGGCGCTGCCACGGGCGCCCTGGGGTTCGGCCTCTACCAGGCGCGGACCGGGTGGTGGGGTCCGCGCAGGGACCCGGCCCGGTATCAGGAGTTCCAGCTCAAACGCTTGACGCAGGAACTGGACCTGCGCCCGGACCAGCGCCAACAGATGGAAGCGATCCTGCGTGAGACGGGCCAGGAGTTTGTCCGCCTGCGGGAGGAGATTGGTCCCCGCTTCCGCGAGATCCGCGGGCGCAGCCGGGAAAAGATCCGGGCCATCCTGAGCTCGGAACAGCAGGCGAAGTTCGAGGTCCTGGAGAAGGAGTGGGAGCGCCGGGCGGAACGCTGGCGTTCTCGCGCCGCCCCGGGAGACAAGGCATCCAAGGGTCCCTGACGGGGGTCGTCGCGGGAAGGAGGTCATCATGAGAGTACCAGTGCCGAGGTGGCGGCGGTGGGCGATAGTGCTCGGCGTGCTCGTGGCCGTCGGGGGGAGCGGGGCTGGGCCAGCGCGAGCGCAGCAAGCGGCGGGTGTTCCAGGACCCTGCGCGAGGTCTCAGGGGTTGCTGACTCCCGACGACCGCGAGGCCATCGGGCGGGTCATTCTGCAGCGGACCCAGGAGAAGCTGGGCCTCACCGACCAGCAGGCCGAGCAGATCCGGACTGTGCTGCAGTCGCGGCGGGACGAGGCCAGGGCAGATGTCCAGGCGCTCTGCGAGGCGCGGCTCGATCTGCGCCAGCTCCTGGACCGGCAGGATTCGGACCCAGTGGCGCTCAAGGCCGCGGCCGAGCAGGTAAAGGCCCTCCAGGGCAAGTTCCTGGACCGGCGGATCGAGACGGCGATTACTCTGCGGTCCCAGCTCACGCCGGACCAGTGGGCCAAGTGGCTCGAGTTGCGGAAGACGATGGGCCGCCGCTGGATGGGCCGAGGCAGGGGATTCAACTCGTAGGTATGGCGGTCCCGTCGATTGACAGCGGAAACAGGGTCCGGAAGAGGGCGGAGCATCCAGCAGAAGGAAGGGAGTGAGTGTCATGAAAAAACTCGCGCTTCTCCTGGTTGCGGCACTGGGTCTGCCGGCCTGCGCCGAGATGTCCGGTGCCCAGAAGGGGGCCCTGGTGGGGGCCGGGACAGGCGCCGCGGCCGGGGCCATCATCGGGAACCAGGTGAAGGGGAATCGGCCAGGCCATGCGGGCACCGGGGCGATCATCGGGGCCCTGGGCGGGGCCGCCGCGGGCGCCCTGATCGGCGATGCCATGGAGCAGAAGAAGACCGCGCCGGCACAGCCGGGTGGCCAACTCCAGCCGGTGCCGCCGCCGGGCCAGCCGGCCGCGGGCCCGCCGCCGCCGACCCAGGCCAGCGTCACCGTGCCGGGGCAGTACGCGGGGGATCCCACGCGGGGGCAATTGATCAACGGCACCCCGTTCCTGTTGAAGATCTACATGGACGTGGACCCGACCCGCGTATCCTCCGCCCCGTACCTGACCATGAACCCGACCGACGTCCTCCCGGTCAACCTGGACGTTGGGGCCCATCGGGTCGTGGCGATCGCGACGCGGGACACACAGTTCGGACCCCGGACGGTGGGCCGGCTTGACCGACCACTCCGGGTGGAGGTGCGGGGATCCGGCTGGGAGCTCCGGTTCACCGAGGGAGACTTCCGGTAGCGATCCCCAAGGAGATAGGCGGACTATGAAGACGATCGGGATCGGTGTGATCATCCTGGGACTCCTCTTGCTGGGAACGGGTGTGGCGGAGGCCTGGTACCCGTACTACCCTCACGGCCACCGGTATCCAGCCTACCCGAGAACCCGGTTTGGCTTCGGCTTTGTGGTCCCGGTGTACCCATACCGCTCGGCGTATTACCCTCCGGTCTACATCCCGCCGCCCGCGTACGTCCCGCAGTGCACCACCTACACGGCCGCGGGCTACTACCGACAGGTGCCGTGGTACACCGAAGGGGGGTTCACCACGTTTCGCTGGGAGTGGGTGCCGCCGACCACCACGCAGGTATGTCGGTGAGGCGCGTCATTGAAAAAGAGGGCACCGACGGCAGGCCGCGGGGGAAGAGAAGGCGGCAGAGAACCCGAGGGGGCCCATAGGTCAATTGTGATAGTCTTTGACACGCTTCCATGTCCTGATTAGACTGAATGTGGCGGGCGTGTAAGCAGCGTCAAGGGGGTACTTCTCGGATGAGCCGTCGCAAGCTGGGTCTTGTGTCCGTCCTGGCCGTCTTGGTCCTCGGCGGGGCCGCGGGGTTCTTCTGGTTCGGCAACGGGAACCGCAAGCCCGCGTTCCGCACCGCCCCCGTCGAGCGGGGGGCCATCCTGTCCACGATCTCGGCCACCGGCACCCTGAACGCGGTGATCACCGTCCAGGTCGGGACCCAGGTCTCCGGGACGATCAGGCAGCTCCTGGTGGACTTCAACTCCCCCGTCAAGAAGGGGATGCTGATCGGGCGGATCGATCCGGACATCTTCGAGGCCAAGGTGAACCAGGCCAGGGCGGACCTGGAAAGCTTCCGGGCGGCCGTCCTGAACCAGCGGGCGGCCGTGGCACGGGCGCAGGCAGACGTGGCGAATGCCCGGGCCAACGTTGTCCGGCAGGACGTGGCCGTCCGCGACGCCCAGATCAAGATCAATTCCCGGGTGCGCCTCTTCCGCGAGGGCGGTATCTCCCAGGAGGAGCGGGATTCGGCCCAGGCCGCCTTTGACTCGGCCGTGGCCCAGTTGGATGCGGCGCGGGCCAGCCTGAAGGCGTCGGAGGCGGCACTGGAAGTGGCGCAGGCACTATTCGCCGCGGCCGAGGCCCAGGTGAGACAGAAGCAGGCCGCCCTCGACCAGGCCCAGGTGGACCTGGACCACACCTTCATCCGCGCCCCCGTGGACGGCGTCGTCGTCTCGCGGAACGTGGACGTCGGGCAGACCGTGGCCGCGTCGCTCCAGGCGCCGACGCTGTTCCTCATCGCCCAGGACCTGACCAAAATGCAGGTGGACACCAACGTGGACGAGGCGGACATCGGGCGCGTGGCGCTGGATCAGGAAGCGATGTTCAGCGTGGACTCGTACCCCGGCCAGGTCTTCCGCGGGCGAGCGGTCCAGATCCGACAGGCCCCGCAGGTCATCCAGAACGTGGTGACGTACAACACGGTGGTGGCGGTGCCCAATCCCGACCTGAAACTGAAGCCCGGAATGACCGCCAACGTGAAGATCCTGGTGGCCCGGCGCGAGAATGCGCTGCTGGTGCCCAACGCGGCCTTCCGGGTTCGCCTGGAGAGTTCGACCGGGGGGAGCCCTGCCGGGGCGCGGGGCGGCGGGTCTGCGGGACAGCGCGGGCCGCAGGCCATGGCGGATGCGCGCCCGGGGGGCCGGCCCGGGATGGGCCCCGGGGGCGGCCAGGAACCGGGTGCGAGGGGTGCCACTGACGGCGGACGTCAGCGAATCTGGGTTCTCCAGGAGGGGAAACCGGTGGAGCGCATGATCCGCACCGGCCTCAGCGATGGCCAGCGAACGGAGATTTTGGAAGGCCTGCGAGAGGGTGAGACAGTTATCGTGGGCCTGCAATCTCAGCGAGGTGGCTCCGGCGCGCCCGGCGGCCCGCGATTACGTCTCTAGGAAGAACATTGCAACCACAGATGAACACAGATACACACAGATCAGGCTATCCAGAGGGCTCAGAAGGAAAGGGATCGGCATCCGTGTTCATTTGCGTTCATCTGTGGTTCCAAATCCGAAATCCGAAATCCGAGATCCGAAATGCCACTGATTGAAGTCGACGGCCTCACGAAGATCTACCAGATGGGCGAGGTGGCCGTGGAGGCCCTTCGGGGTGTGAACGTGTCCCTCTCGGCCGGGGAGTTCGTGGCCATCATGGGCCCCTCCGGCTCGGGCAAGTCCACCTTCATGAACATCCTGGGCTGCCTGGACAAGCCGACCTCCGGGATCTACCGCCTGGACGGGCAGAACGTCGGCGAGATGAACCGGGATCAGCTCGCCCGGATCCGCAACCGGAAGCTCGGCTTCGTCTTCCAGACGTTCAATCTGCTGCCGCGGACCACCGCGCAGGAGAACGTCGAG
>JACPAT010000273.1 GCA_016180655.1 Candidatus Methylomirabilota bacterium | reverse complement strand
GCAACCGCCGTGCCGTCCAGCGAGCCGAGGTTACCGCCTCCGCTGGCCGTCGTGCCGCTGGCGGTAGATCTGCCGGGACAGCCGGTTCTCGTCGTGGAGCGTCTTCTGGCGCTCCCGGGGGGTGAAGGCGCCGTCGGACTTGAAGCGCTGCTCTTCGGCGGCGATCCGGTTCTCGCCGGCCTGGAGTCGCCGCGCCTCGCGCGCTGTGAGTGAGCCGTCGGCGACCCCGGCATCAATCCGGCGCTGTTCGTTCTGCAGGCGGCCGTCCACCCACGGGGTCGGGGCCATGGCCCCCTGGTGGTCGTGGCGCTCGCGCCAGATGTCCCGGGAGGCCCGGTTCAGGTCCCGCTCCAGCTTGGCGCGCTCCAGGGCGCTGAGGTTCCCGTCGGCCGTGAACCGCTGCTCCTCCCGGGCGATGGCGGACTCTTCGCGCTCGAGCCGGGCGGCCTCGCGGGCGGTGAGGGAGCCGTCGCGGATCCCCTCGGAGATCCGCTCGGCCTGGTTGGAAAGCCGGTCGTCCACGCTCTGGGCCAGGGCCGGCGCGGCGAGCCCCAGGCCCAGGATCAGGCTGCCGGTGAGTACCAGGGTTCGATGTCGGGTCATGGCTGTCCTCCTTTGTGGGTTGTCCTGCCGTTTACCCACTTAGAGGGCGGGGGGAGAGAAAGGTTGAATCCGGGCGCCGGCTTGTGTACTCTGTCGGAACCCTGGTCAGACTTCTGGGGTGAGCGATGACACAAAGTCAACTCCTGATCGTGCTTGGCGTCCTTGGATTCCTGCTGCTTCTGGGGTTCGGCCTCCTGGCGCTCTACGTCCGCCGCCGGCCGGGGGAGGAGGCGGCCGGGGCGGTCCTGGCCAACCTCCAGGCCAGCCTGGGGGATCTGGGTTCCCGGGTGGGGCAACTGTCCGGGGAGGTCCAGGGGGTGGCCCGCACCCAGGAGACCGTCCGGTCCGAGGTCGTGCAGACCCGGGAACAGGGCAGCGCAGCCGTCCAGCAGACGGCCGAGGCGCTCACCGAGCGCATTCACCAGACCCAGCAGGCCCTCGCGTCGGTCACGGAACTCGTCAACCGGACGGTCCGGACGCAGGAGCTTTTGGCGCAGCACCTCGGCCAGGTCCAGGAATCGCTGACGGGGAACCTCACGGCGGCCCAGCAAGGCCTGCGGTCCGAGATCACCCAGACCCGGGAGCTGGTCGCCCAGATCCAGGCCGCCGACCAGATCCGGGAGAAGCGCGAGCAGGAGGGCTGGGACGCCCTGAAGCGCCTGGAGACGGTGCTGGCCGGGACCAAGTCCCGGGGGATCGCCGGCGAGAACATCCTGGGCACGATCCTGGCACAGCTCCCGGCGGAGCTGCGGGAAACAAACCTCACCATCAACAACAAGCCCGTGGAGTTCGCCCTGCGGTTGCCGCACGGGCGCCTGCTGCCCATTGACAGCAAGTGGCCGGCGCTCGCCCCTCTGGAGCGGCTTCAGGAGACGGAGGATCCCTTGGCGCGCAAGGCCCTGGTCGAGGAGATCCAGACCGAGGTGAAGAAGAAGGTCCGGGAGGTGACCAAGTACCTGGACCCGGATCGCACCATCCACCTGGGGGTGCTGGCGGTGCCCGATGCGGTCTTCGAGGTGTGCGTCGAGGCCCACGTGGAGGCCTTCAAGCAGGGCATCGTCATCATCAGCTACACCCAGGCCATCCCGTACCTCCTGTCCCTGCTCCAGGTGGTCTGGCGCTTCGGCAGCGAGATCGACACGGCCCGCCTGAGCCAGGCGCTCACGACCATCGCCGACGCGCTGGAGAAGATGGATGGCGAGGTGGACGGCCGCCTGTCCCGGACGATCACCCAGCTCCAGAACAGCCGCGAGGAGCTCAAGGGTCAGCTCAGCCGGGCGCGCCAGGGGGCGCGCGGATTGCACACGGAGGCGGGCCCGGCGGAACTGCCGGCGGCGCCGGATACGCCGCGCCTCCTCTAAGACTCCTCGCGATCGGGGAACACTCCGGACCCCTTGCCACGGCCGAGTGCGTGTGTTAGGGTGGCCGTGGCATTTTTTGCGCAGGGGGCGGGGGGATGACGGTGACGCACCACACAGGGTCCCGCCAGGGCGCGGCGGGCGGGCCGTCCTCACGGAAAGGAGGCAAAGGCATTCATGGGGCTTTCGGCCGTGCTGGCCGTCTCGATCTTCCTCGCGACGTACGTGGCCATCGGCATGGAGAAGATCAACCGCACCATCGTCTCCATGTCGGGGGCGATCCTGCTCTTGCTGGTGGGGGTTCTCAGCCTGAAGGAGGCGGTCACCACCTACGTGCACTGGGAGACGGTCGGCCTGCTCTTCGGGATGTTCACGATCATCGCCGTCCTCTCCGAGGCGGGGTTCTTCACCTACATGGCCCTGGTGGTGGCCAAGAAGCTGGACTACAACCCCCTCCGGATCTTCGTGGTCTTTCCTCTGGTGACCGCGTTTCTCGCCGCGTTCATGGACAGCATCACGGTGATGCTCTTCTTCGCCACCCTGACCTACGAGCTGTCCCGCCTCCTCAGGTTTGACGCGATCCCGGTGGTGGTGGCGGAGGTGTGCCTGGCGAACATCGGCGGCGCCTCGACCCTGGTGGGCGACCCGCCCAACGTCATCCTGGGCCTGATGCTGGGATTTTCCTTCAACGACTTCGTGATCCACAACGGGCCGACGGCGGTCGTGGCCTCTCTGGGGGCCATCGGTGTGGCCTATCTCCAATCCCGGAAGCGGCTGATGCTGGGCGGGACCGTGGACCGGGAGGCACTCCTGGCCATGGACCCGGCCAAGGCCATCAAGGACGCTTGGCTCTTCAAACTCGGGCTGGGGGCCTTCCTGGTGGCCATCGTATTCCTCGTCACTCACGCCTGGGTGGAGCGCACCCTGCACATCCCCCTGACGGCCCCCCTGGCCCCTCTGATCCCGGCATTCTTCATCCTGATCCTGGGGGGCACGAAGACTGAAGACATCCTGCGGAAGATCGACTACGATGTCCTCCTGTTCTTCATCGGCCTGTTCGTCGTGGTGGGGGGCCTGGAGAAGACGGGAGTCATCAAGGCCCTGGCCGACTTCATCGCCAACGTCTTCCGGCACCAGGACCTGGCCCTGGTCTCGACCCTGATGTGGTTCTCGGCCGTCTCGTCGGCCATCGTGGACAACGTCCCCTTCGCCCTCAGCATGGCCTACGTGATCAAGAACATCGCGGGCCAGGTGGGCGTGCCGGCGCTGTCCATCATGGTCTGGGCGGTGTCGCTGGGGACCGACATCGGCGGCAACGGGACGCCCATCGGCGCCTCGGCCAACGTGGTGGCCTATGCCGCCATGGAGAAGCACGGGCACAGGATCGGCTGGCCCCGCTGGATGTGGCTGGCCATCCCGCAGACGCTGGTGGCCCTCCTCATCTGCAATCTGGGACTCGCGCTGAAATTGTGGCTGAGGTTCTACTGATGCGGATTCTGTTCTGCGTGGATGGGTCGGAAGGAGCCGATCAGGCGCTGGCGCGGGGGGTCGCCTGGCTGAGGAACGCGGGTATCCAGGCGGTCGTCCTGCACGTCATCCCCGAGGTGGACGAGCGCTTGCGGCACTACGAGCGCCTGCACGAGGCGGAGCTTAGCGAGATCGAGCGGCTCTTTGGCCACGGGGGCCACGGGCTGGAGGTGGCCATCCAGGCGCGGGAGCGGTTGAAACAATTGGGGCTCGAGGCGGATCGCAAGGTGCGCGAGGGCGATCCCGCGGCGGAGATCCTGGCCGAGATCCGGGACGGCCGCTACGACCTCGTGGTCCTGGCCAGCGACGGGGCAGGGGGCGTGGAGGAGCCCCGGCTGGGCAGCGTGGCGGAGCAGGTGTTGCGGCAGGCGCCGGCTTCGGTCCTGGTGGTGCGGGCGGGCGCGAGGCGGTAGGACTCCCTCGCAGAGCGAGCAGGGCCAAGCAGGGTCGGAGGAGTTACCCGGGATGGCTGACAAGGCAAGCATCGGACAGACCCTCCGGGAGCGGCGGGAGGAGCGGGGCCTCAGCCCCGAGCAGGCGGCGTTCCAGAGCCGGGTCCCGCTCCGGTTGCTCCAGGCGCTGGAGGCGGACGATTACCGCCTGCTGCCGGACGCGGCGTATCTGATCCGCTTCCTGCAGGACTACGCCCGCCTGCTCAAGCTGGACCCCGATGTCCTGGCGGCGGAGTTCCGCAAGGCGATCCGCCGCCCGCCCGGGACCTCCCTGGTGGCGGTCCCGCCGCCCACGCCGCCGCTCATGATTCCCTGGAAGCAGGTCCTGTGGACCCTGGCGGCGATCCTGGTCATCACGCCACTGGTCTTCATCGTCCTCTCCCTGGCCTCCAAGCGGGCCGCGGAACGACGCCCGCCACCCGTGGTGGAGCGGCCCGTCGAGGAGCAGGCGGCGGCCGAGGGCCAGGCCCCGACATCGCCCGAGCGGGCCGTGACCGGGAGCCCCGCCGCCGGGCAGCCGGGTGGGGCGGCCTCCCCGGCCGAGGCGCCCGCGCCGCCTCCGAATCCGACCACCGCCGGGCCGGCGCAGGGAACCTCGCCTCCCCCGGCCCCCGCAGTAGAGCGGCCGCCGCGGCGCTTCCAGCTCACGGCCCGTGCCGTGGAGGCCACCTGGATGGCGGTGCGCGCCGATGGCGGGCAGGAGCGCCAGGTCCTCCTGCAGAAGGGACAGATGGCGCGATTCGCGGCCGACACCGGATTCGTCATCACGGTGGGGAACGCGGGCGGCGTGGACCTCAGCCTGAACGGGCAGCGCGTGCCATCGCTGGGGATCTCGGGGCAGGTGGTCCGCGACCTGGCCATGCCGCCGATCCCCGGGCCAGAGCCTTCCGGGGCCACGCCTCCCGGAGCCGTCCCGGCGCCGCCGGGGCGATAGGCCGGAGCGGGACACCGGAACGCGACGCATGACCGCGCGTTCAATGCGACGGCCTGACGGTCCCACCGAACTGCCCGGCCCGGACGGGGACCCGGCCGGGGCCATCCGTCGCCTGCGCTGGGCCATCCTGCTCAACAGTCTCTTCGTCGCGCTGGAGCTGGCGGCCGGGTTCACCGTCAACAGCCTGGCCCTGATCAGCGACGCGTGGCACAACCTCACCGACGTCCTGGGGCTGGGCATCGCCTGGTTCGCCGTGCGCCAGGTGCGCCGTCCCGCCGATCCGGTTCGCACCTTCGGCTACCACCGGGCAGGGATCCTGGCGGCGCTGGGCAATTCGCTGTTCCTGGGCGTGGTCACGCTCAGCCTGTTCCTCGAGGCGGTAGAGCGCTTGCGTCATCCGCCGCCCGCCGGGGGCGGGGTGATCCTGGCCGTCGCCGCAATCGGCGTCCTCATCAACGGGACGGTGGCCTTCAGCCTGCGGCACGGCGGGCGCGACCTGAACCTGCGCAGCGCGTTCCTGCACATGCTGGGGGACGCGCTGGTCTCCTTCGGGGTGGTGGTGGCTGGCGCCGGCATGCTGTGGACGGGGTGGGACTGGCTGGATCCGGTGGCCAGCATCCTGGTGGGCGCCTTCATCCTGGCCGGGGCCTGGCGCATCGTGCGGGAGGCGGTGAACGTCCTGATGGAGGGAACACCCCGGGGCCTCCGCGTGGGTGAGGTGAGCGCGGCCATCGCCGGCGTCCCGGGGGTACAGGGCGTCCATCACCTGCACGTCTGGTCGCTCAGCGGCGACCTGACGGCGCTGAGCTGCCACGTGGTGGTGGAGGACCAGCCGCTCTCCTCCGGGGGCCTGCTGGCGGAGCGGATCCGGAAAGAGCTCTACGACCGGTTCCGGATCAGCCACGCCACCATCCA
>JACPAT010000154.1 GCA_016180655.1 Candidatus Methylomirabilota bacterium | reverse complement strand
GTGCGCGAACTTCAGGAATTCTGCCTTCTCGCGGACCATCCGTTTCTTGTAGTTCTCGAATTCCGCATGCAGGCGCAGCAGGCGGCCCTGTAACCGCTCCGCCTCCTGGGTCTTGGCTGCCAGGGCCTCCCGCAAGGCCTCGGGAGATTCCGGGGGTCCCTCCGCCTGCGGGGCCGCCTCGGACGCGCCGGTGGCAGCCGGTGCCTCGGGAGAAGTCGAGACAGGAATGTCTCGTGGTTCCATGGCTCCAGACAGCCAGAACGGGAGGGCTCCGAAAACCCTCCCGCTCGGGAATGGGTGTGAGTTGCTTAGGCCGCCCGCTCCGTGAGGGCGCGACTCAGGAGCTTGGCCGTGGTCTCCACCACGGCCAGCGCCCGACCGTAGTCCATGCGGGTTGGCCCCAGGACCCCGAGGACGCCCAGCACCCGGTCCCGCCTGCGATAGGGCGCGGCGATCACGCTCAGCCCCTGGATATCGCGCACGGGGATCTCGCTGCCGATGAAGATCTTGAAGTCTTCGTCCGTCAGGCAGTCGTTCAGAATCTTCACCAGCTTGGACTTTTCCTCGAAGGCCGAGAACAGCGCCTTCATCGTGGCGATATCGGCAAATTCTGGCTGATCGGCGATATGGGCCGCGCCGGCCACGTAGACATCCGCCTCCGTCTCGGCCTCCAGGGCCTTGGCCCCCAACCGGAGGGCCCGCGCCAGCAGGCGGTCGTACTGCGCTTTTTCCTCGGCCATCTGGGCCACCAGGAGGTCCCGCACCTCCCGCAGCGTGTGCCCCTGCAGGAGGCCGGTCAGGTATCGGGCGATGCGGTCCAGCTCCTCCTGCGCCATCCCCTCGTCCACGCTGACGACCTTGTGGTGGACCAGGTCCGTGTCCGTCAGCAGGATGACCAGGACCTGATCCCGGGCGAGGGAGACGAACTCCACGCGCCGGAACTGGCTCTCGTGGAGGCAAGGCGCCAGGACCACGGCCACATAGGGGGACAGGGCCGACAGCAGCTTCCCGGTCTCCCGCAGCATCTCCGCTATCTCGCCCGTGGACGGGGCCACCTGCTGCTCGATCCGCTCCACCTCGGCACGGCTCAGCTGGGGACGGTCCATCAGCCTATCCACGTAGAGGCGATACCCCCGGTCCGTCGGGATGCGCCCCGCAGAGGTGTGCGGCTGGGCCACGTAGCCCAGTTCCTCCAGGTCAGCCATGGTGCTGCGGATGGTCGCCGGGCTCAGGGCGAACCCGTACTTGCGGGAGATGATGCGGGATCCCACCGGTTCCGCCGTACGGATGTAATCCAGGACGATGGCTCGAAGCACCCCCTGATGTCGGGCATTCAGCATGCGGGTCACCTCGCCACGTTGGCACTCGGATATCGAGAGTGCCAATTCGAGTTGACTATAGACAAGGCCCCGGAAGTTGTCAAGGGGGGCGACACCCCTGTGTGGTCATTGGTCCTTGGTCATTGGACCAGGGTACCGAGGCGAGTCCATCGGATGATCGAGGGGTGGGTCACCACGTACACCACGCCCTGCGGGATCGAGGCAAGTGGAATGTCCTCGCTCCGGATGGAGAAGTAGACGACGAAGGCCTTCCCCTTGACCTTCTGGATGTCCAGGAACCCCCAGACCCGGCTGTCCATGCTATGATCCCGGTTGTCCCCCATCATGAAGAGCTTGCCGGGTGGGATGACGAGGGGACCCAGGCGGTCCCGGTCGCCGGCCCGCGCGAAGGGGCCGTCCGAGGTGACGGCGTACGGCTCGCTGAGGGGAACCCCGTTGATCAGGACCTGCCTCCCGCGGATTTCCAGTGTCTCCCCCGGGAGCCCGATGACGCGCTTGATGAAGTCCCGTGTCTCGTCCTGCGGGAACTTGAAGACGATGATGTCGCCCCGCTTGAGGGGCGCGAAGGAATAGATGAACTTGTTCACCAGGATATGATCGCCGATCTGCCGCCCTCGCTGGTTCAGAGGCAATGCAAAACTGACAACCGATCCGCCTGCGGCGGAACAACCGGCCATTCCTGGCCATTGATCCGCCTGCGGCGGATTGCCGGTTTTCCATTTGAAATTGAGGTTCAGTCCTCCCCAATCCGCAACAGGGCCATGAACGCCTCCTGGGGGATCTCCACGCGGCCGACCTGCTTCATGCGGCGCTTGCCTTCCGCCTGCTTCTCCAGGAGTTTTCGCTTCCGCGTGATGTCGCCCCCGTAACACTTGGCCGTCACGGCCTTCCGCAGCGGCGGGATCCGCTCCCGCGCGATCACCCGGCTGCCGATGGCGGCCTGGATCACCACCTCGAACAGTTGCCGCGGGATGCGTTCCCGCATCTTCTCCACCAGGATGCGGCCGCGCGAAGCCGCCTGGTCCCGATGCATGATCCAGGACAGGGCGTCCACCGCCTCGCCGTTCACCAGGACGTCCAGTTTCACCAGGGGACTTTCCCGGTATTCCAGGAAGTCGTAATCCAGAGAGGCGTACCCCCGGCTCACCGATTTCAGCCGATCGTAGAAGTCCAGGACGATCTCGTTCAGCGGCAGCTCGTAGGCGATGAGGACGCGGGAGTCCTGCAGGTATTCGATTCCCCGATGCACGCCGCGCTTCTCCTGGCAAAGGGCCAGGATGGCCCCCAGGTATTCCGACGGCGTCAGGATGGAGGCAGTGATGCAGGGCTCCTCGATCCTGGCGATCTCCTGCAGGGGAGGAAGCCTGCTGGGATTGTCCACCTCGACAACCGTCCCGTCGTTCCGGGTCACCCGATAGACGACCGTGGGCGCCGTGGTCAGGAGGGTCAGGTTGAATTCCCGCTCCAGCCGTTCCTGGCTGATCTCCAGGTGCAGAAGGCCCAGAAAGCCGCAACGGAATCCGAAGCCCAGGGCCAAAGAGGTTTCGGGTTCGAAGGAGAAGGAGGTGTCATTCAGTTGCAGCTTTTCCAGCGCGGTCCTGAGGGAAAGGTAGTCCCCGCTCTCCACCGGATAGAGCCCGGCGAAGACCATGGGCCGCACCTCGCGGAAGCCGGGAAGCGGCCGCTCCGTTGGCCGGTCCGCCGCGGTGATGGTGTCCCCCACGCGGCCCTGGCGGACGTCCCGGATCCCCGCGATGAGATAGCCGACCTCGCCCGCGCGGAGCTGGTCGGCCGTCCGCATGTGGGGCGCGAAGACGCCCACCCGGCTCACCTCGAACGTCGCCCCCGCGGACATGAACTGGATCCGCATCCCCGGGACGATCTGCCCATCGTAGAGGCGGACATAGGCGATCACACCCTGATAGCTGTCGAACCAGGAGTCGAAGACCAGGGCCTTGAGGGGCGCCGCAGCCGATCCCGTGGGCGGGGGGATCCGGTGCACGACGGCCTCCAGGACCTCCGGCGTCCCCCAGCCGTGCTTGGCGCTGGCCAGGATCGCGTCGGCGGCATCCAGCGCCAGGAGATCTTCGAGCTGGGCCTTCACCCGGTCCACGTCGGCGTTGGGGAGGTCGATCTTGTTGATGACCGGCAGGATAGTCAGGTTGTTCCGCATGGCGAGGTGCACGTTGGCCAGGGTCTGGGCCTCCACCCCCTGGACCGCATCCACGACCAGCACGGCGCCCTCGCAGGCCGACAGGCTCCGGGAGACCTCGGAGGCGAAGTCCACGTGGCCCGGCGTGTCGATCAGGTTCAGCAGGTACTCCCGTCCGTCCTTGCTCCGATAGGTCAGGCGGACCGCCTTGGCCTTGATGGTGATGCCCCGCTCCCGCTCCAGGTCCATGCTGTCCAGGACCTGCTCGGCCATCTGGCGCGGCGCCAGGGCTCCGGTCGCCTCCAGCAGCCGGTCGGCCAGGGTGGACTTGCCATGATCGATGTGGGCGATGATGCAGAAGTTGCGGATGTGATCCATGAAGGCGTTCGGGGTTCAACGTTCAAGGTTCGAGGTTCAACGTCGAACTTCGCACATCGAACGTTGAACGGGGCGGCTGCGCCCCTACCAGTCGCGCTCGCGAACGAAGTCCACCAGGCGGTGCAGGGCCCGGGAGGCCGGCGACCCGGGCACGACCGTGAGCTGCGCGCGGGCCCGGGCCAGGTACTCGTCCACCAGGCGCATCGTGGCCGGGACGGCCTCGTACCGCTCCACCAGGCGGCGGAGGAGGGCAAGGTCGTCGTCACCCACGTGGTCCTGGCTGGCCAGCCCTTCCAGCGCGGCCCGATCCACCACGGAGGCGGTGCGCATGAGGTGGATCAACGGATACGTGATCTTCCCCTCCCGGAAATCGCTGCCAACGGGCTTCCCCAGCCGCTCCTCGCAAGCGGTGTAATCGAGGGCATCGTCCACCAGTTGAAACCCGATGCCGAGATTGAGACCGAAGACCGCCAGGGCTTCCACGGTAGGTCCGGCGGCGTCGGCGACCAGCGCCCCGGCGCGGGCGGCGGCCGACATCAGGGCAGCCGTCTTCCCCGTGACGATCCGCAGGTAGTCCGCCTCGCTGATCTTGAGATCGCGCAGCAGCTGCAGCTGGAGAACCTCGCCCTCCGTCATGCAGACCGTGGCATCCGCGAAGGCTCGCAGGATGCGCATGTCCCCATCGGCGACCAGGATCTGAATGGCCCGCGAGTACAGGTAGTCTCCCACCAGCACCGACACGTCCGATCCCCAGAGGACGGTGGCGGAGGGGCGACCACGCCGCATGGCGGAGTGATCCACGATGTCATCGTGGATCAGGGTGGCCGCATGCATCATCTCCGCCACGGAGGCCAGCGTCACGGCGCGCTCCCGCTGGTCGGCGCCGCAGGCCCGGGCCGCCAGCAGCAGGAGGGCCGGACGGATTCGCTTCCCCCCGGAGGCCAGGGCGTAACTCGCCACCCTGGACAGCAACGTCCCGATCTCCGGAACCGGCTCCTGCAGGCGATCCAGGACCGCGGTGAGTTCCGCAGCGATGACGCTGAACGGCCCGTCGTGTGTCCGCGAGGTGATCATCGGGTACGGCACACCTGAAATTTAAAATGTCCGTTTTCCATTGGAAGTGACCGGCTGTTCCGCCAGAGGCGGATCGGTTTTCAACTTGGAATTTCCCATCGCCCGGCGGAGGGAGGAGTATATGGCATAGCCCCCGCGGGATTTCAAGCGGTAAAGCCCCGGCACCCCGTCCAGGCGTGGCGCGTGCGCGCTGCGGGTGATGACCACGACGGGACGGCCGGCCTCCAGCAGCCGCCGGAGCCGATCCGTCCCTCCCGGGGGGGCGGGGCCCAGAGGTGTCACCGGACGCTGCGCATAGAATACTATGCTTGGTGCGTTGAGTCCATATGCCACCAGCATCCCCTGGGCACCGAGCACGTCCCGGGCGTCCTCTGCGAACTCGCGCAGTGGAGCCTGGAGGATGGCATACGCGCGCGGCGCGACCGCGACCGCCGCCGTGAGCAGGAACAGGGCCATCATCGCCGACAGGAGGGCGGGGCGCCAGGGCTCTCGAGCCAGGAGGCCGCTCGCGGTCCCCAGGGTCAGGAGCGCCGCAAGCCACCAGGCGAGACCGACGGGAGGAGCAACCCCCTCCAGGACGCCACCCGCCAGCGGGCGAACGGACTCCAGGATCCAGGGGATCATTCCGACCCCCAGCGCCAGCGTCCCGCCGGTCAGCCCGATGAGCCACTCCCCCGCGCGGGCGAGCCATCGTGGCGCTTGACCCACGCCAAGTGACCACTGACCACTGACCACTGACAACGATCCGTCGGTAGCAGTTGGCCGGTTGTCGGTTGCCCGTTCCTCCTTCGAGATTCCGCCGGCTCCCACCAGGAGCGCCAGGGCGGGGAAGGCGGGGAAAATGTAGCTGGGCAGCTTGGTGCCCGCCAACGAGAAGAATACGAAGACGCCGGCTGCCCAGCAGGCGCAGACGATCAGCAGGCGGTCCGCCGGGTTTCCTCCCTCGCGTCGCCGAGCCACCGTGATCGCGTGCCACACGGCCCGGGGAAGGAAGCCACTCCAGGGAAAGAAGCCGATCAGGACGACGGGGAGGTAGAACCAGATCGGCCCGGCGTGGCTCGAGACCACTCCGGTGTAGCGGGTCACGTGATGCTTGATCACAAACCCCTCCACGAAGGCCCACCCATTCGCCGCCAGGGCGAGGCCGTACCAGGGCAGCGTGATCACCGCGAACAGGAGCGGTCCCTCCCACGGAACCAAATGAGCCACCCCCCGTCGAAGCTCCCGAGACACGAGGAGCAATCCCCCCAGAGCCATCGCCGGGATCAGGAGGCCCACCGGTCCCTTCACCAGCACGGCCAGGCCCATGGCCGCCCAGGCCATCCTCGCCCATCGCCTGTCATTCCGAGGGCGGGTGGGATCGTGCGGAATGGCGGATCCGTCCAGCGCCTCGACTCCCGCCAGGATCGCCGCCGTCACGAAAAGCGTCAGCAGCATGTCGGTCACGGCGGCACGCGCCAAGAGCGCGGTGAGCAGGTTCGTCGTGAAGGCCAAACCGGCCAGCAGATCGGCCGGTGGCCCGAACCGCCGTCTGGCTGCCCAGGCGACGAGGAGGACGAGGGTCACCCCGGCCAGGGCGGACCAGAAGCGCACGGCGAATTCCGTGACCCCGAAAATCCGGTAACTCAGGGCGGTGAGCCAGTAGAACAGGATGGGCTTGTCGAAGCGCGGCTGGCCGTTGAAGTGGGGGGTGATCCAGTCCCCGGTCTCCAGCATCTCCCGGGCGGCCTGGGCGTAGGCCGGCTCGTCCGCATCGAAGAGTCCAGGCGTCCCGAGCCGGAAGAAGAAGAGGATTCCCGACAGGAGCAGGAGTGCCAGGAGGGTCGCGGTTTCTCTCCGTCGAAGCAACGAGGTGTGGCGAATAGGCGATCTCACCGGCCGGCGTCAGCGCACGCGGTGCTGCGTCTCGGAGCAGACGTCGCGGACAAGGAACTGCTGCTGCGTCTGCGCCAAGAGCGGCGGCGTGCCGACCAGGCGGCCCGCGATGAACGAGCGGCCGTTGTCCTGGAACCGGTACCGGTAGTAGAGATCGAAGCGGACTTCGGTGCCCTCCCTCCGCAGGTCCAGGTGGAACGGAGTCGTCTGGCTCGTCCCCAGCAGGAAATCGCGAGCCTCTCCCTTGGCCTGGGACACGGTGCGGTCGCGAGCGTCCACGCCCACCAAGTCGAACTCGAGGAACCGGACCTCCTGTGGCGACCACGGGTTTTGCGCCACCCCTTCCAGTCGGACCGATCCCGCGTCGGGCCTCGCGCAGTTCCAATACAGGACCACGTGCGAGGAGGCGACGCGGTGGGCGAATGCGTCCGGCGGGTAGCTCGTCGGCTCGGCCGCCGGACGTCCAAGGGTACCCTCCGAGGTGCATGCGGCCAGGCCCAGTCCCAGGAGCATCGCGAGCCCGATCCCAAACCTCATCCGTCGCACGGCCTCAACCCTCTGTCCCGCTCGCCGTTTCGCCCATCCGAATCCGGCATGCGGCCGCGTGGTCCCGGCGGGCAGCCGGGACGTAGGCGTGAACGCCCAGCGCCACCGCGCTCCCTAGCAAGGCCCCCGCCAGGACATCCGAGGGGAAATGCGATCCCAGTACGACCCGCGACAGCGCGACCAGCCCGGCCAGCCCCACGAATACACCCGACGCCCGCGGGTACCAGAGGGCCAGGAGGAGCGCTGCCGCAAAGGCTGTGGTCGCGTGCCCCGAGGGAAACGAGGCGTAGGCATACTTCGCGGGGAAGCAGGGAAAGCTGCTGAAGAAGGACCCCGCCTCCGGCGCGCTGGACCTCGCCCGGCAGGCGATATTCTTCAGGATCTGGTCCAGCAAGCCAGCCCCGG
>JACPAT010000153.1 GCA_016180655.1 Candidatus Methylomirabilota bacterium | reverse complement strand
GAGGAGCGAGTGATCGAGGATTCCCGGTGGCGCGGGTACGTGATGGTGGTCAGCGCGGCCATCTGCTGGGGCGTCATGGCCACGGTGGCGAAGCTCCTGTTTCGCGACCGCGGGGTAGATCCCTTGATCCTGGTGGTGATCCGGGCGGACCTGGCGACCCTCACGCTGTTCGCGGCCCTGGCCCTGATGTCTCCTGCCCGGCTTCGAATCGGGCGGCGGGACGTCTGGGCCGCGGCCGTGGTGGGGGTGATCGGGCTCGCCCTGAACAACTTTTTCTACTTCCAGTCCCTGCACCTGACCAGTGTGGCCACGGCCCTCCTGCTCCAGTACCAGGCACCGATCCTGGTCGCCCTGTACACGGTCCTGGTCCAGCGCCAGCGGCTGCGCGGGCGGGTCATCCTGGCCATGGCGCTGGCGCTCCTGGGCTGCGCCCTGGTGGTCCGGGCGTACGATCCTGATGTATTTCGGCCGAACCTGGTGGGGGTGGCGGCGGGTCTCGGGGGGGCGGTGGGCTTCGCGTTTTACATCCTGGCCAGCCGGGTGGCCCTCCGGACGCTGGACCCCTGGACGCTCCTCACGTACGCCTATCTCTCGGCCGGCCTGGCGTGGTCGGTCGTGGTGCCGCCGTGGCGGATTCTCACCCACGGCTTCGACCTCGGGATCTGGGGAGCGTTCCTGGCGGTCGCCACCGTCGGCACCGTGGTGCCCTTCGGCCTGTTCATCAGCGGCCTGCGGTTCCTCCCGCCCACGCAGGCCAGCATCGTCAGCATGCTGGAGCCCGTGGTGGCCGCCGCCGTGGCCTACTTCCTCCTGGGGGAGACCCTGATCCCTCTCCAGATCCTGGGCGGCGCCCTGGTCCTGGCGGGTGTGGTGGTGGTGCAGACGGCGTAAGGCCCACACCAATGGCAAAAGGCGTTCGGCTGTTCGGCAGTTCGGATGTTCGATAGTTCCCCTCAACTGGTGTCAACATGAACTGCCGAACGACCGAACGGTCGAACCGCCGAACGCTTTTCGAGCGCTGTGTGTGTTGACAGGATGGTGATTCCCTGGTACGTTCACACCTCCAGAGCCCTTCTGCGACGACGCGAATGACGCCCCGGGCCGGGGCGTTTTTTCTTACGACGGGGGCCGGGTGTCGGGAGCTGGGGGCCGGTTTCTCCCCGATCTCCGACCCCCGACCCCTGACCCCTGTGATGAAGGGCAGATCCCGAGATGGACTACAAGACCACGCTGAATCTTCCCAAGACCGACTTCCCCATGCGGGCCAACCTGCCGGAGCGGGAGCCGCAGATCCTCCGCCAGTGGGAGGCCGAGGGGCTGTACCAGCGCCTCCGCGAGGCGCGGGCCGACCGGGAGATGTGGATCCTGCACGACGGCCCGCCGTACGCCAACGGCCACATCCACATGGGCCACGCCCTGAACAAGATCCTCAAGGACATGGTGGTGAAGTCCCGGTCCATGTCGGGCTTCAATGCCGTCTACGTGCCGGGCTGGGACTGCCACGGCCTGCCCATCGAGCATCAGGTGGACAAGGAGCTGGGGCCGAAGGCGGCCGAGATCCCCGTCCCCGAGAAGCGCCGCATGTGCCGGGCCTACGCCCAGAAGTTCATCGACATCCAGCGGGAGGAGTTCAGGCGCCTGGGCGTGCTGGGGGACTGGGACCGTCCCTACCTCACCATGGAATACCGCTACGAGGCCAACATCCTCCGCGAGCTGGGGAAGTTCTTCGCGACGGGCGGCGTGTACCGCGGGCTGAAGCCGGTCCACTGGTGCGCCTCGTGTCTCACGGCGTTGGCCGAGGCCGAGGTCGAGTACTCCGACCATACCTCGCCCTCCATCTACGTGGCGTTTCCCCTGACGTCCGACCCGGCGGCCCTGGACCCCGCCCTGGCCGGGGCCCGGCTCTCGGTGGTGATCTGGACCACCACCCCGTGGACGTTGCCGGCGAACCTGGCCATCGTGGTGCATCCCGCCGAGGAATACGTGGTCTTCCGGTCGAACGGGCGGCACTTCATCACGGCCGGGAAGCTCATGGACGAGACCGCGCGGAAGTGCAGCCTGGCCAATCCCGAAGTGGTGTTTCGCGCGCCCGGCGCGCGACTGGAGGGCCTGGTGGCCCGCCACCCGTGGCTGGACCAGCCCTCGCCCCTCTTCACTGCCGACTACGTGACCATGGACCAGGGGACCGGGTGCGTCCACACGGCGCCCGGCCACGGGGCCGACGACTACGACACCGGGATCAAGCACACTCTTCCGATCTACAACCCGGTGGACGACATGGGCCGCTTCGTGCCCGAGGTGGCCCACTTCGCCGGGATGAGCGTCTGGGACGCCAACGCCGCCATCATCGCCCACCTGCGGAGGGAGGGCCGGCTGCTCCACGCCGAGGACTTCCAGCACTCGTACCCCCACTGCTGGCGATGCAAGAACCCCATCCTCTTCCGGGCCACGAACCAGTGGTTCATCTCCATGGAGGCGGGCGGCCTGCGCCGGCGGAGCCTGGAGGCCATCCATCAGGTGCAGTGGATCCCGCCGTGGGGGGAGGAACGGATCTCCAACATGATCGCCAACCGGCCGGACTGGTGCATCTCGCGCCAGCGGGCCTGGGGCACCCCCATCGCCGTGTTCTCCTGCGCCAGGTGCGGGACGATCCTGGCGGAGCAGCGGCTGATCGAGCACGTGGCGTCCCTGATGGACCGCGAGGGGGCGGATGTCTGGTTCGCCCATCCCCCCCAGGACCTCATGCCCCCCGGCACCCGCTGCGGGAAGTGCGGCGGCGAGGAGTTCACCAAGGAGACCGACATCCTGGACGTCTGGTTCGAATCGGGCGTCAGCCAGGCGGCCGTCCTGCGGGTCCGCCCGAACCAGCGCTGGCCGGCCGAGATGTACCTGGAGGGGAGCGACCAGCACCGGGGCTGGTTTCACTCCTCCCTGCTGGCGGCCGTGGGCGTCCAGGGCGGCGCGCCCTACCGGGCGGTCCTCACCCACGGGTTCGTGGTGGACGGCGAGGGCCGCAAGATGTCCAAGTCCCTGGGGAACGTCATCGCCCCGCAAGAGGTGATCGAGAAGTACGGCGCCGAGGTGCTGCGCCTCTGGGTGGCGGCCGAGGATTACCGCGATGACATCCGCCTGTCGGAGGAGATCCTCACGCGGCTGGCCGAGGGGTATCGGCGCATCCGGAATACCTGCCGATACCTGCTGGGGAACCTCTCCGACTTCGATCCCGCCCGGGATGTGGTACCGGTCCAGGCGCTCCTGCCCATTGACCGCTTCATCCTGCATCGCCTGCAGCTCCTCACCGAGCGCATGCGGGCGGCCTACCAGGACTACGAGTTCCACATCCTGTATCACAGCCTGCACAACTTCTGCGCCGTGGACCTCAGTGCCTTCTATCTGGACGTCCTGAAGGATCGCGTCTACACCTCGGGACGCACGTCCCCGCTCCGCCGGTCGGCCCAGACGGCGATGTACGAGATCCTGGTCGGCCTGGTGAAGCTCATGGCGCCCGTCCTGTCCTTCACCGCGGACGAGATCTGGCGATACCTCGCCATGCCGGACAAGCCGGTGAGCGTCCATCTCGCCGAGTTCCCCGAGGTCCGGACCGACCTGCTGGACGAGCGGCTGGCAGAGGAGTGGGAGCGGCTGTTGATGTTCCGGGACGAGGTCCTGCGGGCCCTGGAGGTCGCGCGGAAGGAACGGCGGATCGGCAGCGCCCAGGAGGCCGCGGTGGAGGTCCAGGCGGCGGGCGAGGCGTTCGAGTTCCTGGCCGCTCACCGCGAGACGCTGGAGACGATCTGCATCGTCTCCCGCCTGACGGTCGCGCGCGCCCACGGCCGACCGGCGGACCAGGACCTGGCGGTCCGGGTGGACCGGGCCCCGGGCGCCAAATGCCAGCGCTGCTGGAACTTCCGGGAGAGCGTGGGCGCCGCGGCGGCGCACCCGGGGTTGTGCGACCGCTGCGTGTCTGTTCTGCAAGAAGCGTAGGCGACGAGGAGACTCCCGGACACGCGCATGCTCTTCTACTATGTCGCGCTGACCGTCATCCTGCTGGACCAGGCCACCAAGCTCGCCATCGTCCAGGCCCTCCGGCTGGGGCAGGGCATCCCGGTCATCCCCGGCTACTTTGACATCGTCTTCGTCCTGAACCCGGGTGCCGCCTTCGGGTTCCTGGCCACGCTTTCCGAGGGGGTCCGCAATCCCTTCTTCATCCTCATCACCGTGGTCGCGGCGAGCCTGATCGTGTTCTACCACATACGGTTCCTGCACACGCACCGATTGCCCTCCGTCGCCCTGGGACTGATCCTGGGGGGCGCCATCGGCAACTTGATCGATCGCCTGCGCTACGGGATGGTCGTGGACTTCCTGGATTTCCACGTGTCCCGGTATCACTGGCCCGCCTTCAACGTGGCGGACTCCGCCATTTCCATCGGCGTGGGCCTGATGCTCCTGGACATGGTCCTGGACTCGCGCCGCGAGAACCGGAAACCCCCTGCAAACGCAACCACAGATAAACACAGATGAACACAGATAACGACCCCTCTCATCGGGAAAGGGGCGACGGTGAGGCGCTACGTGTTCAGCTGGCAGTTGCCGTTTGTTCATTTCCCTTACCTGCTTCCCTCCGATAGAAGCATCTGCGTTCATTCGCGTTCATCTGCGGTTGCAATTTCTGATGGATCTCCGGGAATTCATCGTCAGCCAGACAGACGCGGGACAGCGCCTGGACGTCTTCCTGGCGGGGGCGAGCGGCTTCTCCCGGGCCCGCATCCAGCGCCTCATCGCCGACGGGCACGTCCTGGTGGGGGGACGCCCCCAGAAACCTCGCCACCGGGTGAATGCCGGGGAGACCGTTCGGCTCCGCATCCCTCCTGCCACGCCCCTCGACCTGGTTCCGGAAGCCATCCCCCTGGACGTCCTGCATGAGGATGACGACCTCATCGTCCTGAACAAGCCGGCCGGCATGGTCGTCCATCCTGGCGCCGGGCGCACCAGCGGGACCCTGGTGCACGCCCTCCTCGCCCACTGCAAGACCCTGCCTGGCATCGGCGGGGCGGAGCGGCCCGGCATCGTCCACCGCCTGGATCGGGACACCTCCGGCGTGCTGGTGGTCGCCAAGACGGAGGCGGCGCATCAGTCCCTCAGCCGCCAGTTCAAGGCGCGGGACGTCGAGAAACGGTACCTGGCAGTGGTGCACGGGGAGGTCCGCCAGGACGCGGGGCGAATCGAGGCGGCCATCGGCCGGCGGGAGCACGACCGGAAGCGGATGGGGGTCCGGGAGCGCGGCGGGCGGCAGGCGCGGACCGCCTACCGGGTGATCCGGCGGTTACCGGGGATGACCGTGCTGGCCCTCGACCTGGAGACGGGGCGGACCCACCAGATCCGGGTGCATCTCTCCCACATCGGCCATCCGGTGGTCGGCGATCAGGTGTACGGCGGGCGGCGGGAACGGTCCCGGTCACCCGTCCCCGGTCCCCGAGCGCCGCGCCAGATGCTTCACGCGTGGCGGCTGGGATTTCACCACCCCCGCACCGGGAACTGGCTCGAGTTCACGGCGCCCGTCCCCGACGATTTTCTCCGGCTGGCCGGGCCCACCCTTTCAGGGATAGAGTGACAAAGTGACCAAGGGACAATGAGGGTTCCATTCACCTCTGTCCCTTTGTCCCTCTGTTACTTTGTTCCTCCCGCGGGTCCCGCAAACGGCAGCATGACCGTGAACCTGCTCCCCTGGCCCTCTCCCGCCGATTCGGCCCAGATGCGGCCGCCGTGGAGCTCGACGAGCCGCTTGGCCAGGGCCAGCCCGAGGCCGGTCCCCTCGTGATGCTTGGTGGCCGAGGCCT
>JACPAT010000152.1 GCA_016180655.1 Candidatus Methylomirabilota bacterium | reverse complement strand
CCCGGGACGGATGCCTCGGTGGAGACGACCATCACGATGAAGGACACCAAGAACAACCGCGTGGTGGCGACGGGCACGTCGCCGGACATCATCGTGGCCTCGGTGAACGCCTTCGTCGATGGGTACAACGTGCTCTGGTCGAGGCAAAAGGAGTAGGAAGAGCCGCGAGTCGAGAGCCGCGAGTCGCGAGAGGAGAGCCGGGAGGAAGAGGTTTCCCGGCTTTCGTGTTTCCTGGGGAGGATGGGGAGCTGATCCTGGCGCCCTTGGCGGTTCAATATCTGGTCTTGATTCGCAGGAACCCGCGGGCGGTGGCGGGACGGTGCCGTTCCAGGTCCCGTCGGAGCGGGCACCCGGAACAGCGGGGGACGGGCCGGCAGAAGTCCTTGCCCACGGCCACCAGCAACGCATGGTATTCGTTGTACAGAGCGGTTTCCGGGGGAAGGTTCTCCAGGAAGAGTGCCTGCACCCTATCGTATGTGGCATCCGGCCGGATCAGGCCGTGGCGGCCCAGGATGCGGCGGGTATAGGCATCCACCACCAAGACCGGCACGCCTCCCGCATACAAGAGGATGGAGTCCGCTGTCTCCGGTCCGATTCCGGACACGGCCAGCAGCTCTTCCCGCAGGGTCGAGGGGTGTCGCGCGAACATCCGCGAGAGGTTGAGCGCGTAGCGGGCCCGCAGGAAGCGGAGGAACCGTTTGACGCGCGCAGCCTTTGTCTTATAATATCCCGAGGGCCGGATCAGCCGCGCCAATTGTGGCGCGGGAAGCGCCGCCAGCGCCTCCGGCGTCAGGACGCGCGCCCGGCGGAGGTTGCCGATGGCCCGCGCGACATTCGTCCAGGCCGTATTCTGGGTCAGGATGGCCCCGATGATCACCTCGAATCGGTTCCGTCCCGGCCACCAGCCCTGAGGTCCCAGGGCGCGCAGCATGGCCCGATACATGGCGCGGAGCCGGGCAGACAGAGGACCCGAGTTCCGCTGGGGGCGTGAACGATGGCGTGCACGGATCGGCATGGGAGCGGACTCTGGCGCGATCCGGCAGGAAAGTCAAGACGGAAACGGGACGGACCAGCGGACGCTGGCAGGTGCACTCGAGGACGGAATGCGCAAGATCCTGGCAGTCGATTGGGGGCGAGCCACCCTGGGCCTGGCGGTGAGCGATGATCTTGGCCTCACCGCCCAGGGACTGACCAGTCTCCCCCGGGTCGGCGAGACGAAGGACGTGGAGGCCATCGGTGCCTTCGTCCGCGACCTGGGGATCGAGGCGATCGTGGTGGGGCTGCCCAAGAACATGGATGGAAGCCTGGGACCCTCGGCCGATGCGGCCCAGACCTTCGCCCGGGCCCTGCACGACCGGCTGGGCGTCCCGGTTCATCTGTGGGACGAGCGGCTCACCACCCTGGCCGCCGAGCGCACGCTGGTGAGCGCAGGGATGCGCCGCCGCGCGCGCCGCGCCGTCGTGGATCAGGTGGCAGCGACGATGATCCTTCAGGGCTTTCTGGATCGTCAGCGCGCCGTGGCCGAGCGGGGAGATTCCTAGCGGATGGCGGCGAGCCTTCCCACCCGATTCCGAGGGCTGAGCGTCATCCTGCTCGCCCTGGTCCTGACCGCCGTCGGAGTCCGCACGTACCTCCAGTCTGATGGGGACCGCCTCCTCGGGGCGGGGGCGGGTCCCGGCACCATCGTCTACATCAAGCCCCGGACAGGCGTCCAGGAGATCGCCCAGACCCTGCGGGAGGCCGGCATCATCCAGAGCCGCTGGGCCTTCCTGGCGCTGGCCTACCTCCAGGGGTCCCTCACGCGTTTGCAGGCTGGCGAGTATGAATTCACCCCCGGCATGTCCCTCCTGGAGATCCTGCGGAAGCTCGAGGCGGGCCGGGTCATCACGCATCAGGTTACCATCCCCGAGGGGTTCACGGCGCAGGATATCGCCCGGCTGCTCGCCGGAGAGCGACTGGTGAATGCGGAGCGCTTCACGGCCCTGGCGAAGGATCTCCAGCTCGTCGAGAGCCTGGATGTCCCCGGCGACAGCCTGGAGGGCTATCTCTTTCCCGACACCTACCGGCTCACCCGGGGGATGGGTGAGGAGGAAATCCTCCGGATCATGGTCGCCCGCTTCCATCAGGCGCTCCCGAAGGACTTCGACCTTCAGGCCGAGCGTCTGGGGCTGGACCTCCACTCGGTGGTCACGCTGGCCTCCCTCATCGAGAAAGAAGCGAAGCTGGATCGCGAGCGACCGGTCGTGGCCGCCGTGTTCCACAACCGCCTGCGGCGAAACATGCCCCTCCAGTCGGATCCGACGGCGGTCTACGGTGCACCCGGGCCGCGGCGCAGGATCACGTCGCTGGATCTGCGGCGCAAGACGCCCTACAACACCTACCTGAAGGCCGGGTTGCCGCCGGGGCCCATCGCCAATCCGGGACAGGCCTCGCTGCTGGCGGCGCTGAACCCGGCGCGGGTGAGCTTCCTGTATTTCGTGGCCAAGAACGACGGGACCCACTTTTTCTCGCGGACGCTGGAGCAGCACGCACAGGCAGTACGCAAGTACCAGGCGAGGAACGAGGCCTCCGGGAACAGCGGCTCGTGATATCTCGGCGTCCATTCCCCGTGCCGGCGACCGGACCGCGACCCGTGGGCAATGCAGCGCACCTGGGGAGGAATCGGAGGACCGCATGAGGCCGTGGGCCAGAATGGCGATGGCCGGAGGGATCCTGGCGGCCCTGGCAGCGTGCACGGGGCCCGAGGCCGAGCTTGCCCGGGAACAGTCGTCCCAGTCACACTATGACATCGGACTCGGCGCGCTCGCCGAGAACAACCTCAACAAGGCCATCAGCGAGTTCCGAACCGCCACGGAAGAAAATCCCAGTAACGCCCGCAACTTCCATGCGCTGGGGAACGCCTACCTCCGCAACCAGCAGGTTGACGAGGCCATTCAGGCCCTCCGCCGCGCCGTCGAGCTGGATCGCCGCCTGTCCGACGCCTTCAATGACCTCGGGGCGGCCTACATGCGGAAGCAGATGTGGGACCTCGCCATTGATGCCTTCCGCCGGGCGCTGGCCAATCCGCAGTATCTGAATCCGGAGTTAGCCTACAGGAACCTGGGAAACATCTACCTCATCCGGGGCCAATACGAGCAGGCGGCCGAGGAGTTCCGCAGGCTCCTGGACCTCATCCCCCAGTCGCCCGAGGGCCACTTCTTCCTGGGCCAAACCCTCCTGGCACAGGGGAAGCTGGAGGAGGCGCGGGAGAAGGTCGAGCAGGCGATCAAGCTGGATGGAACCAACCCAGCCTTCCACTTGCAAATGGGGGTCACCCTCCTGCGCCTGGGACGGCGCGCGGAGGCGCGGGAGAGCTTCCGGAAAGCGGTGGACATCAATCCGGCCGGCCCGGAGGCCCAGGAGGCCCGCCGGTTCCTGCGGGAGACGAACTAAGCATTGCACAACTGACGACCGACAATCCAAAACCGACCAATGGGCTGATCGGTTGTCCGTTTTACAGTGAATGTCGTTCTTCGGGAGACATCGGCATGAAGCCAGAAGGCTCACGCGAGGCGTCCGGGTGGGCGGAACGGCTGGAGAGTCTGGCCCGACTGATCCCCGGCCTGGGGCGGTACCAGGATCGGGAGGGACTGCGCGAGACGGACAAGCAGGTTCGGATCCACCTGGCGGACCTGCTGGCGGGCCTCAGCCGGATCGTGGAGGGCGAACAGCGCCGTCTCACCGAGGCTCGCGCCCTGGATCGGCTCCCCACCCTGGATCGCGTGGCGCGTTTGCTGAACACGCTGGCCGATCGGATCCGGTTCGCCAGCTATGGCTTCACCGGCGTCTTCGACCTGCACAAGATCCGGGAGACGGAGCTGGCCGCCCTGCACCGGTTCGACCTCGCGCTGGTCGAGGCGGTTTCTCGGCTGCGGGCACCGGTCCAGGCGCTTGGCGGAACGGGACCGGCTGGCGCGCGGCCTCTGAGGAGGAGGGAAGATGGGCGTTTTCATGGAGGTCATCGAGTGGTTCGATCCGGATGGCCGGCAATTCGTCCATCGGATCCCGGAGGAGGGCTCCGCCGACATCAAGATGGGCGCCCAGCTCATCGTCCGGGAGAGCCAGGCGGCCGTCTTCTTCCGTGACGGGAAGGGGCTGGACGTCTTCGGGCCGGGGCGGCACACGCTGTCCACCATGAACCTGCCCATCCTGACGAAAGTCCTGAGCCTGCCCTGGGGATTCACGAGCCCCTTCCGTGCCGAGGTCTACTTCGTCAACCTGAAGGTGTTCACCGACCTCAAGTGGGGGACGAAGGAGCCGGTGGCGTTCAAGGATAAGGAGCTCGGGCTGGTCCGCCTGCGCGCCTTCGGCATCTTCACGGCGCGGGTCGCGCAGCCCCTTTTGTTCGTCAACACCCTGGTGGGCACGCAGGGTGCCTATGGCTCGGAACAGGTGGAGGGCTACCTGCGGGAAGTGATCGTGTCCCGCCTGAATGACTTTCTCGGGGAGCACGTGGACACCGTCCTCCAGCTTCCCAAGCAGTACGACGAGATCGGCGTGGCGGTGAAGACGCGCCTGCAGGACGATTTTCGCCGCTACGGACTGGAGCTGATCGACTTCTTCATCAACGCCATCACCCCGCCGCCCGAGGTCCAGCGGATGATTGACGAGCGGTCGGGCATGGCGGCCGTCGGGAACCTGGACGATTTCCTGAAGTTCAAAGCCGCCAAGGCGCTGGGGGATGCGGCGTCGGGGGTTGGGGCGGCCGGGGGGCAGGCCGCATCAAGCGGGCTGGGCGCCGGGCTCGGCACCGGCGTGGGGGTGGGTCTCGGCTTCATGCTGCCCGGGATGATCTACCGAACCTTGCGCCCCGAAGATGCGGATCCCCAGCGCATCCAGGAACGGGGAACGGTCAACTGCCCCGAGTGCCACGGCGACGTGCCCCTGATGGCCCGCTTTTGTCCTTCCTGCGGTCACCAGATGGTGGTGGCGAACAAGTGCCCGCGCTGCGGGAAGAACGTCACCGCCCAGGCCAAGTTCTGTCCCGCCTGCGGCGTGGATCTCAAGGTGACGGTCACCTGCGGTCACTGCAAGACCGTGGTGCCGCCGGGAACGAAATTCTGCACCAACTGCGGTGAAGCCATCGCTTCGCCTTCCTCGTGAAAGTCCCGTGCCCTCAATGCGGCGGTGAGGTCCAGCTCCAAGAGACGACTGGCTTTGTAGGGTGTCCCTTCTGCGCCACGAGCCTGGTCCTGGATCTCACCGGCGTCCGGCCGCATCTGCTCTACCGGCCGCGTCACGGCGCCGCGGAAGTGCTGCCCCTCCTGCGTCGCTGGTGCGACGCGCAGGGCCTGCCCACACCATCCTCCATGTCCATCCCGCACCTGGTCTACCATCCATTCTGGCGCTACGGGGCCCAGGGGCGCCCGCGGCTGGTGCCGGCCTGGCCGGTCCTGGAGACGCGCTGGACCGACCTGGCGTTGCCCGAGGCAGAGCAGGTCATCTACGATCCTGCGGCCATCGGGACGGCGCAGTTGGATGAGCCGAGCATCGTCGAGGCGGCGGCGCGCCAGCGCGCCTTTGGCGGGGCTGCCGCGTCCGTGCCACCGGGGGACCTGGTCCACGTCCCATTCTACGAGGCCCAGGCAATGGTTGGACCCCACCGCCTCCAGGTCAGCCTGGAGGCCTGCTCGGGTCGTGTCTACCCGGAGCGGATGCCCCCGGGAGCACGGGCCTCGGGTGCAGGCCAGGGATTCGGCATGACGGCGGCGGTCCTGGGGTTCGCCGGCATGTTTCTGGAGGCGATGCTGATCCCCCCAGCGTGGTTGGCCGCGACGCTGGTGGGGCTGACGGGGGTGGCACTCTACTGGATGCTGGTCAACAATCCGGGGGGCAGATCGCTGTGAGCTGCAGACGAAGAGCGTTCGGTTGTTCGAGGGTTCGAGAGTTCGGTGGTTCACGGATCCCGGAACGCCCGAACCACCGAACCACCGAACTCCCGAACGCCTTTTGGGGGGTCGCATGGCCCTGACCCATCTCGGCTGTCCGTCGTGCGGCGGGACCCTGTCCCTCGCGGAAGGGCAGCGGCTGGTCACCTGCCGGTACTGTGGCGGAGAGAGCCTCGTGCTCATCCCGGGTGCGGTCCCACGCTATGTGGTCGCCCTCGAAGTCAGCATGGAAACAGCCCGCGCCGCCGCGCAGGAGTTCTTGAGCAGAGGATCGCTCCCGCGGACCCTTCGCGAACGCGGGCGCATCCAGGATGTGTCCCTCTGTTACGTGCCCTTCTACGAGTTCACCGGCAGCCGGCTCGGGACCTTTCTCCTTCGGGAGGGCGTCAAGCCCCACGCGCCTCTTGAGGAGGAAGCGGCGCAGGACGGAGAATTCCAGCGGTGGCTGGCGGCGCCCCCCGTGGAGAAGGAGGACACGCGGGTCATCCAGCAAGAGTATGTCCGGATCGGGCCGGCCTGCGACCTGCCGGAGCTGGGGGTAGGCCAGATTCACCTGGAGAACCTTCGGCGGGGGGCGACACCGGTGGCGCTCGAGCCATACGACCTCGTCGCGTTGCAGAGTCGCGCGGTGGTGTTCGCCCCGACGAAGCCGCCGGCCCGGTTTGCGGACGAGTCCCGGTTGCGGATCAAGGTGAAGGGCGATCGCACCGGGGTCGTTGAGCAGCGGCTGAAGATTCTGTACTATCCGGTCTGGCAGGCCCGGTACCGCCACGCCGGCCGCCCATACGAGATCGCGGTGGATGGGGTGGCGGGGGCGATCCTTCGGGCCCGGGGGCCGGTGGAAATCCGTCAGGCTGCGGCCATGGCCGTGGCCGCGCTGGCCCTGGCGGCCCTCTGCTTTGGCCGGCCAGCGCGGCACCTAGTGGGAGCGGGCCTCGGCAGTGGCCCCTCGCCGGGCTGGGTCATCAGCACCCTGGGAACTCTCCTGGCACTGGCGATAGGAGGGATCGTGGCGATGTTTCTCGCATGGGTGGGGTGGACAACGTTCCGCCGGGGCGGTGAACTGCTTCTTGTCGAGGACGGAGCCCAGCCTGTCCTGGCTGCCGGATGGGATTCGGGAGCTCTGGGAGGAGCCGGGACCAGACTGGCCGAGTGGCTGCTGGCCCGTGGCGGACGGTCGCCGGGACGGGACTGAAATGAGCGGACCGGCAGTCCTGGTCCTTAGCTGCCCGCGGTGCGGGGGGCCTCTGTCCGGCCTGCAGCAGGACGTGGCCTTCTGGTGTGTCGCGTGCCAGGTCGCCCAGGAGGTGGTGGGGGAGAGGTTCGTGGAGCGACGGGGGTTCATCGCACGCGCTGCCGCCCACGCGAATCGGCCCACCCTCCATCTTCCCGTATGGGCCTTCGGTGTGGACTACGCCTCCCACTGGGAGGATCCGGAGCGAGAGGCCCTGGCCCGCCAGATGCCGCGGGTCGAACGGGTCTACGTCACGGGGTTCGAGTTGCACAATGCCTCGTACTTCGGTGACCCCGGTCAGATCTTCACCCAGAGGATGGTTCACCTGGAGGCCGGAGACCCGGCGCCTCTGGCCGGATGCACGCGCAGCCTGGAAGAGGCCAAGGCGTACGTGGAGCCGCATCTGCTGACGATCATTGATCGGCGGGTGGACGTGACTGGCTTGGAGTTGAGCTGCGCCATCGGGGAGGCCTTGCTCTGGGGGGTGCCGTTCTTCGACGAAGGCGACAGGCTGCGGGACGGGATTCTCGGGTTGAAGATTCCGGCCGCCGCGCTGGATGAATTGGGCGCGATCCGGGCGCATGGCAGGGCCAGAGGATGAACGAGAAGCCAGTGGACCTCGTCGGTCTCCTGCGGTCCGAGGTGGAGACCTTGATGGGGGAGTTGGACCAGCCCGCGTACCGGGGGAGACAACTTTTCCACTGGGTGCAGGCCCGCCGCACCCGGGACACGGATTCCATGACCAGCCTGCCCCGGGAACTGCGCGCCGTCCTGGCGGAACGCGTGCGTGTGAGCCGGCCGGAGATCTCCCGCCTCCAGCGTTCCCACGACGGGACCCGGAAGTACCTCTTCCGGTTGGACGATGGGGAAGAGATCGAGAGCGTCCTGATCCCCGATGACGGGCGGCTGACCGCCTGCATCTCGACGCAGGCGGGGTGTCCCCTGGCCTGCCGGTTCTGCCTGACGGGTCTCATGGGCTTGCGCCGGAACCTTGGCGCGGCCGAGATCGTTGGGCAGATCCTGGCCTTGCAGGTCGGGTTGGAGCAGGGCGAGCGGATTTCGAGCATCGTGCTGATGGGGATGGGAGAGCCCCTCCTGAATCTCCCCCAGGTGGAGCGGGCCCTCCGGATCCTGTCCGACGAGCGGGGGGCGAACTTCTCCCCGCGGCGGATCACGCTGTCCACGGCGGGCCACGTTCCGGGCATCCAGAAGCTGGCGGCCTCGGACCTGGGCGTCAACCTGGCGGTCTCCCTCAGTGCGACGACGGACGCGGTGCGGGACGAGATCATGCCCATCAACCGGCGCTGGCCCATCGCGGATCTGCTCGCCGCCTGCCGCGCCTACCCCCTGCCGAACCGGCGGCGGCTGACCTTCGAGTACGTGATGTTGGATGGGGTCAACGACTCGCGCGGGGACGCGAGGCGCCTGGTCGGTCTCCTGCATGGGATCCGGTGCAAGATCAACGTCATTCCATTCAATACTGCCCCCGACCTGCCGGATCGCGCCTCACCGCGGGAGCGGGTGGAGGCCTTCCAGCGCATCCTCCAGGATGCCGGCCTGACCGCCACGATCCGGGAGAGTCGCGGCCGGGACATCTCCGCAGCCTGCGGCATGCTCCGGACCGATACCGAAGGACGACAGCGATAGCGACAGAGACAGGGAGAGGTTCTTCGCTGTCGCTGTCGGATATCCCTGTCGAAGAGCAGAGAGGGAGGGGAACATCACGGAGCAAGCGGAGAAAAGCCTTGACACCAGAGAGGCACCCGCATAGTATTCGGGCGCGGGGTGGAGCAGTCCGGTAGCTCGTTGGGCTCATAACCCAAAGGTCGCTGGTTCAAATCCAGCCCCCGCAACCAACGCAGACAGCCATGAGGAAAGGCCCCGACCAGAGTTCGGTCGGGGCCTTCGTGTTTCCTGGGCTCCCATATTCGACCGGCTGCGGATTTGTGACGGAGAACCTTTCGCTTGTGCGACCCCGGGCGCCATGGTAACGTCCTCGCCGATTTGCAGCCTCTGGGGAGAGGCGGTGCAACGCGAACATCTTGGAGGCTCATCGTAAGTATATCGGCAGGGGAGGGGGGAGCAGGATGTTGAGGCGGATGCAGACTCGACAGGGTTGGATGCTGGGAATCCTGAGCGGCACGCTGTGGATCATGCTCGGCGGCTGTGCCGAGTGGGGTGGGGCTGCAGGAATCCCACCGGCTCAGGCGCCGATCACCCACATCATCGTCCTGTTCCAGGAAAACCGGACCTTCGATCACTACTTCGGCCACTTTTCGGGGGCGGATGGCCTCGCCAACGTTCGCAATTCCCAAACGGACAAGAACGGCAAGCCGTACGACGTCCTCCCGGCGCCTGTGGCCCTGGGCGGCCGGGGACCCGATCCACGATTTCGCCAGCCGCTCTCGAATGCCCCCTTCGACCTGGGACGCATCGTGCCTCCGGCCCAGCCCACCGCGGATCCTGCGCACCGCTTCTTCCTGATGCAGCGCCAGTACGGGCCGGAGCGCAGGATGGACCGCTGGGTGGCGGAGACCAACGTCGGCGGGCTGATTATGGGATATTACGGGCGGGAGGCCAACCCAGTCCAGTGGAAGCTGGCGGAGGAATTCGTCCTCT
>JACPAT010000151.1 GCA_016180655.1 Candidatus Methylomirabilota bacterium | reverse complement strand
ACGTGGTGAGCATCAACCTCCCCCCGCTTCGGGAACGGAGCACGGACATCCCGCAACTGGCCGAGTACTTCGTGGCCCGGGCCTGCGCGGATGCGGGGCGGCCACCCATGCCCATCACCACCGAGGCCATGCGTCTGTTGCTGGGCTACCATTGGCCGGGGAACGTCCGGCAGCTCGACACGGTCCTGCAACGGGCGGTTTTGCTGTCGGACGGCCGGGCCGTTGACTACATGGACCTGCCCATCGAGGTACGCTTCTCGTCCCTGCCGCCTCGCGAGCCGGGGGCCGCCGTGGTGGCCGAAGGCGCCTATCGCTTTCTCCTGCCGCCGCAGGGGATCAACCTGGAGGGGGTCGAGAAGGAATTCATCCTCCAGGCGATGGAGCAGTCCGGCGGGGTCATTGCCAAGGCCGCCAAGCTTCTAGGATTGAGCTATCGCACGCTCCAGTACCGGCTGGAGAAATTCCAGATCCGCCGGGAAGGGGGCGAGGGAATGACCCCGCCGGAGGGGCAGGAGACCGGGTGAACCCGTACGGGATCCCGGGTGGATAAAGACAAGACGACTGGATCGAAGAAAGGGGGGATGGCATGGGCAGCGTGGTCAAGAAACGGCGCAAGAAGATCGCCAAGCATAAGTACAAGAAGCTCCTGAAGCGGACACGCCACCAGCGGCGGAAGAAGTAGGCCGCTATGCGCGGGACGGGGGCCGGGTACCCCCGGGGGGCGCCCTGGGGCATCTCCCGGGGGCACCCGGCCCCCGGTTGCTTTTTCCCAACTCAACCTTTGGCGGGCTCTCCGGTCTAACCGTGTGAGGGGAGAGAGGAGGGCTGGCCATGAAGCGGTGCCCGTTCTGTCAGGCCCTGGTTCCCGACTACACCCTGCTGCATCGCGACTATCCCTGCTGCGGGGGGCGCCGGCCGGAGGCACCCCGGAAATAGCCGCAGGCTCCCCGCGGAGTGTCCCGTGTCCCTCCGGGGTCCGGCGAGCCCTGAACGCTGCCTGAGAGCGAGCCTTGCGCCAGCCAGACTTGGAGGTGATCCAGCGGGTCCTCGCGGGGGAGACGGCGGCCTTCGAGTTGCTGGTCCGGCAGTACCAGCAGGAGATCTACCGGTTGGCATACCGCCTGACGCGCAACGCCGAGGATGCCAAGGACCTGGCCCAGGAAGCCTTCGTCGCCGCCTACCGGGCCTTGGGAAGCTTTCGGGGACAATCCCGCTTTTCCACCTGGCTCTACCGGATCGCCATGAACCTGTGCCTCAATCACCTGAAATCGGCCACCCGCCAGGATCCGTCCGAGGTGGACGGCACCCTGGCGGACCAGCGGGCGGATTCTCTGGCGGCGCTCCTGACCGATGAGCTGGACCGGGCCCTGGCGGAGGCGATCGAGACCCTGCCGCCCCAGCAGAAGGCGACGCTCACCCTCCGAGTCCACCAGGGCCTCAGCCACAAGGAGATCGCCGAGGTCCTCGACTGTTCCGAGGGGACGGCCAAGGCCAACTACTTTCACGCGGTCCGGGCGCTCCAGCGGCGACTGGCGGTGTTCCGGGAGGCGGACTAAGCTGAGCAGAGGGGCAGGCAAGCGGCGACGCGGCGACGCGGAGCAGGGGAGCAGCCCCCCTCCCTGGCCCTCCCCCATGGCGGGGGGAGGGGAAGGGTGGGGGAAGGCGTGGAGCGAGGGAGCAGCGGAGCAGGGGAGCCGGGGGGCAGTGGACAGAAAGCAGAGAAACGGGGAAGCGGCGAATCGGGGACACAGGGCGGGAAGGGAATCAATTTCGAATGTCGAATGGGGAATTTCGAATTTCAATCCGAAATCCGAAATCCGCAATCCGAAATGAGTGCGGCGAGGGGGCGGGGGGAGATGCCGGGTGGATCCATGACTGGGTGTGATGACATCCGCGAGCGGTTGCTCGCCCATCACGAGGGTGAACTGGCGACGGAAGAGCGCCTCCAGGTGGAGGCGCATCTGGCCACCTGCGTGGACTGCACGCGGGAGGCCGGCCTGATCCGCGAGGCCCTGGGGCGGGTACAGGCGTTGCCCGTTCCGGAGCCACCAGCCGGATTCTGGGGAGACTTCGAGGCGGCGGTGCGGCGGCGGATCGCCGCAGTCCCTCCGCCCCGCCCCGCCGCGTGGGCGCGGGTGGCAGCCTGGCTCGGCCGAGTCCCCGGCTTGCGGCCGATCCCGGCGCTGGCGGCAGCGACGGTCCTGGGGGTGCTGCTGGTCATTGGCCTGGTGCGCACCCACCGGGCGCCGCGCGACCTGCCGCCGGTCGAGGCCCTGATGATCAGCGAGGATCTGGCCATCGGCCAGAACCTCGAGGTGCTCCAGAACCTCGACCTGCTGGAAGACGTCGAAGTCCTGGAGCGGCTGGATCTCCTGCGGCATTTGGGCGGCGGCCGGCGGCCGCGGCTGAGTTGATGCTGCCCATGTGGACGGGATGGCGCCTGGGATACGCACTCTTCGCCAGCCTGGGCCTGGTCGCGGTCTTTGCGGCCGGCGCAGAGGCCCAGGAGCGCCGGCCGCCCCGCGGGAGGGACGACCCCGGCGTGGACGCGCGGATGCTCGCCGACCTGGAGATCCTGCGGGACCTGGAGCTGCTCCGGCAGCTTGATCTCCTGCGGAAGATGGACGAGGTGCGGAGCGAGCCGCCGCCGCGCGGCGCCAAGACGGACGAGAGAGGGAAGCCATGATGCGAATGCTTGTTCCCCTGCTGGGGGCGCTGGTGCTCTGGCTGGCCGTTCCCGGCCCGGCCCGGGGCCAGGCGTCGCCCGGGGGAGAGGCGCTCCGGGGCCTCGAATCCTTGACGCCGGAGGAACGCGCCCGCGTCCAGGAGAACCTGGAGCGCTGGCGGCAACTCTCGCCCGAGGAGCGGCAGCGCGTCCGGGAGAACTACGAGCGCTGGAAGCAGCTTCCGCCGGAGGAGCGGGAGCGGGTCCGCCAGAATCTCGAAACATTCCGCAAGCTCCCGCCCGAGGTGCGCCGTCGCGTCCGCGAGAATCACCAGCGCTGGCAAAAGCTCCCCCCCGAGGAACGCGCCCGGCTGCGGGAGCGGCTGGAACGCTGGCGCCAGTTGCCGCCGGAGCAGCAGCAGGCGCTGCGACAGCGCCTGCAAGAGTTCCAGCAGTTGCCCCCCGAGGAGCGGCAGCGCATCCGGGAAAACCTCCAACGGTTGCGGGAGATGACCCCCGAGGAACGCCAGCGGCTGCGGGAAGAGATTCGCGGCCGCCGGGTGCCCGGGGAGGCGCGCCCGCGCCCGGGCAACGGCTCCGGTGGTGGGCAGCATCTTCCCCGCCCTCGCCCCCAATCCCCCGCCCCACGCTAGGGCCCCGAATTACAAGAAAAGGCGTTCGGGGGTTCGGGGCACCCACGCCACGGCGGTGGGTATCCACCGCGGTACCGTGGGTCCCGGTGGTTCGGTCGGACGCGAACGCCCGAACGCCCGAACTGCCGAACAACCGAACGCTCTTGCCGTCGTCCCTTCCGTCCCACGGCGAAAGTCCTTTCGCGGCCCCGCGCACTTCTGCTAGCATGCCTGCATGAAGCGAAAGCGGCGTGTGATCCTGGGGACGGCGATCGCGCTCGTCGCGCTCCTTGCGCTGGCCTGGCCGGTGGCCTGGGACGCGATCCTGAGCGGCCTCCTGCTGGTGCAGGTGGCGAACCCCTTGCAGCCGGGGCCTCTTTACCGGATCACCGACGGGCCCGCGCGGCAGGGCGTGACCTTTCCGGGCGGCGGCCGGGAGATGGTTGCCACGCTGTACCGGCCGTCCGGAGGGGGATCGGGCGCCGGGATCATCCTGGTCCACGGCGTCAATGAAACCGGGAAGGACGATGACCGGATCGTCTGGCTGGCGGACCTCTTGGCCCGGTCGGGATTCACCGTGCTCACCCCGGACTTTCTGGGGTTCAAGTCGCTCACCCTCCGACCCTCGGACGTGGAGGAGCTGGTGGCCAGCATCCGGTACCTCGCCGGCCGGGCGGGGGGCGTGGCCCCGGACCGCGTCGGACTGATCGGCTTCAGCTACGGGGCGGGGCCCACCATTATCGCGGCGGCCGATGCACGGGTCCGGGATCAGGTGCAGTTCGTCGTCTCCTTCGGGGGGTACTCCGACCTGCTCAACGTGATCACCTTCATCACCACGGGCTACTACGAGTTCGGCGACGTGCGGGGGCGGACGGTTCCCAACGAGTACAGCCGCTGGATCTTTCTCCGGTACAACCTGGAACTGATCCCCTCCGCCCGCGACCGCGAGATCCTGAAGGAGATCGCCGAGGCCAAGGCCAAGAATCCCGGGGTGGACGCGGGCCCGCTGGCAGCGACCCTGGGACCCGAGGGGCGGGCGGCCTACGAGCTGCTCGTGAACCGGGACCCCGGCCGTGTCCCCGCCCTGGTTGCGGGGCTGGGCCCGGGCATCCGCGAGCAGATCCGGTTCCTGTCGCCCTCCCGCGTGATCCAGGACCTGCGGGCCCGGTTGTTGGTCGTCCACAGCGACCCCGACGACTACATGCCCAAGACGGAGAGTCTCCGCCTGGCCGCCGCGCTGGAGTCCCGGGGAAACGTGCACCTGGTGCTGCTCAAGGTCTTCGACCACGTGCGGCCGAACTTCCCGAAGCTTTCCGTGGACAGCTTCTTCCGCGTCTACCTTCCGGAGGGTCGCAAGGTCTTCTGGCTGGTCTTTGACCTGGTGCGACAGCGCCGATCCGGCTTCTGGAGATAGAGCCCAATCTCGAATGAGGATTGAATGAGCGTTCCTGCGGGGGTAAGTGTGGGCCAGCGGCTGCAGGTGACCATCGAGCGCCTGGTCTTCCAGGGCAGCGGGCTGGGCCACCTGCCGGACGGGCGGGTGGTCTTCGTCCCCTACACCGCGCCGGGTGATCTGGCGGAAGTCGAGGTCGCGGAGGCCCGCGAGGACTTCATCCGGGCGACCCTCGTCCGGGTGGTCACCCCCTCGCCCGTCCGCGTGGCCCCACCCTGCCGATATTACGGCAACTGCGGCGGGTGCCAGTGGCAGCACCTGGAGTACGCGGCCCAGCTCCACTGGAAACGGGAGATCCTGCATGAGCTGCTGGCGCGGGTAGGGAAGCTCTCGGGAGTGCCGGTGGCAGAGCCGGCTGTTCCCGCCGGCCCGTGGGAGTACCGCGCGCGGGCCCAGTTCAAGATCTTCGCGGGCGCCCGCCTCCAGATCGGCTTTCACCAGCGGGAGACGCAGCGGGTCGTGGACCTTGACCGGTGCCCGCTCTTGGATGCCCGCCTGAACGACGTCCTGCGCACCCTGCGGGGCATGCGGGATCCGGCCCTCCACAAACTCTTCCCCCGCGTGCGGGAGGTCTGGGCGGCCGCCGGGACCGGCACCGGTGAGGTGGTGGTCTCGCTCTTTGCGCGCGCCCAGGACCGCGCCGCCATCCGGCTGCTGTTTCACCGGATCCAGGCCGAGGTGCCGGCGCTCACGGGCGTGGTGCTCTTGGACGGGGATCCGCGGCAGCATCCGCGGTTCGTGGACCGGCACGGCCAGGGGGCCATCCTGGAGCGGGTGGGCGACTGTCGCTTCCGGGTGGATGCCGCCGCCTTCTTCCAGGTGAGCGGCCTGGCGGCGGGGACGCTGACGCGGCTGGTGATGGAGGCGGCGGCCCTGACCGGGACCGAGCGGGTGCTGGACCTGTATAGCGGCGTGGGGACGTTCACGGTTCCCCTGGCTCGCCTCACCCGGCAGGTCCTGGGGATCGAGGCCAACGCCGCGGCGGCCACCGATGCCGTCCATAATCTTCGCAGCAACGGGTGCCCGGAGGCCCGCATCGTCCAGGCCCAGGTGGAACAGGTGCTCCCGGCCCTGGCGAAGGACGGCCCCTGGGACCTCGTCGTGCTGGATCCTCCCCGGCAGGGGTGCAGCCGCC
>JACPAT010000150.1 GCA_016180655.1 Candidatus Methylomirabilota bacterium | reverse complement strand
CTTCACCCCACCCATGGACAGACCCCGGACCAGATATCGCTGACCACAGAGGGTGAGAACGAAAGCCGGGATGACCCCCAGCACGATCGAGGCGGAGGCTGACCCGTACTGGACGTCCGTTGGCGCGTACAGGGCGCTGGTGAAGAATACCATGATCGTCCGGGTCGAGCTCCGGGTGAGCGTAAGCGCCAAGAGCAGGTCGTTCCAGCACAGGGTGAACGTCAGCAGGGCCACGACCATCACGCCGGGAGCAATCACCGGCAGGATCACTCGCGTGACCGACCCCAGCTCCGAGCAGCCGTCTACCATGGCCTGGTCCTGGATATCGTGGGGAAAATCCTGGAAGAAGCCGATCAGGAGCCAGACCGCCAGCGGGATGTTGAAAATGGTATAGGCCAGGATCAGGCCCGGAAACGTGTCCAGGAGGGACAGTTTCGCATACAGGAGGAACAGCGGGATGACCAGGGCGATGGGAGGCAGCATGCGTTGCGACAGGATCCAAAAGGCCAGCGCCCGACCGCCGACCCGGTACCGAGCCAGAGCATAGGCCGCCGGAATGCTCAAGGCCAGGACGAGCAGCGTGTTCCCCCCCGAGATGATGAGGCTATTCCGGAGGTACTGGAGACCCTCGTATTCGCCGAAGAGCAGGCGGTAGTGCTCCAGGGTGGGCCGTCGGGGGAACCAGATGGGCGGAAACGTGAAGTACTCGCCTGGCGTCTTCAACGAGGTCGAGAGGATCCACAGCGTCGGGAGCAGTGAGAGCCCGGTTACGCCCAGGAGGATCAGGTAAAACCCAGCGGCTTTGGTCCACCGCCACAGGGAGCGTGTCACGCGACGCCCTCCTCACGCCGGCCGGACGCCCGGACCAGAAGAACGCACAGGAGCAGGACGGCGGCGAGAACATAGAACGACAGCGCGGCGCCGTAGCCCACGTGGAAGAAGCGCACCCCCGTGTAGTACGTGTAGAATGTCAACGTCTCCGTGCTGCCCCCGGGCCCGCCCGTCGTCATGATGTAGACGGTGTCGAAGATCTTGATCAGGTCGATGAAGCCGATGAGGAGACCCACCAGGGCCGGCCAGCGAAGCAGGGGCAGGGTGATGAACCCGAAGAGCTGCAGAGGGGACGCGCCGTCAATACGGCCGGCCTCGTACAACTCGTCCGGGATGGCCTGGAGCCCGGCCAGCAGGACCAGCATATAGAATGGGGCCCACCGCCACACCTGGACGACGACCACCGACAGTTTGGCCAGGGCCGGTGATCCAAGCCAGTCGATCAGCAATCGTTGGCCGACCAGGATGGACAGGAGGTCGTTCACGGCGCCATACTTTGGCGTCAGCATCAGCCCGAAGGACATGGCCCCGGCCGTGGGCGCCACCATGATGGGGACGGCCAGCAGGCTCACGAAGAGGCCCCGGCCGCCAAAGGGACGATTCAGCAGAAGGGCGAGCGCGAACCCCAGGACGAAGGCCGTTACGAGGGCCGGACCGATGATCTGCGCCGTCTGGACCGCCGAGGCCAGGAACCGTTGATCCCGAAGGGCATCGCGGTAGTTGACCAAGCCGACGAACTCCCACCCCGTCTCCCGGGCCAGCTCGTATCGGGTGAAGCTGACCACCAGGGAGTAGGCCAGGGGGAACACGCTGGTAGCCAGCATCACCAGGAGCGTGGGCGCCACCAGAAGCCAGGGTGCCAATCGCCGGGATGTCGGGCGCCGGCCATTCACCAGGGCGGCACGGGTGGCGGGAGCCAAGGACAAGGCCTTGGCCCCCGCCTTCGTGGTCGTGTCCACGGCGAAGTCTCCGGCTTCACGCCAGGGACTTGTACACGAGGCCGCGCTTCTTCATCGCATCGTACTGCGCCTTCCAAAGCTGCTTCTGCGTATCGCGGCCCAACCGGTCCGTAATCCGATCCCACTCCCGGGCGGCGTCATCCAGGGCCTGTTTGACCCCCTTGGTCTTGGCCACGGCCGCAGCCATGGCATCGCCGCACAGCTTCATGTACTCCTCGGCGCCGGGGATCAGAGGCGCAGGGAATCCCACATCCACCGAGGCCTTGATCACCTCAAGGAACTTGGGGGCGCTGGGCCAGGCCGCCCGGGCCTCCGACGACTCCACGCTCGACCGCCGCGTATAGTCCACACCGGTGGCCGGGTTCAGGCTGATCTTCACCGACACGTCCGGCCGCGTGTAGAGCTCCAGTGCATGGAGGGCCGCTTCCTTGTTCGCGGAATATTTCGGGATACCCAGCGACCAGCCAGAGGCGAGGCTGCCCACCCGGTGTAGCTTGCCCCCGATCATGGTTCCAGGAAGCATCGCATACCCGATCTTTCCCACGACCTTCGACCTGTTGGGATCCTCCGCCACTCTGGCCACCGAGGTCCAGTTGGTGGACAGCGCCACGTCGCCCTTTACGAGAGCGGTCTCGACCTCGGTGTAGCCGAAGTTGGTGCTCCCCGGCGGCGCGAACTGGAAGATCTCCACCATGTTCTGCAGCGCCTTGACGCCGTTCGGGCTGTTGATGAGTGGCCGCATCTCCTCGTCGAAGTAAACGCCGCCGTAGTTGGCGAAGCGGCCCATGAACCACCAGAAGCCGGTGCGTCCCGGCCGGTACCCGTCGGACGCCCCATAGTGCTTCTGCCCGTCACCGAACCAGTCCCAGCCGTTGGAGAACTCCGCCATGTCACGGTACTGCTCCCAGGTCTGCGGTGGCGCCAGCGGATACCCGTACTTGTCACGAAACCGCTGCTGGTACTCCGCACTGCCGAAGGCCGCGGTGTTGTAATACAGGATGTGCATGTCGCCATCGAAGGGCATGGCGTACAGCCTCCCGGCCCACGTCGAGTACATGTCCCGGAACGCCGGGAGGACATCCTCGAGGCTCAGGTTCAGCCCCGCTGCATCCGCCATGGGCTTCAGTGGCTCCAGGTGGCGAGCGAAGTCCGCCAGCCACTGGGGCGAGAACATCACGATGTCGTACGAGCTGGCCCGAGAAGAGAACTCCAGCATGACCCGCTGGTAGGCCTCATGCGAGGGGATCACCTCGGGGGCGATCTTGATCCCGTATTCTTGCTCTGCCTTTTCACGGAACATCCGGAAAGCTACCGCATAATACTCGGCGGACGCCGCCACCCGAACAGTCTTGCCCCCGAAATTCTTCCTGGCCGCGGCGCGGGCGGGCAGGGCCGTCGCCTGCCAGTCCCCCGCCACGCCCAGGGCCGTGGCGCCGGCCACCGTCCTCAGAAACTCCCTCCGGTCCACCCGGTCCAGCCAATGGTAGTGGCTCATGACCCTGGCCTCCTTTCCCCCCGCATGAGGGGATTGCCGTTACTTCTTTGGCGCCGGCTGCTCCTTCACGGCGGCCTTGGCGAGGATCTCCCGCACCTCCTTGGCTGCCGCCTTGACCGCCTCCTCCGGAGACACTTTCCCCACCAGGGCGAGGCCGGCGTGGGCCCCCACCCGTTCGTGGATCCTGGTGGCCACGTCGGTCGGAGGCACCCACTTCTCCCCCTTTGCCGTCAGGTTCCCCGCCGCCTCGTACGAGGCCTTCAGCGCCCGGACGAAGTCCGGATTCTGGGCCACGTACTTGGGATCATCCAGCGAGGAGATGCGGCTGATCACGCCGCCCTTGGCCGCATACGTCGGCGCCATGTCCCTGCTCGTCATGTACGCGAGGAAGGCCCAGGCCGCGTCCTTCTGCGGGGCGTGGATCGGGATCCCCATGGACCAGCCGGCGATGGCGCCATACCGGCCGCAAGGACCCTTGGGTGGCGGGGCGTAGCCGATCTTTCCCACGATGGTGGATTTCTTCGGGTCCTCCAGCCAGGGCTGCAGCGCGGTGGCCTCGAACCAGATGGCCGCCTTGCCCGCCATGAAGGTGGACGTGGCTTCCTCCCAGGTGTAGTTCTCGATGCCCGTGGGCCCCGCCTTCAACAGGTCCAGCAGGTACTTCAGGGAGCGGATGGTCTCCGCCTTCTCCAGCGTGACGTCCCAGGTCTTCTGGTCCACCATGCTGCCGCAGAACTGGTGCGTGAGCAGGCTCCAGGCCAGGGCCAGCGTGCGCCCCGTCTGCGCCCGCATGACGATGCCGGAGAGCCCCGGCTCCTTCTCCTTGAAGAACCGGGCCAGCTCCAGGAGCTGCTCCGTGGTGTCGGGAGCCTGCTTGCCGTACTTGCCGAAGAGGTCCTTGCGGTAGGCGATGAAGAACGATTCGCTGGCCGTCGGGATGCCGAGGACCGTCCCGCCGGCCGTCCCCAACGCCTCGCGGGCCGCGGGCAGCAGGTCCTCGTAGTCGTAGCCCTTGGGCGTGAGCTCGCCTTTGACATACGGCATGAGCGGCAGGAGGATGCCCTTGGCGAAGTACTCGACCACGGACGTGCCCTTGAACATGTAGACGTCATAGCGGCCGGTCTTGGCCGTGTGCTCCAGGAACTGCTTCGACTGGATGCGGCCCGTCTCGATCAGGTCCCATTCCACCTTGATGCCCGTGAGATCAGTGAACTCCGGCGTCATTGCCTGGAAGGCCTCGGTGGATGGGTGCGGGATGCCGCTCACGACGATCGTGGTCCCGCCGAACTTCGCCTTGACGGCCGCCCCCCAGCGTTTCAGCTCGGGGGTGGCCGCATCGGAGGAGGAGACGAACAGGCCGGCCAGCAGGACGGCCGCCAGCGGGATGCCGAGTGTCCGTTTCATGACCCTCTCCTTGTTCACGCCGCCCAGCCTCCTCAGGATTCCTGGGGAAGGACCAGCGCTTTGATGGCCCGGCCTGCCTTGACGGTCGCGATGGCCTCTGCCACGCCGGCCAGGTCGAACCGGTGACTGATGAGCGGCGCCGCCTGCACCCGTCCCTGGGCCAGGAGCGCCACCGCCCGACCGAAGGTGTGCGGGTTCACGAACGCCGCGCGGATGGTGAGCTCTCTGCGATACACGGCATACGGCTCCACGGGGATGGTGGCGCCGGGGGGGCTCACCCCGAACCAGACCACGGTCCCGCCGCGCCGGGGCAGCTCCAGCGCCTGTGCCGCTACCGCCGGCACGCCCACGCACTCCAGGACGGCGTCGGCTCCACCGGGCGCCCGTTGATGAAACGCCTGGAACACGTCTCGAAGAGTGGGATCCACCGCCTCGTCGGCGCCCAGCGTGAGCGCCAGCTCCCGTTTGGCGGCCACCGGGTCGGCGACGAGGACGAACGCGGCTCCCGCTGCGCGGGCCAGTTGGACCATGAGGAGCCCGATGGGTCCCGCACCCAGGATCGCCACCCGGTCCCCCGTGCGGGTCCCGGCGAGGTCCAGGCCGTGCAGGCAACAGGAGAGGGGCTCCACGAGGGCCCACTCTTCGAACCCCAGACCGGCCGGCAGGCGATGAGCCTGCGCCGCCGGCAGCCGGCACATCTCCGCGAAGCCCCCGTCGCGGGTCACCCCCAGCGCCTGGAGATGCTCGCACAGGTGCACGTCGCCCCGGCGGCACGCCGGGCAGGCGCCACAGGAGATGTTAGGGTCCACGGCTACGGCATCTCCCGGCGTGAGGCCGGTGACCTCCGCGCCCACCTCGACCACCACGCCGGCGTACTCGTGGCCCAGGGCGATGCCCGGCGTCGCGGGGTATTGCCCCTCCAGGATGTGGACATCGGTTCCGCACAGGCCGCAGGCCTTCACCTGGACCAGGACATCCGTCGGGCCCGGTCGCGGCACGTCCCGCGATTCCAGCCCGATCTGTCCCGGCCCGCGATACACTGCCGCCCGCATGGCTCTCACCCTCCTCTTGCGATCCCGGCCCTCACGCCGTGCGCCCGCAGGAAGGCGACGACCTGCCGGCGCGAGGGCAGGCTGGGGATCCCGCCGCGCCGTTCCGTGCTCAGGGCCGCGGCGGCGTTGGCGAAGGTCAGGATCGCT
>JACPAT010000149.1 GCA_016180655.1 Candidatus Methylomirabilota bacterium | reverse complement strand
ATGGGATACATGGACCTGAAGCTGCGCCTGCCCGAGCTCTTGCTGATGCGGGTGGACAAGATGAGCATGGCGACCGCCGTGGAGGCGCGGGTCCCGTTCCTGGACCACGAGTTCGTGCAGTTCGCCATGGGGATCCCCCAGGCGGTGAAGGTCCGCGGAGGCGAGTTGAAGCACATCCTGAAACGGGCGGTGGCGGGGGTGATCCCCCACGAGATCATTCACCGGAGGAAGCAAGGCTTCGGCGTCCCGGTAGCCGAGTGGTTCCTGCGGGAACTGGGGCCCGTGGTGCGGAACACGCTGCGCCAGTTCACCACCGACCAGCCGTATTTCGACGCGGGAGTTGTCGAGCGGCTGCTGGCCGGCAACAACGCCACCTTGAGCTGGTTCCTGCTGAACTTCGCCCTGTGGCACCGACAGTGGATCGAGGGCCAGGTGCCGGAGCGGCTCCCTCTGTATGCTGGTGCCAGGGGCGAGGCAAGGGGCTGAGCGAATGCGGCACGGTCTCCGGTATCTCTTCTACCGCGCCAGGCGGCTCACCCTGCCCGGGGCGGCGGCCGCCCTGGGCCGGAAGGGGAGGCAGCTCCTGGGCGGGCTGACGGCCGAGGCCCTGGCCCACTGGCGGAGAGCGGGGAGTACGGATCGCATGCTCCGATCGGCCCTTCGCCCGGACTCCGGCGGCGTCCTGGACCCGTTCTCGGGGGAGGGAGTGACTCGCGGCTCACGCTTCTTCCTGGCGGCCGGCGACCGGGACCGGCTCATCGGCCGGCTTCGCACCGAGTACCCGGAGACGATCCCGACCACGATCCGCGCGGCAGACGCGGTCTGCGACCATCGCATTGACCTCCTCGGATCGGGACCCACTCTTCTCGGCTCGGAAATTGATTGGCATCGCGACTTCAAGAGCGGGTATCGCTGGAACCCCCGGACCTTCTACAAGCGGGTGCGGTTCGGTGACGTCCCCGGGGTGGATGTGAAGGTCCCGTGGGAATTATCCCGCTTCCAGCATCTCGCCACGCTGGGGAAAGCCTACTGGCTCACTGGCGAGGATCGCTATGCGGGGGAATTCGTGGCCCAGGTCACCCATTGGGTCGCCCAGAACCCCCCGCCATTCGGGGTGAACTGGATCTGCAGCATGGACGTCGCCATCCGGGCCTTCAATTGGCTCTGGGGGTACGCGTTCTTTCGTCATGCGCCGCAAATCACTCCGGCCTTCCGCCGCCTGTTCGCCGGCTCCCTCCTCGCCCACGGGCGCCACATCATGCAAAACCTCGAGCGCGGGGCCGACGGGGTGAGCAGCAACCATTACCTGGCCGACCTCACCGGCCTCCTCGCCCTGGGGATCGCTTGCCCGGCCTTCCGCGAGGCGGAGGCCTGGCGCCGATTCGCCCTGGACGAGCTCTGCCGCGAGCTGGAGAGCCAGGTCCATCCCGACGGCGGGGACTACGAGTCCAGCATTCCCTATCACCGGCTGGTGACCGAGATGTTCCTGGCCGTCGCCCTCCTCTGCCAGAAAAACGACATCCCCGTGCCGGCGACCTTCCGGCAGCGGCTCGAGCGAATGCTGGAGTTCGCCCTCTGGTACACGAAACCGAACGGCCTGGCCCCCCAGGTGGGGGACAACGACGATGGGCGCCTCCACATCCTGGCGGAGTACGGGACGGGGGAGCCGCGCGACCATCGTCACCTGCTGGCGACGGGTGGGGCGTTCTTCGATCGGGAGGACTTCAGCGCAGCGGGCGCGCAGCGCGCGGAAGAGGCCCTCTGGCTCCATGGGGGATTGCGGCCCGCCCGCGGACCGTCTCCGCCACCTCCCGGGAGCCGGGCCTTCCCCGAGAGCGGCATCTACCTGATGCGCGAGGGCGGCCTCTACCTGCTCGTCGCCTGCGGTCCCGTCGGGACCCGGGGGATCGGGAACCACAAGCACAACGACCTCCTGAGCTTCGAGTTGCACGCGGACGGCCAGGATCTGCTCGTGGATCCCGGGAGCTTCGTCTATACCCCGGACCCCGCCTCGCGGAATCGCTTCCGGTCCACCGGGGTCCACAACACCGTGGTGATTGATGGGGCGGAGCAGAACCGATTCGGCGAGGAGGGGCTCTTCTGGCTTCATGCCGACGCCACGCCTCACTGTCTCGCCTGGGAGACCGGCCCCGAGGTGGATCTCTTTGCCGGGGAACATGACGGCTATGCCCGCCTCGCCGATCCGGTGATCCACCGGCGGGAGTTCCGCCTTCTGAAGAAGGCACGGAGGCTGGAGATCGCCGATGGCTTCCGGGGGACGGGCCGGCACACCTTCACCTGGAACTTCACCCTGGCCCCCGGCGTCACCCTGCGCCTCGCCGGCGAGGGGCGATGGGAGCTGGCCGGGCGCTCGGCCCGCGCCGTCCTCACCCGGGAACCGACTGGACCCGGGGACGCCGCTTCCGCGGTCCGGGTAGAGGTCGCGGAGGCCTTCGTCTCCTGATCCATGCGCATCGCGTACCTGACCATCGACAACATCAACGACAACGTCATCCTGGCGCAGACCTTTCCCCTCCTCGGCCGGTTGGCCTCATTGCCCGACGTGGACGGCATCGACATCTTCGCCCTGCGCAAGAACGGCGGAGATCGCTACCGGGCGTACCTTCCCCCGGCGCGGATGCGGATCCGGGTAGGCACCAACCGCGGGATCTGGCACCCCCTCACCTGGCTGCACCTTGTCCGGTTCGCCCTGGAGGCCCGGGCTCGCAACCGGGCAGGGGCAGTCCTCATCGGCAGAAACCCCGTCAGCCTCCTCTGTCTTTCCCTCGCCGCCCTCCGGCATGGGACCCGGTTGGTTTTGGATTACCGCGGCCTCCTCGGCGAGGAGTATGTCCTGCAGGGCAAGATCGCCCGGCGCGGCCGGATCTATCATCTGCTCCGCCGCCTGGAGCGGTGGGCCATCCGACGTGCTGACGCCATCCTGTGTGTCTCCGAACGGCTGCGCGAGCGGACCGTCCGCTGGCAGCCCGCCACGGCGGGGAAGATCGTCGTCATCCCGTGTTGCTACGACCCACGGGTGGCCCGTCGGGACGAGGCGGCGATCCAACGACTCCGGGCGGAACTCTCCCTGGATCCGGCGGGGGATTTCGTCCTGACGTATGCCGGGTCCCTGTCGGCCTGGAGCCCACCGGAGGCCATCCTGAGGATGTTCCACGCCTTCAGGGAGGTGCATGCCCGGACGCGACTCCTGCTCCTCACCGGGGACCTGGAGGTCGCCCGGGCAAGCTTTGGCGACGAGGCGGGGATCCTGATCCGGTCTGTCCCCCACGAGATGATCCAGCACTACCTCGCCCTGGCGGATTTGGGCCTCCTTCTGCGTGATCGGAGCTCGGTCAACCGGGTGGCCTCCCCCGTGAAGTTCGCGGAGTACCTGGCGTGTGGGGTGCCCGTGCTGGTGAGCCGGGGGGTCGGGGATTGTCCCGACATCGTCCGGCGGGAACGCGTGGGATACATCCTGGACGAGGACGTAGAGCTCTCCCGGATCGTCTCGGAGATCCGGGCCAGCCGGTCGGATTTCCGGGTGCGCTGCCGGGAGGCGGCGGCGAGATATTTCGATGGGGACGCCTATCTAGCCCTGTATGGAAAGCTGGTGGGGGGCAAGGCGCTCCCGCCTCTCCCTGAATCGCCCAGTGTGGGGAAGGTATGCGCGTGATGCCCCTCGTCCGTCGGCGGGTTCTGGCAGGGGCGTGGCTCCTCGTGACCGTGCCCCTGGGCCTCTGGGTGTTCCGCGGCCTCACGCCACCGGCCCCAGCCATGCGCGTGCAGATCGAGGAACCGTTCAATCACGGGGTCGTCTCCGAGGCCGCTCGGCTCACCGTGGGGGGATTCCGCTCGACTCCCAAGGGATTCGCCTTGGAGCCCCAGGGCCAGGGAGAGATCGAGTACCGGGTTCGGACGGCACAGCCCCTCACTCGGTGGTCGGCGATCACCCTGCAATGGTATGGTGGCGAGGCCGGGATTCAGAGCACGGTGGATCTGCTCGGTCCCGGCGGCCCCCAGCGCCTGCTCCAGAACCGGAGCCTGGCGGGGACGCGCCTGCCGCTCCCGGAGTCGGTCGCAGGTGGTACGGAGATCGCCCTTCGCTTCAGCGCCCGGAATCCCACGGGGGAAATGCGCCTCGTCCTGGATAAGCTCGTCCTGCAATCCTGGGACGGGCCGCCGCCTTCTTTCCCCGCCGCAGGCTGGGTGGGGGCGATCTTTCTGGCCGTCGCCCTGGGGCTCGCGGGTCTCACGGCCCACCCGAAGCGGGCCGCCCTGGTCGGACTCCTCCTGACGCTGGCCCTGGTCTTGCGCTACGCGAACGTTTCGAGGGTGGCCATGGCTCCCCTCGATCCGGACGCCCAGGGCTATCGAGCCTATGCCCAGGCGCTCACCTGGACCGGACCGCAGGGTTTCTACTCGGCCGGCTTCGGGGAGCGCGAGCCGCTCTATCCCGCCATCGTCAAGCTGGCCCTGTGGCTCTTCGGGGACGAAGACCTCAGCCTGCGCCTTCTCTCCGCCATCCTCTCGGTGGGCGTGGTGTACCTGGGATATCGACTGGGCCGAGCCCTGCTGGGAACGACGTGGGGACTCGGTGCGGGTCTCTTCCTCAGCGTCTCTGTCCCGGCAATCATCGAGAGCGGCCGGGGACTGCGCGTCGAGCTCGAGACACTTCTCCTCACGGGAGCCGCCTGGCTCCTCCTGGGGACGCAGGGGTCCCTCCCGTGGCATCGCGCGATCCTCGCGGGGGTCGTGGGTGGGGGACTGCTCCTCACCCGGTTTCCGTACGCCCCTGCCCTCCTCATCTTGTTCGCCGTTTCCGCGTGGTGGCACCGAGACCTGGGACGGAGGCTGTGGCGCCCCCTCCTGGTCGCCGTCGCCATTCCAGCCGTCCTGGTGCTCCCCCATCGGCTCGCCATGGCCGCCCGTGACGGGGATGCGGGGTATGACGTCCATCGGACGTTGCGCTGGATTGCGAACCAGGAGTTCCAGGGACAACCAGGCTTCCCCTCGCCAGGAGCGGTGATCCGGGACCCGTACGTCGGGCCACGGATCACCCTCGGCCAGTATTACTTCGGTCTCCACTCGGCCTGGGAAGTGGCCTGGCGGTCTCTGCGCGGACTCGGCCGCGCCGTGCTCAACCTGTCGCCGGTCGGCTACGTCGAGGAGGTCCGGGCGGTCGTGGGCCTAGGGCTCGGATGGGTAGACCTCCTGGTGGCGGGCCTGGGGGTGATCGGACTGGGGGCCCTGGCAGTCCGGCGGGAGAGCCGCTGGATTCCGGTCGTCCTCGTCCTGGGTCTCGTCCACGTGGCCTTCGTCTATGATCTGGACCTGCCGGACTACCGGTTCCGGATGATCCTGCAGGTGATGCCCCTCTTCGCCGTCGCGGCGGCCGCCGGCAGCCGCTGGGTCTTGGGGCGGATGGTGGTGATGCTCCCGGCCAGCCGGCAATACTGTTCACATGAGGTTCAAGAGTGGCATCAGCGTTCGAGCAAATCCCCCCAACCCCCCTTTACCAAAGGGGGGCGAGGGGGGATTTCGCCCGGCTGACGGCCTAAGTGAACATCATTGGGCCAGCCGGTCGTCGGCCGCCCGCGACGGTTCCCTGTCCACCCTTGCTTCCACGGGAAAGAGCTCATGACACTACGGCGACTGACGATCCTGATGCCGGTCTTCAACGAGGTCCGCACGATTCGCGAGATCCTGGAGCAAGTGGATACGGCGGATGCTGCCGGCCTGGTAAAGGACCTGATCATCGTGGATGACGGGTCCACGGATGGGACCCGGGAACGCCTCCAGCAACTGGATGGGCTGAAGACCCCGTTCCGGGTCCTGTTCCACGCCCAGAACATGGGCAAAGGCGCGGCGCTCCGGACGGCGCTCACCTATGCCACCGGGGACATCATCCTGATCCAGGACGCCGATCTGGAGTACGACCCGAGCGAGTACCCCGAGTTGCTGGCGCCCATCCTCATGGGGCGGGCCGACGTGGTGTACGGGTCACGCATCCGGGGCGGAAAGCCGGTCCGGGACTTCAGCCTGATCTATCTGTGGGGCAACAGGTTCGTCACGTTCGCGGCGAATCTGCTCTACCGGGGGGCGCTCACCGACATGGAGACCTGTTACAAGGTGTTCCGCGCCGACGTCATCAAGAACATCCAGATCCGGGCCAACCGGTTCGAGTTCGAGCCGGAGATCACGGCCAAGGTCCTGAAGCGTGGCCACAAGATCGTGGAGCTCCCCATCTCCTACTACGGGCGCGACCGGGCCGAGGGCAAGAAGCTGAGCTGGCGGGACGGGATCGGCGCGCTCTGGACCCTCCTGAAGTACCGCGTCGTGGACTGAGATGTGCGGCATCGGCGGCAAGCTGTACTTCGATCCGGCACGGCCCGTGGAGCGCGAGGTCCTGGAGCGCATGAACGTGGTGCAGGCCCACCGCGGCCCGGACGACGCCGGGATCTACTGCCAGGGGTCGGTCGGGCTGGCCCACCGGCGGCTCTGCATCATCGACCTGAGCCCGGCCGGCCACCAGCCCATGGCGAACGAGGATGGCACGCTCTGGATCGTGTTCAATGGGGAGATCTACAATTTCCAGGAACTGCGACCCGACCTCGTCCGACGGGGCCACCGGTTCCGGTCCCGCACCGATACGGAGGTGATCCTCCATCTCTACGAGGAGTACGGGGTGGACTGCCTCCGGTTCCTCCGGGGGATGTTCGCCTTCGCCATCTGGGATGCCCCGCGGCAGCAACTCTTCCTGGCCCGGGATCGGCTGGGGGTCAAGCCCCTCGCCTATCAGTGCGACGCCGAGGCCTTCCGCTTCGCGTCGGAGGTGAAGGCCATTCTCCAGGACCCATCGGTGGAGGTGCGCCCGGACCCGGCCGGCATCTCCCGGTACCTGACCTACGGGGTCGTCCCCGCTCCCGGCTCCGCCTTCCAGGGGGTGCAGAAGCTCCCGCCCGCCCACTACCTGATCTGCCGCCTGTCTGCCGCGGCACAGGCAGGGGACGGCCGGGTGGAGGTGGTCTGCTACTGGCGGCTCCGGCGCGACCGGAAGCGGGAACGGCCGGAGGGCGAATGGTGCCAGGAGATCCTGGCTCGCCTGGAGGAGGCGGTCCGCCTGAGGCTGATCAGCGACGTGCCCCTGGGGGCCTTCCTGAGCGGAGGCATGGATTCCAGCGCCGTGGTGGCCATGATGCGTCGGGTATCCGGCGGTCCTGTCAAGACCTTCTCCATCGGCTTCGACCAGCCGGAGTACGACGAGCTGCGCTACGCCCGCCTGGTGGCCCAGCGGTTCGGCACCGAGCACCACGAGCTGATGGTCCGGCCGGACGCGATGGACATCTTGCCCCGCCTGGCCTGGCACTACGACGAACCCTTCGGGGACTCCTCGGCGGTGCCCACCTACTACGTCGCCCAGATGACGCGGCAGCACGTGACCGTCGCACTGAATGGGGATGCGGGCGATGAGAACTTCGGCGGCTACGACCGGTACGTGGCGACTCGGCTGGCAACCGCCTTCGACCACGCCCTGGCGTGGCCGGGCGCCGACCTCTTCCGGCGGGCGATCCGCATGGGGCTCCGCCTCTGGCCGCAGAGGGGACGCCGCAGAAATCCGCTCTCCCGCAGTCGCCGGTTCCTGGAGGGGATGACCGAACTTCCGGAGCGTCGCTACGCCCGCTGGCTCTGCCCCTTCTCGGACGGCCAGCGAGAGGACCTCCTCAGCCCCGAGTTTCGCGCGGCCGTTGGCGAGGATGACCCCCTGGAGGTGCTCCTGGCCGCATACCGGGAAAGCGACGCCCCTGACTTGGTGGACGCCACGCTGGGGGTGGACGCCGCCCTCTACCTGCCGGCCGACCTGCTGGTCAAGGTGGACATCGCCAGCATGGCCCACGCCCTGGAGGCCCGGTCGCCGTTCCTGGATCACGAGTTCATGGAGTTCGCGGCGACGATCCCCGCGACTCTGAAGGTACGGGGTCGCGCCACGAAGATCATCCTGAGGCGCGCCCTGTCGGGGCTGCTGCCCGAGGAGGTCCTTCGCCGCCCGAAGATGGGGTTCGGCGTCCCCATTGATCACTGGTTGCGGCACGAGCTGCGGGATCTGGTCCACGAGACCCTCCTCGGGCCACGCTGCCTTCATCGCGGGTACGTTCGACGGGAGGTCGTCCAGCGACTGATGGACGAGCATGCTCGGGGAGCGGCCGGGTGGCACGAACAGCTCTGGACCCTCCTGATGCTGGAGCTGTGGCACCGGACCTACGTGGACGGGGACGGAGAGCTGGCCCGGCAGCGCCGGACCGGTGGCCCACTCACGGCTACGGTGACAGGGTGAGTGCATGCCGCGCTACCTGATCACGGGCGGGGCAGGATTCATCGGGGCGAACCTGGCCCACGCCCTCGTGGCCCGCGGCG
>JACPAT010000148.1 GCA_016180655.1 Candidatus Methylomirabilota bacterium | reverse complement strand
CTCGGGTCCCAGCCACAGTTCCAGCCGATCCTCCTCGACCGTCCCGTCCAGGAAGCGGATCAGGTCCAGGGTGCGCTCGACCTCGTGCTTCACCGTCGCATCCTCGAGCGCGTGGGTGAGCAGGGCGTCATACCCCCGGTTGACCCGCCGCTTGTGCGCGGTCACGGCCTCGGAATATCCCACCCGGCAGCGGGCGCCGCTGGCGTAGGCCAGGAAGGTCGCCTGGTGGTAGTCCGCGTCCCAGCGCGGCAGCATTGCCAGGTCGAACCGCCGGGGGGCGAGGTGCGCCCGGGCCCAGTGGACCGCCCGCCCACGCCGGCGCCACTCCGGGAGGTTCGCTCCGGCGCTCTCATCGACCGTGAGCACCTCGTTGACGTGCGGGCACCGTTCCACGAGATTCCTGAGGGTGGGCTTGACCATCAGCGTGATCCGGGCGCCGGGCACATTCCGGCGCAGTTCACGGAGAAAGGCACTGGTCATCGTCACGTCGCCGATCTCGTCCAGGCGCAGGACGAGGATACGCGCGAATTGCGTGAGATCGATGCGCTCCCCGCGTGGCCCCCTCCCCGGCAGCCAGAGGGCCGGCCCCGCCATCAGGCGCACGACCGGCGGAGACGCCAGGGCGGACAGGGCCCACCCGGCAACCGATCTACCAAGGGGCTGTCCCGTCTCCTCTCCCGACCCCGCCAAGGATTCCACCTACGTCCGCCCGGGCGCGACCGCCAGGGCCTGCTCCACCGCGTCACGGTACCGATGCCACGTGTGTTCGCTGAGGGTGAGCAGACGATCGCGCTCCCCGTCGAGGTTCATCCGGATCTGGTGGATGGCGTCCTCCAGCCGATCCAGCGTGGCCTCCTTCACGTAGAAACACGGGAGACCGACGGCGTCAACCATCAGGAGGCGGGTGTCCGTGCCCACGGACACCGACGGGACGCCGATCCCGGCGAAGGCGATCGCCGCATGCAGGCGATTGAAGAGGGCCAGCTTGGCCCGGCCCGCCAGGGCGAAGTACTCCTGGGAGTTCTTGGGCAACACGCGAGGGATCGCCGGATCGAGCAGGGAGGCGACCTCATACTCCCGCTGGTTATGGCAGAGGAACGCGAGCGGATGCTGCCGGCCCAACCCCTTGAGGAGGGTCTGGACGAGTTCCCTCCACGCCGGGGAGTCGATGCCCTGCTCCCAGTCGTAGTGACCCGCCCCCTCCATGAAGTTGATGACGAAGAGGTCCCTCCGGGTGCCGGTCTTGCGGAAGGGCCGCCCCGCCAGCAGCGCCGGGCACGGGATGAACTGGCAGGAGCGACCGAGGCGCTCGAACAGGTGCCGGGCCAGCCGGTCGCGAACGGTCGTCACCCGGCAGTAGTCCAAAATCCTCCTGAGGTACGCGGCGTCCGTCTCCGGGAAGACCTGCTCGGGCTGTTGCTCCCAGGGATAGCACGAACCGGCCCCCAGGTTCAGCACGGGGATCCCCCGGCGGCTCAGGCGCCCCACCACCTGGTCCCACAGCGGTTCGGCCCATTCGCATCGCGAGCAGCCCGGCCAGATGACCGGGGTGCCGCACTGGACGATGAGGTCGCAGTCGTCGAACCGGCTGAGGCCGATCCGATGGAACAGGCTGGCCGCGCCTGTCGCGGCCCCGCGGGAGGCGGCGGTCCAGCGCCTCCGCGAGCCGGATCGGGTGCCACCCGGGGTACACGCTGAGCGGTTGGTGCTTGTTGACGGCGCGGAACTCGAGGGTCCGGCCTGCGAACAGCTCCTGCAGCACCAGGCAGATGCCCTCCCGGATGAAGTCGTCGCCGATGTTGGTGTCCAGGGTCGTGATCAGGCCGACGCGCATGGGACGACCCGCTCGCTCCGTCCCGCCCGCCGTGGCGGGCGGGGCAGGGGCGGTCCCCGCCGTGGGCCCGCCGCCGGTTACCATGGCAGCACCCCGCTCCGCCGCGCCCAGTGCAGGGTCTCGGCAATCCCCTCCCGGAGGCTGACCTTCGGCGAAAACCCGAGGGCGCGCCGCGTCTCCTGGATGGAATAGGCACGGTGGACGCGCCGGCCGCGCCCCGCCATGAGGTAGGTGATGAAGTCCATGTGCCGCTCGTACTTGTGAAACTCCCGGCGCGCGATCAGGAAGAGCCCGTCCAGGCGCCGTTTCGACCGGAGGGAGACCGGCTGGCCCAGGATCTCGCCGCAGAGCTGGAACAACTCGCCCAGGGTGGCGTATTCCCCCGCCAGGGTTCCGACGAAGGCCGGGACGTCGCTCCGGAACGCCGCCAGGAGCCCCTCGGTGACGTCGTCGCTGTGCACCGGGTGGATGTACCGGTCGGCATAGAACGGCAGGAACTCCAGGAGCCGGGTGCGGTGCAGCACGGCCTGGGCGATCTCGATCATGAAACTCGGCTGGCCGGGGCCGTAGACGTTCCCGATCCGCAGGGCCATGGCCGGGAAGCGGGAGCGCGCCGCCTCCATGACGAGTCGCTCGGCGAGGACCTTCGTCTCCCCGTAGGGGCTGATGGGGGTACAGGCCCTGTCGGCGGGGGCGGGGACCTCTTGCCGGGCGACCGTCCCCATGGCCTCGATGCTGCTGGCGTAGATGAACTTCCTGGCGGAGGTCTGCACCGCGAGATCCAGCATGGCGCGCGTGCCCTGGACGTTCGTCCGGTACAGGGCCTTGCGGTCCCCGAAGTACTGGAGCGAGGCCGCCAGGTGAAACACGGCGTCATAGGCGTCCCCCGGGCGCGCCAGGCGCTCGATCTGGTCGGGAGCCGCCACGTCCGCCTCCTCCACCCTGAGGTGCTCGTGGGCGAGGGGGGCGGCATGGCGCGCGTCCCGCGTGATCAGGGTGACCCGCCAGCCCTCCGCGAGGATGCGCCGGACGAAGGGCTTGCCGACGAATCCCGTCCCGCCGGACACCAGGACCTTCATGGTCGCGCCCCCTTCGCCTCCCGGGCACTGCTCGACGCGTGATCCCCCTCGACCGAGGGGTGGCGGCCGGACTCCGGGCGCGGCAGTGTCTGGGCGATGAACTGGTGCTTGCCCCGGGGCGTCCGGGGAATCGCCTCGACGAAGTGGATGCGGAGGACCATGTCGGGCCCCAGCTTGGCCTGCATCTCTCGCCGGATCACTTCGGTCTGGGCCGGCGCGTAGGAGGGCTTCCGGACCATGCAGAGATCCACCTCGCCCGGGGTGTCCTGGCGCATCTGGTACGTCCACACGTGATGGAAGAGGTCGGAATGGACGTTGAGGGCCGAGCCCGGCACCAGCCGTCCCGTGCGGGCCACCAGGAATTCCTGGGTCCGGCCGGCGATCCGCTCCACCAGGGGGTAGTGGCGGCCGCAGGCCTCGCAGTGGCCCCGGCCCAGGACGGCACGGTCCCCCGTCCGGTAGCGGATGAAGGGGGTGGCCCAGTTGTAGAATCCCGTCAGGACGATCTCCCCTTCGTCGCCTTCGCGGGTCACCGGACGGTCCGCTTCGTCCAGCAGTTCCAGGGTGCCCGCCTGGGGAAAGAAATGGTAGGCGTCGCTCGATTCGCAGCCGGCCGCGAAGCCCGCGTATTCGGCCAGGCCGTACCATTCGAGAATCCGGCAGCGGAAGCCTTCGGCGATGTATCGCCGCTGGGCCTCGTGCATGACCTCGGAGGCCGTGATGACGCCGCGGACCCGGAGCGCCGGCACCGGCGTCTCGCGGAGCAACTGCGCCAGGAGCGTGGCCGTCGAGGGGAACCCGATGACGAATTCGGGATCGAATCGTCGAATGGTGTCCGCAATCGAAGGAAACTGCCCCGGATCCAGGGCGCCGATGGAGACCCAGAGGGTCCTGGCATCGGCGGCGAACCTGAGGCGGTCCGGGGCAAAGGATGCGGTGAGATCCAGGGCGCGGGAGGCCGGGGTGTAGCCGATGCGGCTCCACATGGCGAGCCGGAAGGCGCGCGCGACATCGTCGTTGTATCCCGCAATGTGATAGAAGCCGGTCGGGGTGCCCGTCGTTCCTCCGGAGACGACGAGTTGCAGACGCTCCCGGGGGATGTTGTCCGCGACATAGCGCTCGGGGGCCGCCCGCAGGTCGTCCTTGGTCAAGCAGGGCAGGCCCGGGAGATCCGCCAGGCTCCGAATGGCGGCGGGATCGACCCCGTGGGCGAGGAATTTCTGGCGGTAGCCGGGAACATGCGCGCTCGCATGGCGGACGATCTCTTGGAGGCGGGCCAGCTGGTGCGCCCGGAGACGGGCCTCGCTCCATCCTTCGGATTGCCGGATGAACCGGGCCGTGCGGCGGACGGTCGCGCTCTGCCGCCAGAGGGGCGGGAGCCGGCCGGAGAGCCATCGCAGGGGCGCCTTCAGAGGGCGGGGGAGGAGCCGGCGCATAGCACCCGCGAGCCCGCGAAGGAACTCCTCCCACGGCGCCCGCGTCCAGGCGCGCGCGAGGCGGGGGGCCGGCGATGGCAGCGGGCGCGGATCAGGCTGGCGTTCCATAGCCGAGCAAGGAGTAGTCCGCCTCCCGGGTGAGACGCAGATAGACAGCGAAGAGGACCTTGAGAATCCGGAGCATCCACGCCCCTCGCATCCAGTGGAGCCGGATCGGCACGATGCGACACGTCCCCCGGTATCCCGCGTTCCGGAGCGCGCTGACCACGGCCCGGGGCGTCCAGCGGGTGAGGTGATGCGGGGGGTAGTCAACGCGGCGGTCGAAGTCGGGGACCTTCAGGGATCGCCGGGGACTCGGAACGCTGAGGGAGAGGCAGGCGCGGGGAAACCGCTCACGGATGCCTCGCAGGACCGTGACCGGGAACGGAAAGCGGACGAGGCTCTCGAGCAGCACCACGGCCGCCGGCTCGGGCCAGTCCTTCGGGTAGTCCTCGACGGAGCCCGTGTGAACCAAGAAGCCTCGTTCCTCCAGCATCCCGATCGGCCGGGGCAGCGGGTCCATGCCGAGGGGGGTGAAGCCGGCGTGCCTGAGGGCTGCCAGGAATCGGCCGGATTCGCAGCACAGCTCGAGGACGGGCGCGCCCTCGGGGAGATGCCGCTGCACCCAGCGCAGCATGGCGCGCTCGTTCGGCGTCAGCAGCTCCCCGATCGGCTCTCCCCGCTCGATCTGGGACAGGATGATCCTCCCCGCGTCGGTGAAATCCAGGAAGACCGGAACCCCGGTGGGGACCGGCTCCACGTACTGCAGGCCGCAGCGCCCGCACCGGTAGAAGGAACCGGAGGCCAGGGCTTCGGCCACGGTCGCGGTGTTCTCCGCCAGGCAGGCGGGACAGGCCCGGGGCATCAGCACTCCTTGGGGCGCCCGGAGCGGGCCCGGCGTCCAAGGCACGCGCCGGTCACAGGCGTTCCACCGTCCATGGCAGCCTGGGACACACGACGCCCAGGCGATTGTCGGGAATGGCACCCACCAGGCCGCCCGTGGGCTCGACGAAGAAGGACACCACGCCGTCGAGGAACAGGATGGACTGGACCATGGGGACATCGATGCCCAGGGACACGCTGTAGTGTCCCTTGTTCAGGAATCCCCCGGGGATCTCACAGCGGCTCCGATGGACGCCCGCGGTGCGGTCGGGGCCGCCGGCGCCTTCCTGATCCCTGTCGGTGGAGCTGAAGACGACCACGCCCTCCGAGGTGAGGAGGCGGAAGCCGACGCGGAGGCCGTTGATCGGCCGGCGGAGGTCGTATTCGATCTCCACGCAGAAGGGGTGACGGATGTCAATGGACGCGGCCAGGGCCCCGCGGGAATCCTTGACGCGCACGGCCCGGAGGGTGAAATCCGGATGCCCCGGGGCGGGGGAGGGCCGGGCGACGGCGAATTCGGCGCTGCCGGTAGAATGGAGGGAGAGGTATTGCGCGACCGCCTCGTCGCTGGGGGCGCACAGACGGACCCGGCCCTGGTCCAACAGGATGGCCCGCCGGCACAGCCTGGTGATGGCGCCCATGTTATGGCTGACCAGGAGCACGGTCCGGCCTTCCTTGGCGACATCGCCCATCTTGCCCAGGCACTTCTTCTGGAACTCGGCGTCCCCCACCGCCAGCACCTCGTCCACCAGGAGGATCTCCGGCTCCAGATGGGCGGCCACGGCAAAGGCCAGCCGGACGTACATGCCGCTGGAGTAACGCTTCACGGGCGTGTCGATGAACTTCTCCACCTCGGCAAACGCCACGATCTCGCCGAACTTGCTGTCGATCTCCGCCCTGCCCATCCCCAGGATGGCGCCATTCAAATAGGTGTTCTCCCGGCCGGTCAGCTCGGGATGGAAGCCGGTGCCGACCTCCAGCAGGCTCCCCACCCGGCCGCGGATCTCCGCCCGGCCCCGGGTCGGGCGGGTGATCCGGGACAGGATCTTCAGCAGGGTACTCTTTCCCGCGCCGTTGCGACCGATGATGCCGACGACCTCTCCGGGCTTCACTTCGAAGGACACGTCCTGCAAGGCCCAGATGTGGCTATCGTGACCGGGGACCGGGGACCGGGGACCGGGGAGCCCGTCTCCTGTCTTCCGTCCTCCGTCTCCCGTCCGGCGGAGCCGGCGGAAAGGAGCGACCAGGGCATCGGTCAGGGTATCGCGCAGGGCCTTGTAACTCTCCCGCGGCCCGATCCGGTACCGCTTGCTCAGGTTATCGGCGCGAATGGCAAACTCGCTCATGGAACACTCGACGGAGGACCGGGGACAGAGGACGGGGGTCACTAGCTTCGCCCTCCCGCCGATTCCTAGCCTAGACTTCTCCGGAATGCCTGCAACTTCACGAACAAGCGATGCCCCAAGTCTCGAACATCAGCCAATAGCTTGGAGGAGAGGTGCCCCCGACGTTCGATCAAATCCCAGCACGCCACAGTTTCCAAGTAAGACCGGACGGCCATCCCAAGGAAGCGCTGTTGCTCGGCGTTACTCTGGACCGTTGAACCTTCGGCGATATTCAGAACAATAGAAGTTGCGGCTCGGTCCAACTGGGACCGGAGATTGAAGCGCTCCCCCTCGGGCAACTGAAGGCCCAATCGGTACGCCTGATCCGCATAGTCCAATGCCAACCCGTACACCGCCAGACGTTGGAACTTGTACATCGTCGGTCCTCCGTCTCCCGTCCCCTGTCGTTACACGATGTCCGCAAAGGTCTCCTCCATCCGGGTGAAGTACCACAACCCGCCGATCAGCAGGACGAGGACGGCGACGGACGACACCGCGATGAGAGGGCCGGGAGCGCTGGGACGGCCCAGCAGGGACCAGCGGAAGCCCTCCACCACGCCGGCCATGGGATTCAGGCCGTAGAGGCTTCGCCAGGGCTCGGGCAGCAGGCTGCTGGGGTAGGCGACCGGGGTCGCGAACAGCCAGAGCTGGGTGAGGAAGGGGATGGTGTACCGGACGTCCCGGTATTGCACGTTCAGGGCGGCGAGCCACATGCCGACGGCCAGGGCCGTGAGCAGGTCCACCAGCCCCACGAAGAGAGGCGCCATGGGGATGATGAGCCGCGGGAAGTAGACCTTCGTGATGAGATTCTGGTTGTTCACCAGACTGTTGCTGGATTCATTGAGGGCGTGGGCGAAGAGCGACCAGGGCAGGAGCGCGCAGTAGGTGAAGATGGGATAGGGGATGCCGTCTGACGGCATCTTTCCCAGGTAGCCGAAGAAGATGGAGAAGACCACCATCGTGAAGAGGGGTTGGATGATCGCCCAGGCCGCGCCCAGGACGGTCTGCTTGTACCGGACCTTGAAATCCCGCCACGCCAGGAAGTAGAACAGTTCCCGGGCCTGCCACAGCTCGCGCAGTTGCCGCCCGAAGGCACTCTCCCCCGCCTGAATCACCAGCACCGGCGCCTGGCCTACCACCTCGGACGATCGCATAGCCTCAACCCGGCTCTACGCTGTCAAGGTCACGGTGGACGCGGGCAATTACCGAGGCCGCGTCTCCGTCAGAACCCGCTCCGATCCGGTCATCGTCCCCGGGGGAACTTCGCTCTTCTCCAACTGGGGAAGCAAGGTGATGATCCCCGTCATGAACCAGAAGGGTTCCATAATCCGCACGATGATGAACGTGTTGGCCCCCAGGGAGTGAATGATCATGGCCACCAGGCCGGCCAGGTAGCCCAGGGTCACCCCCTCGAACCGGGTGCCGGCGGCCCGCTTGTGGGTGTCCCACGCGACGTGCCAGGTCCGCCACAACAGCCACACGAATGCAGCGAGTCCCACCAGGCCGGTTTCCACGAGCACCCGGACGAACTGGGCATCCATGAAGGCAAAGCCCGTCACGCCATAGCCGAAGAGGGGCCGCCTGGCCCAGCCCTGGAGCCCCTGCCTCCAGCTGTCAAAGCGCGCGCTGGTGGATGTATCCAGCCGGGCACCGCCAATGCGGTACTCGCCGCGGTCCACCTTCGCGTTCAGGGTGTAGTTGTAGCGATCCACGACCTGCTTGGGAAAGGCGAGGGGACCCAGAACCACCAGCGCGCCCAGCCCCACCATCAGGATCAGGCGGCGCCGGCTGAGGGCGATCAACAGCAAGAGCATGGGAATGGCCGCCAGCCAGGAGCTGCGCGAGAGCGTGTACAGGAGGGGGAGCGCAAGAAGACCGGCGAATGCCGCCCACCCCAAGGGAGCCGGCAGACCCTGGGCCGTGAGGGCCTGGGCCAGGATCAGGGCCAGCATGAAGACCAGATATCCGCCAAAGGTGTTCGGTTCCCCGTACTTCCCCTCGAAGGGGGCCGCCACCCGTTCTCCGGTCGGGATCTGGGCGATCCCGATCACGGCCGAGATGGCGCAGGTGATCAGGACCGTGGCCAGCAGGCGCCGCACCTGGCGTTCGTCCCGCACGTAATTCACCGCCATGAAGTAGACCACGAAGAACTCGAGGTATTTCATGGTGTAGAAGAATCCCCGCAGGGGGCGGACATTGCCGAAGAACACGCCCAGGAGCGTGGCCAGGATCAGCGAGATCGTGTAACCGAAGATGGCACGGTTGAGGGGGGTCTTCCGGATCAACCCCAGTTCCTTGAAGATGGCCGTCCGGGCGAACCACGCCAGGGCGACCGCCATCAGGACGAGGTCCTCCATACGGAGGACCAGCGCCTCGCCCTTCTCCATGGGCTTGCCGATGGAGATGTTGCCGAGGCCGCCCACCACGATCTCCGGCGAGAGGAGCATGGACAGCAGGATGATGTGCAGGGCGAGTTCACTGTTCAGGAAGCTGGTGAAGAGGATGGTGATCAGCAGGACGGCGCCCAGGCTGAGCCCGGCGGTGGTGTGGGCGACGATGAAGCCCCCACCCAGCGCCAGGAGAAGCACGAGCGCTATGAGGGGAATGGGGCCCGCCAAAAATTCCGCCGACCGGTTGGCCATCCTGACCCTTGGCTAGCGCCGGATCACTCGAGGGCGGAGACCCCTCTCGCGCAGGAGGTCCGCCAGCCGCTCCGCCTCCCGGGGGGTCCCGAAGGCCTCCACCAGCAAGGTCTGGTTCGAGCCGGCCGGACGGTCTCCGGGGGCCTGGCGGAGCAAGGGAAGATACCCGGAGCGTCGCGCCACCTGGGTTGCCTCGGCCGCCTGATCGGGCGTGGCGAGCCCGCTGACCTCCACCGCGTAGGGGAGCGAGACGACCACGGCGTCCTCGATCCGGCCTTTGGCCCGCAGCTCTCGCTCCGCCTCGGCGGCGCTGGAGGCGGACTCGAATCCCCCGATGAGGACCCGGTACCACCTCCCTTTTCCCGGGACCTGGGCGGGAACGGTGAATGCCTCCAACCCCTCCTTTCTGAGATTCTCGGCGTGGGCCAGTGAGATCGCCCGGTCCGGCCTCGAGGCCACCTGGATCGCGAACGGGTGCGCCGATCCGGACGGCCCCGCATTTCCTCTGGGCGGCGGTGCCGATGGGGCCGGCGTGGGGGCGCGCGAAGACGGGGCTGGCGTCGCGACCGGCGTTGGTGGAGCCGTGGGTCGTGGGGCCGGAGAGGCCGCCCTACCCGAGGGTTCCGGGCTCTTGGGCAAAGGCGCCGGGGCTGCGGGAGGGGTTTTTCCGGCCCCCGGGGTCGTCCCCCCCGCTGCCCCCCCCTGGGCGGTCACCGGCCGCGACGTCGGCAGGATCTGCTCCACCCTGGGGGTCAGGCCGCTGAGCCAGTCCGCCGGGCGGATTCCATACCACCAGGCCCAGGCGCCGGCCACCAGGAGACCCAGCAGGATCAGCAGCAGGACCTTGGCAGGGATGGAGGCCCCCGTGAGAAAGCCCGTGACCCTGCGGAGGGCGGATTTGCGGCCGCGGAAGGCCAGGCGCCTGGCGTCCACCCGGCTCGGCTCTTGGCCGTAGGCGTAGCGATAATATTCCAGGTCTTCGTAGTCGGGGCTGACCTCGGCCCGCACGCCGGTGAGGACGATGCCCAGGACCTTGCCGCGGACGTTTTCCAAGAGCGTCTTGGCACGCTTCAACGCGGCGCGGGCGGTCCGTCCCACCCGGTACACGATCAACGTGCCGTCGGTCTTGGAAGAGAGGATGGCCGCGTCGGTGACCGGCAAAATGGGGGAGCAGTCGAAGATGATGGTATCGAATTCCTGCCGGAACGCGACGATCAGATCGGTCATGCGCTGGGAGTTCAGGAACTCGGCCGGGTTGGGTGGCGGCGTGCCGCTGGTCAACACGTGCAGCTTGTCGATGTTGGGGGCGGCCATCACCTTCTCCAGGCCCAGGGGGCCCAGGATCAGATCGGCGACCGTCCGCAGGCACTCCCGCCAGTCCCGGTTCCCGACGATGACCTCTGCCAGGCCGGGGTCTCGCGGGATCCCCAGGGCATGGTGGATGAACGGCTTGCGCAGGTCGGCCTCCACCAGGAGGGTCTTCTTGCCCATCTGGGCCAGCGTGATGGCCAGATTGATGGCCGTGGTCGTCTTGCCCTCCATCTGGAGGGCGCTGGTCAGGCACAGGGTCTTGAGGTTTCGCTCCAGGGACAGGAACTCGACGTTGGTCCGCATGGACCGGTAGGCCTCGGCGATGGTAGACTTCGGGCTGAGCAGGGTGATGAGAAAGGGGCGAAGCTTCGTGAGGGCGAGGTCCTCTTCCTCGTCCGGCGAGGGCGCCAGCGCGGCGTCCTTGGTCGGGTCGATGTTCGGGATCAGGCCCACCACCGGCACCTCGACGTAGCTCTCCACATCGTGGATGGTGCCGATGGAGGTGTCCATGGACTCCAGCACGAACACCAAGACGAGGCCGATGGTCAGGCCGATCAAGAGCCCCACGATCCCCTTGCCGGTGGTCTGCGGCGGGTTGGTCGGCCGGCCCGGCTCGATGGCCGGCCGGACCAGGCTGACCTCCTCCACCTGCTCCTTCTCCTTGATCTGGACCTCCTGGAGCTTGGTCCGAAGCTGGGAGAGGAGGTTCTCGTTGATCGCCATCTCGCGCTGCAGCCCCGCGTACTGGCGGGCCACCTCGGGGAGGGTCCGCTGCTCTTGCCGGACCTGCCGGATCTGCCGCTGGAGATCCGCGCCACGCCCCTGGAACGTTTGCATCTTGAGCCGGAGTTCCCGGACCAGGTTTTCCCGGGTGGTCGCGATGCGGGCGTTCAGGTCGCGGATCTGGGGATGCTCCGGCGTGAGCGTGGCGAGGAGATTCTCGCGCTCCACGCCGAGGTCGAGCAGGCTGGTATTCAGCTTGGCGATGGTGGGATCGCCGGCGTCCGTGAAGATGCGGGGAGACACCGCCCCGGCCAGGACCTGCGGGTCCTGCAGGGCCTGGATCTGGTTCGCCGTCTCCTGCTGCGCCTGGCGGACCTTCTCGTACTCGCCTTCCAGCCCGGTCAGGCGCGTCAGGGAGGCGCTGGTCTCCTCCGACAGGGAGACGAAGCCGCGCTGCTCCTTCAGGGCGCGAATCCCATCCTCGGCCTCCTCTAGCCGCCCGGTGGCCTCCGCCAGTTGCTCCTCGATGAAGCGGCGGGCCTCCCGGATCTTCTGGTTCCGGGCAAGGAGGTTCTCCTCCCGGTAGGCCTGGGCCACCGCGTTGGCGACCCGGGCGGCCTGGATGGAATCCGGCGAGGTTACAGTGATGTTGATGAGGGTCGTGTTCTCCTCGGGGGCGGCCGTGATCTGCCCCCGCAGGTCGCTGACGAGCTGGACGTACCGCAGGTTCCGCTTGATCGCCTCGGAGTCCAGGTCCGGCGGGATCATCCGTAACGCCTTGGCGGCCCGCTCCAGCACCGGAAAGCTCCGGATCACGGCTGACTGGGTGGCCAGGTTGTCGCCGCTGGAGAGCGAGATCGTCTCGACCAGCAGGCCCACCAGGGTGGTGGAGCGCTCGAACTTGACCACGGCGGTGGCCTGGTAGACCGGATTCGGCTTCTGCACCTCGGCGAAAACGTAGGCCATGCCCCCGAAGGCCAGAGCCACGAGCGCCACGATCCACTTGCGCTTCCGCAGGATGCGCCAGTAATCGCGGAGGTTCAGATCGTACTGCGCCATGGGTTCCCCTCGGGGGTGCCTACTTCGTCTCCAGCGCGCGAATGGTGAAGAGCGGCTGGAACGGGAGCGAGAAGAACTCGAGGGTCGGCCGGATCTGGGCCAGGAACGCGTTCCAGTTCGCGATCCGGGTCCGCGGGATGTACACGATGTCGTTCGGCATCAGGAACTGGTCAATCCGGCGGTCCCCGTCCAGCATCAGGCGCCCGAGGTCGAGGGCGATGATCTCCGGGTTCTTGGGGTCGGGCCGGATGATCCGCGCCTCTTCGAAGAGGGCGCCGTCCGTCCACCCGCCTGCCTGCGACATCAACTGGGCCACGGTCAGCGTGGGGAAGAAGGGGACCGGTCCGGGGGTCTTGACCTCGCCCAGCAGGAAGACCCGGCGCTCCTCTCCCGGCACCCGTTCCGGAACGAAGACAACGTCCCCGGTTTCGAGGATGAACTCTTGCGACAGGTCGCCCTCCTGGATGTACCGGAACATGTTGACGGTATAAGCTTTCCCCGAGGCCCGGGTGATCCGGACCCGCTCCAGGCTGGCGTTTGGGGCGAGTCCCCCGGCCTTGGCAATCAGCTCGAGCAGGGTGGTGCGCCCGATCAAGGGAATGGCTCCGATGCCGCCCCGCGGTGTCGCACCGATCGCGCCGAGCACGGAAACCTTCTTGCTGTTGTATTCCTTGACCTGGACCTCGACCACGGGTTTCCGGAAATAGACGGACAGTTGCCGGGTGATTTCCTGGGCCGCCTGGTCCGCGGTCAGGCCGTCAACCTGGACCTCCGCGAAGCTGACGGAGATCCGGCCATTGGCGCGGACCGGC
>JACPAT010000147.1 GCA_016180655.1 Candidatus Methylomirabilota bacterium | reverse complement strand
CTCCATGCTGATGCTGGTCCTGGCCAACAACTACCTCCTGCTCTACGTCTTCTGGGAGGCGGTCGGCCTGTGCTCCTACCTGCTCATCGGCTTCTGGTTTGAAAAGAAGTCGGCGGCCGACGCCGGCAAGAAGGCGTTCATCGTCAACCGGGTGGGGGACTTCGGCTTCGCCCTGGGGGTGATGCTGCTCTGGACCAGCCTGGGGACGCTTCAGTACGACCAGGTCTTTGCGGCGGCCCCGGCGCAGCTCGTGGCGGGCGGGGGCGTGGTGACGGCCATCACGCTGCTCCTGTTCCTGGGCGCCACCGGGAAATCGGCCCAGATTCCGCTGTACGTCTGGCTGCCGGATGCCATGGAGGGGCCGACGCCGGTCTCGGCCCTGATCCACGCCGCCACCATGGTGACGGCCGGGGTCTACATGGTGGCCCGATCGGCCCCGCTGTTCGAGATGGCCCCCCTCTCGCTGTCGGTGGTGGCCTGGATCGGGGGCCTCACCGCGGTCTTCGCCGCCACCATCGCGCTGGTGCAGACCGACATCAAGCGCATCGTGGCCTACTCGACCATCTCCCAGCTCGGGTACATGTTCCTGGGCTGCGGGGTAGGGGCGTACGCCGCGGCGATCTTCCACCTGACGACCCACGCCTTCTTCAAGGCGCTCCTGTTCCTGGGCTCCGGTTCGGTGATCCACGGGCTCTCGGGGGAGCAGGACATCCGGAAGATGGGTGGCCTGCGGAAGCACATGCCCATCACCGCCTGGACCTTCCTGATCGCGGCGCTGGCCAACGCGGGCATCTTCCCGCTGGCAGGGTTCTGGTCCAAGGATGAGATCCTGTACGGGGCCGCGGCCGGGGGGTACGGGGCGGTGTGGGCCCTCGGGGCGGGTGGGGCGTTCCTCACGGCGTTTTACATGCTGCGATGCTACTACCTCACCTTCGAGGGGCGGTCGCGGGTGGAGCCGGAGGCGGCGCATCACCTGCACGAGTCGCCGCCCATCATGACGGTGCCCCTGGTGATCCTGGCGGTCTTCGCGGCCCTGGTGGGATTCGTCGGCGTCCCGCCGGAGCATGGAGCGTATCACCGGTTCGTGGAGCCGGTCTTCGCCGGCGCCAGGCAGGTGGCGGGGCACGCGGCCAGCGTGGGGGAGGTGCCCATGGCCATCCTCTCCCTGGCCATCGCCCTGGTGGGGGTCGGGCTCGCCACCCGCTTTTACGTCTGGCGGCCGGAGATCCCCGCCCGGATGGTTGAGCGGTACCCGGCGGCCTACCGGACCCTGCTCCACAAGTACTACGTGGATGAACTGTACGACGCGCTGGTCGTGGAGCCCATCCGGCGCGGCTCGCTGTGGCTCTGGCGCCGCTTCGACGAGCCGGTGATTGACGGCTCGGTCAACGGCATCGGGGCCCTGATCCGGGTGGGGAGCCTGGCGCTGCGCCGCGTCCAGACCGGGTACGTCATGAGCTACGTCCTGAGCTTCATCGTCGGGGTGGTGGCGATCCTGGGGTATCTTGCGTTTTGGCGATGACCCCTCTCCCTGGCCCTCTCCCCTCATGAGGGGAGAGGGGACGCCTGCCTGCCGGCAGGCAGGGGTGAGGGGAGATCGGAAATGGACTCGTGAGTAACTTCCCCCTCATTTCAACGGTGGTGTTCCTCCCGCTGGTGGGAGTGGGCCTGCTGCTCCTGGTGGACCGGCGGCGAGAGGCGGCCATCAAGCACCTGACATTCGCGGTCTCGGTCCTCACCTTCCTGGTATCCCTCCAGCTCTACCGGGGCTTCCAGCTCAACGTGCCGGGGATGCAGTTCGTGGAGCGGAAGCCCTGGATCGCCGGCCTCGGGGTGCAATATTTCGTGGGTGTGGACGGGATCAGCCTGCTCCTGGTCCTGCTCACGACGTTCCTGACGGCCATCGCCATCCTCTCCTCCTACACCGCCATCACGACCTCGGTGAAGGAGTACATGATCTGCATGCTGCTCCTGGAGACCGGGATGCTGGGGGTCTTCGTGGCCCTGGACCTGGTTTTGTTCTACGTCTTCTGGGAGGGGATGCTGATCCCCATGTACTTCCTGATCGGCGTCTGGGGCGGGCCGCGCCGGATCTACGCCACCATCAAGTTCTTCCTGTACACCATGGCGGGCGGCGTGCTGATGCTGGTGGGCATCATCGCGCTCTATTATCTCAACGGCGGCCGGCCCGGTGGGGAGTACACCTTCGATCTCCTCAAGATGTACGGCCTGGATCTCCCCTTGCGGACCCAGGTCTGGCTGTTCCTGGCCTTCGCCGTGGCCTTCGCCATCAAGGTCCCCATGTTCCCCTTCCACACGTGGCTGCCCGATGCCCACGTGGAGGCGCCCACGGCTGGCTCGGTGATCCTGGCGGGGGTCCTCTTGAAGATGGGGACCTACGGGTTCCTGCGCTTCGCCCTGCCCCTGTTCCCCGAGGCCACCCGGTACTTCACGCCGCTCTTCTCGTGGCTGGCCATCATCGGCATCCTGTACGGGGCGTTGGTCTCCATGGTCCAGCCGGACCTGAAGAAACTGGTGGCATACAGCTCGGTCAGCCACCTGGGCTTCGTGATGCTGGGGATCTTCGCCCTGACCATCCAGGGGGTGGAGGGCGGGATCATCCAGATGATCAACCACGGCCTCTCCACCGGCGCGCTGTTCCTCATCGTGGGGATGATCTACGAGCGGCGCCACACCCGGATGATCGAGGATTTCGGCGGACTGGCGCGGGTCATCCCGGTCTTCACGGCGTTCTTTCTCATCGTCACGCTCTCTTCCATCGGCCTGCCGGGCCTGAACGGGTTCGTGGGCGAGTTCCTGATCCTGGTGGGGACGTTCCGGGTCAACGTCCTGTATGCGGTCCTGGCGACCTCGGGCGTCATCCTGGCCGCGGTCTACATGCTCTGGATGTTCCAGCGTGTGATGTTCGGCAAGGTGACCCATGAGGCCAATCGCCGCCTGACGGATCTGACGGCGCGGGAGGTCGCGGTCCTGGTGCCGGTGCTCCTGTTCATCGTCTGGATCGGTATCTATCCCCGCCCGTTCCTCGCGACGACGGAGGCCTCGGTGAAGCAGTTGCTGGCCCAGGTGCACATCCGGTATCGGGCCGACGGGCCACGGGGAGGGACCCCGCCGATCCCGACGGCGCGAGCCGAGAGGCGAGAGCCGAGAGGGGCCACGGGGAGGACCCGCCCGAATTTCGAATGTCGAATTTCGGATTTCGAATTTGAAAGATCCGCAATCGGGGACCCAGCGACTGCGCGCCAGCGCGGTGTCGCTGGGTGCCCTCTGGGTGATCGGAAATCCGAAATCCGAAATCCACAATCCGAAATCGCCGGCGGAGGGGTCCCGCATGATGGAGGGGGCGCGCCATGCCCGGTAGCCTGCCCCAGATCTCCTGGGGGGCCATGCTGCCCATGCTCTTGGTCGCGGGGGCGGGCATCCTGATCCTGATCCTGGACCCGCTCACCCCACCGGCGCGGCGCGACCGCCTGGCCGCCCTGGGCCTGGTGGGGATCGTCGCCGCGGCCATAGCCCTCTGGGTGCGCCGCGGCCAGCCCGAGGTCGTGTTCGGGGGGATGCTCACCGCCGACGCCTTCGCCCTCTTCTTCAACCTGCTGTTCCTCCTGGTGGCGGGCCTTACCCTTTTGATCTCGCTCCCCTACGTCCGGCGCGTGGGGATGGATCACGGCGAGTACTACGCCCTCCTCCTCTTCAGCACCCTGGGCATGATGATCATGGCCAGCAGCCAGGACCTGATGACCATCTTCCTGGGACTGGAGACCCTGTCCATCTCGCTCTACATCCTGGCGGGCTTCCTGCGGGGTGAGCTCAAGTCCAACGAGTCGGCCTTGAAGTACCTGCTCCTGGGGGCCTTCGCCTCGGGCTTCCTGCTCTACGGGATCGCGCTGATCTACGGGGCCACGGGAAGCATCAACCTCAAGCGGGTGGCGGAGGCCATCGCCGCGGGGAAGGTGGCCAGCCCGCTGTTGCTGACGATCGGCATGGGCCTGCTGATCATCGGGTTCGGGTTCAAGGTGGCCTCGGTCCCGTTCCACATGTGGACGCCCGACGTCTACGAGGGGGCCCCCACCTCGGTCACGGCCTTCATGATCGCCGGGACCAAGGCGGCGGCCTTCGCCGCGTTCCTGCGCGTCCTGATGACGGCGCTGCCGGTCCTGCAGGCGGACTGGAGCCGGGTGCTCTGGGTGCTGGCGGTGCTGACCATGACGGTGGGGAACGTGGTGGCCATCGCCCAGTCCAACATCAAGCGGATGCTGGCCTACAGCTCCATCGCCCACGCGGGGTACATCCTGGTGGCCCTGGTGGCCGCCAACAAGCTGGGGAGCGGCAGCATCCTGTTCTATCTCACCGCCTACACCTTCATGAACCTGGGGGCCTTCGCCGTGGTCGTCGCCCTGGCGCGCCAGGACGGGGAGCGGGTGACCATCGACGAGTTCTCCGGGCTGGGTCTGAAGTACCCCTTCCTGGGGGCCGCCATGGCCCTGTTCATGTTCTCCCTGGCGGGCATCCCGCCCACCGGGGGATTCATGGGGAAGTTCTACATCTTCAGCGCGGCGATCCAGGCGAACTACATCGGCCTGGCCATCGTCGGCGGGCTCAACAGCGTGATCTCGGTGTTCTACTATCTCCGGATCACGGTGGTGATGTATATGGGCCAGGGGGAGGCGGAACCCCGCGTCGCGGGGCTGTCGCCGGCCCTGGGGCTGGCCGTCCTCATCGCCATCCTGGGGACGCTGCAGCTCGGGCTGTTCCCCTCCCGCTTCCTTGAGGTGGCCCTGCGGTCGGTCGGGGCGCTGCTCCTGTGATCCTCGCCCGGCAGGCCGCCACGGGCCGTGAAGGTGGTGCCATGAAGCCGGTCAAGATCCCCGAGAAGACCGTCACCCGCCTGTCCATCTACCTGCGCTGCCTGGAAGAGCTGGAGGCGGGCGGCGTAGGCTCTGTCTCCTCCAAACAATTGGCGGAACGCTTCGGGCTGAACTCGGCCCAGGTCCGGAAGGACCTGGCCTACTTCGGCCAGTTCGGCGTGCGCGGGCTGGGCTACTACATCGCCGAGCTCAAGCACAACCTGGAGCGCATCCTGGGACTCAAGCAGGACTGGGAGGTGGCCCTCGTCGGCGTGGGCAACCTGGGCTCGGCCCTCATCGCCTACAAGGGATTCCAGGCGCGCGGCTTCCGGATCAGCATGGCCTTCGACGCCGACCCGGCCAGGGTGGGCCAGCGCATCGACGGGGTGGTGGTCGTGGACGCCGCCAAGCTGGTCCCCACGCTCCGCAAGAAGAAGGTCAGGATCGCGGTGGTGGCCGTGCCCGCGGTGGTGGCCCAGTCGGTGGCCGACCTCCTCGTGGAGGCGGGGGTCACCGCCATCCTGAACTTCGCGCCGACCCAACTGGCGGTCCCCGAGGGGGTCAAGGTCCAGAACGTGGACCTCTCGGTCCTCTTGAAGACCCTCTCCTACCACACGGTCCGCACGACCCGCACGGACCACCGCCGGATGGAAGCCCGGACGCCAGCGTAGCTCCGGGCGACGCCGGCCGTCGTTCCCTTGCCTCCGGGTTTCCGCCCGCGCTCCCGGCATATAACCCGGATTATTCACGAATGCCCCCGGACACCCTCACCGGGTACCCCCTGGGTGCCCTCTCCCATCGAGGGAGAGGAGCACAATTCTGGATCCCCTCTCCCCACCGTGGGAGAGGGACAGGGTGAGGGGGAAGCCCAGAGGCACGAAGCGAGTTCACGAATAATCCGGGATAATGGCCCGACGCGGAACGCGGTACGACGCCTCGACTCCTTCGCCATGAAGCGCCAGCCAGAACAGACAGGGTGAATTCGATGCGCCTTCGTCGACTGCTGCTCGCGGGGCTGATCTCCGCGCTCACCTCGGCCTGTGTCCTTCCCGCTCCGGGGCTCCTTCAGGCTGAGTCCCCTCGTGGTCCCGAGGTCCTGGACGCCCGCGGGAGCTTCACCCTCGCGAATGGGATGGAGGTGCTGGTCGTCGAGGCCCCGAGTCCCCTGGTGGCCTCGCTGATCCTGGTGAAGACCGGGTCGAGCGACGAGACGATGACGAATGCGGGGGTGTCCCACCTTTTGGAGCACGTCCTGTTCGACGGGACGGCCCGCCGGAGCAAGGAGGAGCTGTTCCGGGAAGTGTACGGCATGGGCGGGTACCTCAACGGGTTCACCACCGAGGAGTACACCGGCTACATCCTGATGGCCCACCCGGATTTCCTGGAGGCGATGCTGGACATCCAGGCCGACATCATGTTCCGCTCCCGGTTCGATGCCGCCAAGCTCGAGGTCACCAAAGGCGTCGTGATCGAAGAGATCCGGCAGGCCCTGACCAGTCCATCATCACGCGAGGCCGACGCCCACAAGGCCCGCCTGTACCAGGGCACCACGTATGCGCATCCGGTCCTGGGGAGCGAGCCGGTGATCCGGGGGCTATCGCGGGACGAGATCCTGGAGTATTACCGGTCGCGCTACGTCCCCAACAACATGCTGGCGATCCTCATCGGTCCCGTGGATGAGAAGACGGCCCTGGCCAAGGTCGGGAAGGTCTTCGGGACCGAGGCGGCCCGCCCCCCGGCCCCTCCCATCGGGCCGCTCCCAGCGCCGCCGCGGCGCGCCGAGGTGTTCGTCGAGGAGACAACGGCGACGCGCAAGAGTCTGGCGCTCAGCCTGATCGTGCCGGAATCGGAGCGGGATCGCTACCCCGCCTGGGAGGTGCTGGCGGGCCTCCTGAACGAGCGCCTGCGGCAGGCCAAGGACCGGACGGGTGCGCCAAGGATCCTCACGCTGGGGGCAAGCTTTTCCCTGGGCAGGCGCTTCTCTCTCTTGCAGGTGAGCGCAACCTTTCCGCGGGAGACGGACGAGGCCGAGGTCCGGCGACTCGTGGACGGCGAGATGGCGCGCCTGGCGGCGGGGGGGATGGAGCCGGAGGAAGTGGCGCGGATCCGGAAGAGCCTCAGGGGGGAGGAGGTTCGCTTGGCCGAACGCATCCACTACTACGCGATGGCCAAGGCCGCGGGGATCCTGGCGCTGGGGGCGGCGGGCGTCCGGACCTACGGGGATAAGATCGGCCGGACCCGTCCGGAAGATGTGGCCAGCGTGGCTCGAACCTTGGCCGAGCCCCGCTACGTTGCCAGCCTGTTCCTTCCCGCCGAGGCGAGGGCCAATCCGCGATCCGCGACGGCCCTTCCATCCCCCCAGCGGGTCGTCCTGCCGAACGGCCTGACGGTGATCGCGCAAGAGGTTCCCGGCTCGCCCGTGTTCGCCGCCCACGTCCTCATCCGGGGGCGGGGGACGTTCGAGGGACAGGACCAGGAGGGGCTGGTTGAGGCGTTGCTTCGCCTCCTGGACCGAGGGACGGAGCGCCGGGGCGCCGAGGACCTGGCGAAGGCGCTCCAGGAGATGGGTGGACGTCTGGAGACGGCGGGCGACCCCTCGAGTCCCTTCGGCGACTTCTACACGTCGCGGGAGTACGGCTACATCCGGCTGGAGGCACTGGCAGAGTACGACCGGGAGGCTCTCGCGCTTCTGGCCGAGATCCTGACGGCACCGCGTCTTGATCCGGCGGAGGTGGAGAGGGTCCGCGGGGAACTGCGCGCCTTCGTGGAGGCCGGCGGGCAGCAGCCCCGGCGCGTGGCCGAGGCGCTCCTGTTCCACGAATTAGCTCCCGGCCATCCGCTGACGAGGCCGATCTACGGAACGGCCTCCTCGATCGGCAATCTGCGCCGCGAGGATCTGCTGGCGTTGAAGGCGCGGTACCTCACGGCGAGCAACCTGATTGTCAGCATCGTGAGCGGCCTTCCGGCCGACCGTGCGATGGCCGCGGCCGGCGATGCGCTGGGCGGCATCCCGCGCGGCGCCCCGGCGCCGGAGGCCTCCCCCCTGCCCGTGAGGCGCGGCATCCGAGAGGTGCGGGAGCATCTCGGAAAACCCCAGGCGCAGCTTCTCCTCGGAAAGGTCCTGCCGCCGGTGAGCGGGCGGGAGCGCTTTGCCCTGGAGATCGCCGGCTCGATCCTCTCGGCAAAACTCTTCGGGACGCTGCGCGAGAAGGAGGGGCTCGCCTATTCGATTGACGCGGGTGTGAGCTTTCCCCAGGGCGGCACGCTCTTCCTCATCGGGATGGGGACGGCCCCCCAGAACGTGGAGCGGGCGAAGGCGGGCATCCTGCGCGAGGTGAAGGCGGTAGTCGAGACCCCACCCACCAAGGAAGACGTGGAGCGCCGGGCGAACGGGCTGGCGGGCCGCCTGGCGATGCGGATGCTCTCCAGCATCAACCGGGCCTACTACCTGGGGGTAGGGGAGTTCCGCGGCCTCGACCACGGCTACGGGGAGGCCTACCGGCAGGCCCTCCGCTCCGTGACGCCCGAGGAAGTCGCCGAGGTCCTGCGAAAATATCTCCGCCTGGACGACTACGTCCTGACCATCGCGGACTAGACCCGGCTGCTCCCTCCCGCCCTGGTCTCCTACCCTCCCGATTTCGTTCCATGGTCCTTGCATCCCGAGGCCGCTTCTTGGTATAAGCAACCCATACGCCTAAGTGGCCCTTCGGGCGGTGGAACTCTCGTCGCGCCCGCATTCGGGTGTGGCTTGGATGGACCCCGGGGGCGATTTTCACAAGAGGATGGTTTTCCGGGGGGTCGAGCAGGAGTCGGGTTGCCGATTCGGCGGACAGTTTCACGAATCGGAACCTGGAGGGAATGCTCATGGGGAAAGTGGTGGTGATCAATGAGTCGCTTTGGGCGAAGCTCTCCTCGGCCGCTCGCAGATCAGGACAAACACCTGAAGGCGTGCTCCGAGGACTCATCCGGGATTACCTGGAGACGGAGGCCGATCGGACGTTGGATGCAGCTCTGGCAAAGGATGTCCAGTCATCGGGGTACCGGGAGGAGGACGCTGTTCGCGTGGTTCGTGACTACCGCAAGCAAGTCCGCACCAAGCCAGTCAGCAAGGTCGGCGAGGCTTCCCGTCGGTACCGGCGAACCCGGAGTGGCTAGGTGGCAGTTCGCCGACGCCGGCTTCGGGTCGTGCTGGACACCAATGTCCTTGTTGGCGCTTTTCTCAGTCGGGATCCGGAATCACCCAATCTCCGTGTGTACCGGATGTGGGGCGAACGACGACTCCAGCTCATCTTGTCGCAT
>JACPAT010000146.1 GCA_016180655.1 Candidatus Methylomirabilota bacterium | reverse complement strand
CCGGCGAAGGACCTCGAGGATCCGGGGGGCGGCCTGCCCGTCCCACAGGGGCGGCGCTGCGCGCCGCCGTTCGTCCTCCCCCAGGAGGCGCAGGGCCTCACTCACGATCCGCTCCCGCCGGGTGCCCACGACCACGTTCGTCCCCAGGCGCACGGTGACGGGCCGCTCCGTGTTCTCGCGCAGCGTCAGGCACGGGATCCCCAGGACCGTCGTTTCCTCCTGGATGCCGCCGGAGTCGGTCATCACGAATCGGGAGTCCAGCATGAGGCTGAGGAAGGCCAGGTAGCCCAGCGGCTGGCACAGCCGCAGGCGGTCGAGGGCGTTGATCCGGGCGTCGAATCCGAACTCGGTGACCCGCCGCCGGCTCCTGGGATGGATGGGGAAGACCACGGGGACCTTCCGCAGGATCTCCTCCAGGCTCTCCAGGAGCAGGCCGAAGGCCTTCGGATCGTCCACGTTGCTCGGCCGGTGGAGGGTGAGGACGGCATATCCCTGCGGCGCCAGCCCCAGGGTCTCGGCCGATTTCTTCGCCCGGGCAACCGGCTCGTATTTCCGCAGGGTGTCGATCATCACGTTGCCCACGAAATGGATCCGCTCCTCGGGGATTCCCTCGCGCCGCAGGTTGTCGTTGGCATCCTCGGAGGTCGTGAAGCAATAGTCCGAGAGGTGGTCGGTGAGCGTCCGGTTGATCTCCTCCGGCATGGTCCGGTCGAAGCTGCGCAGGCCGGCCTCCACATGCGCGATGGGGACGATCTGCTTGGCCGCCACCAGGGCGCAGGCCAGGGTCGAGTTCACGTCTCCCACGACCAGGACGAGGTCGGGCCGCTCGTTCTCCAACACCTTCTCGAACTCCACCATCACGCGGGCCGTCTGCGCGGCGTGGGTCCCCGAGCCGACGCCCAGGAAGCAGTCCGGCTCCGGGATCTCCAGATCCTCGAAGAAGGCCCGGGACATGGCATGATCGTAGTGTTGTCCGGTGGACCTTCGTCATGGCATCCAGGATGGGGGCGATCTTGACGAAGTTCGGCCGGCCGCCGACCACATTGACGATCTTCAGGGATTCCCGGTCAGCCACCTCGCAACATGACCCTCCAGGCACGTGCCTTAATGCTTCTGGCCATAATTACGGTGACGTATTTTCCCGACCCATCCTCTCGACCCCCTCTCCCATCCAGGGAGAGGGAGCAGAAATGAGCGTCACCGTATTTGCGTTCCGCAGCACTTAGCGACGCGCCCAGTGCCACGCGCTCGCCTCAGCGACGCGCCCAGTGAATGACCTTCCCGACGGCGGCGACGACGTCCGCCACGTCCCCGTCGGTCATCCGCGGAAAGAGCGGGAGGGTGAGCATCTGGTCGGCCGCAGCCTCCGCCGCCGGACACATCCCCCGCCGGGTTCCGAAGCGCTCCTGGTAGTACGGGTGCAGGTGGACCGGCAGGTAATGGACCGTCACGCCGATGTTCTCGGCCCGCAGCGCCTGGAAGATCGTCTCGCGCTCCTCCCGCAGCCGGTCGGTATTCAGCCGAAGGGGATAGATGTGCCAGGCGTGGCGGGTCCCCGGCTGCGTGGGCGCCATCCGAACCTCCGGCGTGGCGGCGAAGGCCGCCTGGTATTGAGCCGCGATCTCTTCGCGACGTTTCAGGGTGGCCTCCAGGCGCCGCAACTGGGAGAGCCCCAGGGCGCTCTGCAGGTCGGTCAGGCGATAATTCACACCGAAGGTCACCATGTCCTGGCGCCATGTCGCCTGGCGCTGCCGGACCTCCCGTTCGATGCCGTGGTTCCGGAACCGGCGCAGGCGCCCGGCCGATCCCGCGTCATTGGTCGTCACCATACCGCCCTCGCCCGTGGTGATGTGCTTCACCGGGTGAAAGCTGAAGGTCGTGAGTTCGCTCAGGCCACCGATGGGCCGATCCCCGATCGCCGCACCCAGCGCGTGGGCGGCATCCTCGATGACGGTGAGGTTTCGGGGGCGGGCCATGGCGTGGATCCGGTCCATGTCACAGGGAAGTCCGGCGAAGTGGACAGGAAGGACGGCCTTGGTCCGTGGGGAGAGCTTTTCCTCGATGCTCCTCGGATCGAGGTTCAGCGTGTCCGGATCGATATCGGCAAAGACCGGGGTCGCGCCGCAGTAAAGAAGGCAGTTGGCCGAGGCCAGGAAGGTGAGGGGGGAGGTGATCACCTCGTCACCGGGTTGGATCCCCGCGACATGGGCCGCAGCGTGCAAGGCCGCGGTCCCCGACGAGAGTGCCACTGCGAAGCCGGCACCCACCCGCTCGGCAAACCCCTCCTCGAACCCCGCTACGGCGGGTCCGTTGGTCAGCCAGTCGCCCCGCAGGACCTCGACGACGGCCTGGATGTCGGCCTCGTCCACCTCGTGGCGGCCGTAGGGGAGCATGCGTTCCCGGACCGGCCGGCCGCCATGGAGGGCCAGAGTCTCCGGGCCGGTCATTTCGTGCCCTCGCCGTATTGTCGCTGGTAGTAGGCCCGGTATTCCCCGGACAGGATCTCGAGCCACCAGGCCGGGTGGGCCCGGTACCATTCCACCGTCTGCCGGAGCCCGTCCCGGAACGGGATGGTCGGCGCCCACTCCAGCTCGCGGCGGAGCTTGGTCCACTCCAGGGCGTAGCGCCGGTCGTGGCCGGGCCGGTCCTTCACGTGCCGGAGGAGGCTCTCCGATCGTCCCGTGAGGGCCAGGATCTGCCGGGCCACGTCCAGGTTCACCCGCTCTTCTCCACTCCCGATGTTGTAGATCTGCCCCGGCTGGCCGGCCGCCAGGATTCGCGCCAGGGCACGGCAGTGGTCCTCCACGTGCAGCCACTCCCGCACGTACAGCCCGTCGCCGTAGATGGGCAACGGCTCCTCCCGCAAGGCGTTCACGATCATCAGCGGGATGAACTTCTCGGGGAACTGGTAGGGGCCGTAGTTGTTGCATGTCCGGGTGATGATGACCGGCAGCCCGTAGGTCACGTGATACGCCCGGGCCATCACGTCCGCCCCGGCCTTGCTGGCGGCGTAGGGGCTGTTGGGGAGCAGGGGGGAGTCCTCGGTGAAGGCGCCTGACGTGCCCAGGCTGCCGTAGACCTCGTCCGTGGAGATGTGGAGGAAGCGGCGCACTTCGTGCCGGCGGGCCGCCTCCAGGAGGGCCCGCGTTCCCTGCACGTTCGTCCGGATGAAATCGTCCGCCTGGAGGATCGAGCGGTCCACGTGCGACTCGGCGGCGAAGTGCACGATAGCCTCTGCCCCGTGGACCTCCAGGATCTCGGTCACCGCCTTCTCGTCGCAGACGTCGGCGCGGACGAAGACGTAACGGGGGTCGGCCTCCAGGTCGGCCAGGTTGCGGGGATTCCCGGCGTAGGTCAGCTTGTCCAGGTTCACGACCCGGGCTGTCGGGTGTGTGGTGAGAACATGGCGGACGAAGTTGGAGCCGATGAAGCCCATGCCGCCTGTCACCAGGATCGTTCCGGTCAACTCGCTCATCGGTCCTCCCCAATCCAAAATTCCCAACCGCCAAGGCGCCAAGTTGGCGTCATGGCGGTTCAACAGTTTCCTGGCTCAGAGCGATCGCTTGCATGCCTCCACCACTTCGTCCACCTGGGCATCCGCCAGCTCCGGGTAGATGGGCAGGCAGAGGACCTCGCGGGCCGCCCGCTCCGCCTCGGGGAAGTCGCCGGCCCGATACCCGAGGTCGCGATACATCGGCTGCAGGTGGAGCGGGACGGGATAGTAGACCGTGCTCCGGACGCCCAGGTCGGCCATCCGCCGCTGCACCCCATCCCGGTCCGCCACACGCACCGCGAACTGGTGATACACGTGGGTGCAGCCGGGGACTTCCTCCGGCAGCTTCACCCCCAGGCCGGCCAGCCCCCGCCGGTAGCGGGCCGCAATGGCCCGCCGCCGGGCGTTCCACTCCGCCAGGAAGCGGAGCTTCACGCGCAGGATCGCCGCCTGGATCTCATCCAGGCGGCTGTTGAAACCCAGCTCGTCGTGGACGTACCGGTCCCGCCCGCCGTAGGCACGCAGGCGAAGAATGCGCTCGGCCAGGGCGGGGTCCTGCGTCGACGCGAGCCCGCCGTCGCCGAGGGCACCGAGGTTCTTGGTCGGGTAAAAGCTGAAACAGCCCGCGTCTCCCAGGCCGCCCACGCGGCGGCCGCGGTACTCCGCCCCGATCGCCTGCGCCGCGTCCTCCACCACGCGAAGCCGGTGCTGCCGGGCCAGCTGGAGCAGGGGATCCATGTCGGCCGGCAGACCGTACAGGTGGACGGGGAGCAGCGCCTTCACGCGGCCCTCGGGCCTGGGCCCGGGGCCCTTGCCCGCCAGATACTCAGCCGCCCGATCACGGTCCAGGGTGTACGTCGCCGGGTGGATGTCCGCGAAGACCGGCCGCGCCCCCGTGTAGGAGATGGCCGTCGCCGTGGCCACGAAGGTGAAGGGGGACGTGAGGACGAAATCGCCCGCGCCGATCCCCAGGGCGCGGATGGCCAGGTGCAACGCGTCCGTCCCGGAGGCAAGCGCGACGGTCCGCGCCACCCCGAGGAAGGACGCCAACTCCTCCTCCAGCGCCCGGACGTTGGGGCCCAGGACGAACTGCCCGCTCTCCAGGACGCCCCGAACGGCGTCGTCAATCACCTGCCGGATTCGCTGGTATTGCGCTCTCAAATCGAGGACCGGAACGGCCATGGGTGTACCCGTTTCGTTCTGGTTGGCAAGCGAGCAAAAATGTGCAGGTTCTATTCCAGAAACGAAAGCCGGCGCTGGGGGGCGCCCGCAGCACCGGCAAGAAGAGGCCCCGGTGCCAGAAATATCTGCAAAAATCGACACTTGTCAAGGGAAAAGGCTCTGGAGCGACCCGGCCGGGAGGGGCGCCTCAGCCCTGGGTGGGCCGAAAGTGTTTTATGAGCGCTTCGGCCAGCGTGGGGATGGTGTAGTTTTCGGGCACGATGTGGCTGGTGATGCCATGCCGTGCGGCGAGCTCGGCGGTGATGGGGCCAATGCTGGCAACGACCACGCCTTGCAGGAGTGCGCTGGCCTCTTCACCCACCAGGTCGAGAAAGTGCTTCACGGTCGAGGAGCTGGTGAACGTGACGGCATGGATCTTCCCCTCGCGAAGCATGATCCGAAGCGCCTCCGCGTCCGAGGCACTCTTGACCGTCCGATAGGCTGCCACGACGTCTACCCGGGCGCCGCGGCGCGTGAGTTCTTCCGGAAGGACCTCCCGCGCCTCGGCCGCGCGGGCGAGCAGAACTCGGGTCTCCCGCATCCCTTCCGCGCCGGTCACGGCGCCGATGGCCTCGACCAGGGCCTCGGCCTTGAACTCGGCCGGGACGATGTCGGCCCGGACGCCCAGAGACTGGAGTGCTCCCGCTGTCGCGGGACCGATGGCACAGACGGTCATGCCGAACAGATCGCGCGCGTCCCGCCCCGCAAGCTGCATCCGCTCCCAGAAGCACCGCACACCGTTCCTGCTGGTGAAGATGACCCACTGGTATTCGCGGAGCCGTGCGATGGCCGCATCCAGGGGCCCCCAGCTCTCCGGGGGCGCGAAGGTGATGGTGGGAAACTCCACGACCTCGGCCCCGGCCGCTTCCAGGACCCGGGCGAAACTGCTGGCCTGCTCCCGCGCCCGCGTGATCAGGATCCGCTTTCCGGAGAGCGGCATGGCCTCGAACCAGCGCAGCTTCTCGCGAAGCGCCACCACCTCGCCCACCACGATCAGGGCCGGCGGCTGCATTCCCCGGCATTTCTCCGGCAGGTCGGCCAGCGTCCCCGTCACCACCTCCTGCCCGGCCCAGGTCCCCCAGCGGATGACGGCGGCGGGCGTCGCCGGCGACCGGCCGTGCTGCGTGAGGCGCATCACGATCTCGGGCAGCTGCCCCACCCCCATGAAGAACACCAGCGTCCCGATCCCGGTGGCGATCTTGTCCCAGGCGATGCCGGTCTCTTCTTTCGTGGGATCCTCATGGCCGGTGACGAAGGCGACGGTCGAGGTGAAATCCCGATGCGTGAGGGGAATCCCGGCGTAGGCGGGGGCCGCCACCGCCGAGGTCACGCCGGGCACCACTTCGAAGGGGATGTGGGCCGCGGCCAGCTCCTCGGCCTCCTCGCCGCCGCGGCCGAAGATGAAGGGATCGCCCCCCTTCAGGCGGGCGACCACCTTCCCCTGGTGGGCGTGCTCGACCAGCAGGCGGCCGATCTCCTCCTGGGGGAGCGTGTGCTGGCCCGCCCGCTTGCCCACGTAGATCACCTCGGCGTCCGGTTTCACGTACCGGAGCAGCCGGGGGTTGGCGAGGTAGTCGTATACCACCACGTCGGCCTCTTCCAGGCAGCGCCTCCCCTTGAGCGTGAACAGGCCGGGGTCCCCCGGCCCCGCCCCGATGAGATAGACCTTGCCGCCCGGTTCACTCACAGCCGCCATCCATCAGTCCACCGCGATGTGCATGCGTCGCAATTCCTCCCGCACCACCAGCATCAATTGCTCGCAGCCAGTGATGGCCTCACGGGCCTGGCCTTCCGTGGTGGAATCCTTCCCGATGACCGATCCGCGCAAAGGCCAGATCGCTTCCCGCTTCGTCAAACCAGGGACGGGCTTCGCCGGGGCTATCCTTCGATGCTAACCCCGTCCTTCAGGAGCTGCTCAATGAAGGGGTTCTCGGCCTCGATCATGTGGGAGAACTCGTCGGGTGTGTACACGATGATTTCCATCGCCCGCCGATACGCCTCGAAGACTCCCCTGAAGCTCTTGAACCGCTCCGGGAACGGTAAGCTGGTGTCCGCGATGATCACCAGGTCCAGATCACTCAAGGCGTCGGCCTCGCCCCGGGCGTAGGAACCAAACACGATAGCCCGCCGTGCCCCGGTGGCCTTGAGGTGCGGCGCCAGGCGCTCTCGGATCTCAGGCTCAGTCCCGCCGGAAGATGGCCTGGAGGATCTCCCTGGCCCCGCGGGCGAGGAGGTCCTCCGCCAGGGCGATCCCCACCGCCTCGCCCTCGTCCGCTGTCCCGCGCCGCTCGCCCCGCAGCAGGTGCCGGCCATCCGGGGTCGCCACCAGGCCGCGGAGGAAGAGGTGGCCCTCGGCGATCTCGGCATGGGCCGCGAACGGCACCTGGCATCCCCCGCCCAGGCGGCGGAGGAACGCCCGCTCCGCCCGCACGGCGGTATGCGTCTCCGGATGATCGAGCACCTCAACGATTGTTGCCATGCTCGGCTCGCGGCTCTCGACTCTCGGCTCTCGCATCTCGATCCCCAGCGCCCCCTGCCCGATGGCGGGCAGGCAGACGTCCGGCGACAGGAACTCGCTGATCCGGTCCATCCAGCCCAGCCGCTTCACCCCCGCCGCCGCCACCACGATGGCATCCAGGCCCTCGCCCGTGAGCTTCCGGATGCGCGTGTCCAGGTTTCCCCGCAGGCCGACGACGGCCAGGTCGGGCCGGTGGTGGAGGAGTTGTGCCTGGCGCCGCAGACTGCTGGTCCCCACCCGCGCCCCCGGGGAGAGATCCTTCAGCCGGGCCCCCGTCCGCGAGATCAGGACGTCGGACGGATCCTCGCGCAGGGTGACGGCCGCGATGGTGAGGCCCGGGGGCAGGTCGGCCGGGACGTCCTTCATGCTATGGACGGCCAGGTCCACGCGCCCCTCCAGGAGCGCCTCCTCGATCTCCTTGACGAAGAGCGATTTGCCCCCGATGGCGGCCAGCGGGACGTCCAGGATCCTGTCGCCCGTGGTCTTGATGGTCTCCAGGCGCACGGAGAGGCCGGCAAGGGCCGCGCGGAGCCGCTCCGCGACGTGATTCGCCTGCCACAGGGCAAGCTGGGAGCCCCGCGTGCCAATGGTCAACGTACGAGGTTCAAGGTTCACGGTTCGAGGCATGTCGATTCGTCAATTTGTCGATTAGTCAAGTTGGAAGGACCAGTTGACGACTCGACAAGTTGACCACTTGATTCCGCCGGCTCTCGGCTCACTTCTCTTTCTCCTCCAGTCCGAACAGCCGGCGCAGCACGCTGGTGTACAGGTGGCCGTCCTGGAGGGCCGCGCGCCGTTTCAACTCCGTCATGGGCTGGTGGAGAATCTTGTTCACCATGGCATGGCTCATGGCGCTGATGACCTCGCGCTGCTCGGGCGTCAGGTCGTCCATCCGGCCCAGGGCCTTCTGCAATTCGGCGCCCCGGATCTGCTCGACCCGCTGGCGGAGGGACACGATGGTCGGCACCACGTCCAGCGAGCGCAGCCAGGTGAGGTAGACCCCCACCTCCCGGTCGATGATGACCTCGGCCCGCTCCGCCTCGCGTTTCCGCTCCTTCAGGTTGGTCTCCACCACCGACTTCAGGTCGTCGATGTTGTAGAGGTAGACGTTATCCACCGCGTTGCAGCCGGGGTCGATGTCGCGCGGGTCGGCGATGTCGATGAGGAAGATCGGCCGGTGGCGCCGCTGCTGGATGATGGCCTGCATGTCCTCCTTCTTGAGGATCACGTGCGGGGCGCTGGTGGCGCTGATCACGATGTCGGCCCCGACCATCTCCTGCCGGAAGCTTTCGAAGGTCACGGCGCGGCCGTGAAACTGCCGCGCCAGGGCGACCGCGCGGTCGTAGCTCCGGTTGGCCACCAGGACCGAGTGGACCCCGTCGTCCAGGAGGTGGCGCAGCGCCAGCTCCGCCATCTCGCCGGCGCCGAGGATGAGCACGGACCGTCCGGTCAGGTCCCCGAAGATCTTCCGGGCCAGCTCCACGGCCGCGGAGGACACGGACACGGCCGAGCTGGCGATGCCGGTCTCGCTCCGCACGCGCTTGGCGACGTGAAAGGCCTGCTCCAGGAGGTTGTTCAGGAGGATGCCGGTCGCCTCGCGCGCCTGGGCGATGGAATAGGCGGTCTTGACCTGGCCCAGGATCTGGGGCTCCCCCACCACCATGGAATCCAGGCTGGAGGCGACGCGGAAGACGTGCCGGACCGCCTCCCCGGCGGTGTAGGTGTACAGCTTGTCCAGGAAATCCGCCTTCGGCACGTTGCGGTACGTGGCCAGGCAGTCGGTGATCCCCTCGACCGCCCCCTCGACGGGCCCTTCCGAGACTGCATACACCTCCACCCGGTTGCAGGTCGCCACGAGCATCCGTTCCACGAGGTCCGTCGACTCCCCCATCATCTCCAGCGGCTTGGGCAGGTCCGGTTCGGGGACGTTCAGCCGCTCGCGGAGCTCGATGGGCGCGGTTTTGTGGCTCAATCCGACAACCAGAATTTCCATGACCCGCAATCCGGGGGGATCCGGATACGTCACGAATCTCTTCGTGAATTCTCCGGGCTACAGCACCCGTCCCCCCCTGAGCAAGCTCACCCCGATCAAAGTGAAGAGCACCAGGCAGAAGCCGATGATGGCCAGGATCGCCGCCTTGCGGCCGCGCCAGCCCGCGGACAGCCGGGCGTACAGCAGCCCGGCGTAGATCAGCCAGCTCAGGATGGACCAGGCCTCGCGGCCGTACAGCGGCAGGAAGGATCCCCGCGTGTACTCCGCCCAGATGGACCCGGTGATGAGCGCCAGCGTGAGCAGGGGGAACCCGAACAGCAGCGACTTCACCCCCACGTCGTCCAAGAGCTCCAGCGAGGGCAGCCGGAAGTGCATCCTCCCAGGATTCCGCGATTTCAGCTGCCGTTCCTGCAGGATGTACATCAGGCCCGTGCAGAACGTCAGGGCGAAGGCCGCGTTTCCGAAGATGGCCAGGGCCACGTGCACCCACAACCCGACCCCCTGGAGCGTGGGCCCCAGCTCGGCGATGCGGCGGGGCAGGGCCGCGGCCGCGGAGCCGGCCAGCAGCACCATGGGCAGGACGAAGGCCCCGATGACGCGGTTCTGATAGCGGAACTCGGTGATGAGATAGATCAGGACGATGGCCCAGGCGAAGAAGGACAGGCTCTCGTACAGGCTGCCCAAGGGGGGGCGGCGCAGGGCGTAGATCCGGAAGATATGGGAGAGGGTGTGGGCGCCGAAGCCGGCCAGGGTCGCGTAGGTGGCCGCCCGCCCGATGCTCAGCCGCCGGCTGGCGATGTGCAGGAGGTAGTGCAGCGTCCCGAGGAGGTACCCGAGAAGCGCGAGGTAGAAGAAGAACTGATCAATGGCCATGACCGCCCCATCCGGCTCCTTATGCCCCGGCCCCCGCCCGTGGGGCGGCTTGCAGAAGATCCTCGATCCGCGCCGCCACCGCGACCGGGTCGCCGCGGGCGACGTGCTCGAAGAGATCCGAGTCCACGGCCCGCCGGTAGAGGGCCTGCCGTTCCTCTGGATCGGCGATGGCCTGGCGGGCCCGTTCCCGCAGCGCGCGGAGGACCCCCAGGAACGCCTCGTACTCCGGACCGATGGTCTGCTCCAGCCGCTGGCGGAGCTTCTTGGCCAGGGCCGGGCTGCCGCCCGCCGTGGAGATGGCGATGGTCAGATCGCCACGCCGCACCACCGAGGGGACCAGGAAGGTGCAGGCGTCGGGGTCGTCCGCCACGTTCACCAGGCCCCCGGCCCTGCGGACCGCCCCCGCGACCTCCCGGTTCACCTGCGCATCGTCGGTGGCCACCACCACCAGGAAGGCCCCCCGCAGGTCGGAGGGTCGCACGGGCCGGCGCCGCAGGCGCAGGCGCCCGGCCGTGGCCAGTGCCGCCAGCCGGGCCGTCGTCGTGGGACTGCTCAGCTCGACCTGGGCACCGCACTCGACGAGCGAGAGGGCCTTGCGCTCCGCCACCCTGCCCCCGCCCACCACCAGGCAGCGTCTCCCCGCCACGTCCACCATCATGGGATAGAACTTCCGCCTGGCACCGGACACGTGAGATCCTGCGCCTCCTCCGCCCCAAGCGGGGCGCCGGGCACCCGTCGGCGTCCTGCTATTCCTTGGTCTTCTTGCCCGAATTGAGGAGACCCTTGACTTCTTCCACGAACTGGTGAACGTCCTTGAACTGGCGGTAGACCGAGGCAAACCGGACGTAGGCCACCTCGTCCAGGTCGTGCAGGCGCCGCATGATCAGTTCGCCCACCTCGGTGGAGCCGATCTCCCGGTCCGGCTTTTCCGCGAGGCGAGCCTCGATGTCGTCCACGATCTCTTCCAGCTGGGCTACGCTCACCGGTCGCTTCTGGGTGGCTTTCAGGAGGCCGCTGAGGAGCTTGTGCCGGTCGAAGGGCTCGCGGCGCCCGTCCTTCTTCACCACCATGAAGTGGATCTCCTCGATCCGCTCATAGGTGGTGAATCGCCGGTGGCACTGCAGGCACTCCCGGCGGCGGCGGATCACCTCGCCGTCCTTCCCCTCGCGGGAGTCCACCACCTTCTCCGACATGTGGCTGCAGTAGGGACAACGCACCGCGGTCGCTCCGCCGTACGGGATGTTAGCCCGGATTATTCGCGAACATGTTCGCGAATAATCGCGGG
>JACPAT010000145.1 GCA_016180655.1 Candidatus Methylomirabilota bacterium | reverse complement strand
GGGGACGCCCGAGGTCACCCAGCTTGCGATGGACTTGGGGAAGAGAATGTGCACGTCCCCCTGGCCCGGCTTCCACGCCTTGGCCTTCTGGATCTGTTCCGCGTCGCTGGAAACGAGGTACCTCAGGTTCACGCCCAGCGCCTGCCTGACCGCCGGAATCACGTACTTCTGCCAGTAGGCCTGGAAGTTCGCTCCCGACTGGCTGTCGGCGATGACCAACTCGGTCGGAGCCGCCGCCGCGGCCGCGGGTCCGGGCGTGGCCAGGGAGGAGAACGCCAGGCTCAAACTCACGAGCAACATCAGGGCTATCCAGATTCGGCTCTTCATCGCTTGCCCCCTTCCCCATTGGGAAAGCAGAGTTGCCAGAACGGTCCACCCGCAGGGAGTCGTCTCTTCTTCGATCACCTCCTCCGCCCTCGATGGGGACTGTGCTTCCGACATCCTGTTCTCATTATCGCCTATCGCTGTGCCGGTCTGCAAATGCGCATGGCGCGCTCCGGCTCAGGCCGCGTCGCTGTTGCTCCCCCGGGGCGGTGACTTCAGTCGCACGCGCTTGCCCGTGCGCGCCGCCTGGAGCAGCGCGTCGCAGAGGAGGGCGTTGACGTACCCGTCGTGGAAATCGGCGGCCAGCGGCGCCACCGCCTCCTGTCCGATGATCGCCTTCACCAGGTGGTGGAGCTGGTGGACGAAGGTGTGTTCCCACCCCAGGATGTGCCCCGGGGGCCACCAGGTGCCCCCGTAGGGATGGTCGCCGTCGGTGACCAGGACGGTCTTGAACCCCCGGTCCCGCCGGCCCCGTTCGGCGCGGAACACCTCCAGCTCGTTCAGGCGCTCCAGGTTGAAGCAGAGGCTCCCCCGGGTCCCGTTCACCTCGAAGGTCAGGTAGTTCTTGCGCCCCGGGCACAGGGTCGAGACCTCCAGGGTGCCCACGGCGCCGCTGGCGAACTCCAGGACCCCCTCGTACAGGTCCTCGACGTCCACGGGCCTGGTCCGCCGCGACCCCGCCGAGGCGGGGCGGCGGGGGATCACGATCCGGGACAGGCCGGCCACCCCTCGCAATTCCCCCACCAGGAAGCGCGCCAGGTCCAGGACGTGCGAGGCGATATCCCCCACGGCGCCGCTGCCCGCCCGGCGCTTCTCCTGCCGCCAGGTGTGGGGCGTGGCCGGATCGGCGAGGGTGTCGTCGGTATATCGCGTTCGAAAATGAATGATCTCCCCCAGGTCGCCGGCCCGGATCATCTCCCGCGCCAGCCGCACCGCCGGGATGAAGCGATAGTTGAAACTCACCTGGTGCTGAATCCGGTCGCGGCGCACCCCCTCCCACATCCGCCGGGCCTCGCGGGCATCCCGCGCCAGCGGTTTCTCGCACAGCAGGTGCTTGCCCTCCGCGGCGGCCGCCAGGCACGGTTCGGCGTGGGCGTCGTTGGGGGCGCAGTTGATGAAGAGCCCGATGCGCGGGTCATCCACGATGCGGCGAAACTCGGCGGTGCCGTACTCGAACCCGTACCGTCGCGCGGCATCCTCCACCCCGCCGAGCGACCGCCCGCCGATCCCCAGGAGGCGGAAGCGGACCGGAGAGGGCCAGAAGATGTACGGGAGCTTCTTCAGGGCATTCAGGTGAGCCTTGGCCACGCCGGCATGGCCCAGGACCCCGATGCCCAGCGTGATAGGCGATGTCGTCGCCATCAGGACCTCCGCAACGCCGCCCTGCCCGGCCGGCCGTGCAGGGCGGAGATCAGACTGGGATGAATCCGGGCGTTACTGGCCAGGATGGTGGATTGCTCCAGGCTGAAGGGCCTCCCGTTTCCGTCGGAGATGCGACCGCCCGCCTCCCTGACCAGCAGGGTGCCCGCCGCGACATCCCAGGGCCTGGCGCTCTGCTCCCAGTAGCCGTCCAGGCGACCGGCCGCGACGTAGGCCAGGGAGAAGGCGGCGCCGAAGATCCGGAGGCTCCGGACGCGGAGCGCGAGGCGCGCGATGCCCTCGCGAAGACGCCGGTCGTGCCACACCGTGTCGTCGTGCCAAAGCGAGACCACGCAGTCGGCGAGGGTGGCGGTTCGCGAGACACGGAGCCGGCGGCCGTGGAGCCACGCCCCCCGTCCCCGCTCTGCCACGAACAGCTCGCTCAGCCGGGGGAGGAGGATCACACCGGATTCGATCTTCCCCTTTCGCTCCAGCCCGATGGAAACGGCGAAGAAGGGCAGCCCGGCGATGAACCCGATCGTGCCGTCCAGGGGATCCACGATCCAGCGGCCATCCGCGCCGTCGGTGGCCTGGCCCTCTTCGCCCAGGAATCCGATCGCAGGGAACCGGCGGCGGAGCGCCTGGCGGATGCACCGTTCCGCCCCGAGATCGGCCGCCGTCACCGGGTCCTTGGTCCCCTTGAACCGGATGCCTCGCACGCGGCCGAAGTGGCGCAGCAGGATCCGGCCCGCGGCCTCGGCTGCCTGGATGGCCGAACGCGTCTCGGGCGAGAAGCGTTCGATCGTTCGCCCGTTCGAGTGTTCGGTGGTTCGGGACCGACCGAACGACCGAACCATCGAACCCCCGAACGCCTTTTCCCGCACGCCGGCGACTCGCTGACGGGTCATGCCAGCGGCCGCTTGATGGCCTTGAAAATCTGGTGGAGGAGGGCGACGTCTCCCCGAGCCTCCTCCGGCGTCGTGATGGGCGTCTTCCCCTGCTGCACGCACTCGGCGAAGTGGAGCAGCTCCTCCTTGAAGGCCTCTTTCATGGAGGCGATGACTTGCTTCTCGAAGGGCTTCCCGTCCTCCATCCCCTCCACGATGACGGGCGTGGGCATGTTGCGGAAGAAGGGGGACGGGAAGACCAGGCGAACCCGGTCGGCCTTGGCATAGTAGGCCACCGTCTCCTCGTAGTGGGCCAGGTCGGGCAGGTACTGGAGGCTGATGATGGCGCGGACGCCGGAGGCGTACCGCATGCAGGTCAGCATGCCCTCGCCGCCGGCCCAGACGTCGGTGAAGAGGACCTCGGCGGGGTTGCCCGACAAGCCCCGCAGGACGTTGATGTCGTGGACCAGGGTGGACAGGAGGTTTTCGGCGAAGACCCGGCGCTCCAGCGGGGTGAAGTCGCCGATCACCTCCCGGATAAGGGCATCCTGCTCGGCACGCAGGCGCGCCCGGGCGTCGGCCGGGGCATCGGGGAACCGGCGGATATCATGGTGTCCGGCCTGGTTCGCCTCGGAGGGATGCAGGACGGTGATGTGGATCGCCTGGAGGTTCTTCAGGTTCCGGATGAGCGGCTGGGCATAGCGGAAGCCGGGATCGTACCGCTTCATGTAGGTGACCATGCAGACCGTGCCGGCTTTCTTGTGCGCGGCCAGGATCTCGTCCGCTTCCCGCAGGGTGTAGCACATCGGCTTCTCGGCGAAGACATGCTTTCCCGCCTTCAGGGCGTCTACGATGACCTGGCCGTGGGAGTCGGCGCTGAGGACCGCCACGGCGTCCAGCGGCTCCTTCAAGATGTCGCGGTAGTCGGCGAACCGCCTGGTCACGCCGTAGTACTCGCCCACGTACTTCAGGGTTCCGGGAGATACGTCGCAAAGGGCGACGACCTCGAACAGCTCGTGCAGTTCCTTCAGGTGGGGCAGGTGCATCATCTGGCCGATCAGTCCGCAGCCGATGACTCCGACTCGCATGCGGCTCATGGTTTTCTCCTTGTGTTGTCCGCCAGCGGCGGACTGCCGTGCTGCGGTTGTCGAACAGCAGCACAGCGGCATCCGCCAGAGGCGGACACTGCAGCACGATGGTCAGTTCGCCGCCGCCACCACGCCGGCGGGGCGGCGGCCCAGCCAATGGGTGGGCAGGATGCACGCCGCCAGGACCAGGATGAGCAACGTGGACAGGGCGGCGCCGCGTCCGATGGTGCCGTACTCCGCCCACGAGAGGATCAGGACCGTCACCAGGTCGTGGCCCGGCGACACCAGGAAGATGACCTGGCTCACGGCCGTCATGGCCCGGACGAAACTGTAGATCAGGCCGGTGAGGATGGCCGACCGGATGAGGGGAACGACCACCCGGCGGAGCGTCGTCGCCGTCCCGGCCTTGAGGGTGGCCGAGGCCTCCTCCAGGCTGGGATCGAGCTGGGTGAGGGCGGCCACGCCGCTCCGGATGCCCACGGGCATCCCGCGGAAGATGAAGGCCAGGACGATGATGGCGGCCGTTCCCGTGAGGTGCAGGGCCCCGGTGTTGAAGGCCAGGATGTAGCCGATGCCCATGACGGTCCCCGGGATCGCATAGGAGAGCATGGCCGAGAATTCCAGCGCCGTCCGGCCGACGAAGCGGTGCCGCAGCGTCAGGTAGGCGATGAGGAACCCCAGCCCCGCCGAGGGGAAGGCGGCCAGGGCCGACAGGCGCATGGTGTCCAGGAGGACGGGGATCCCATTGCTCAAGAGGTCCCGGTAGTTCTGCAAGGTAAAGGTGTGGTCAATGCCCCACAGCTTCACGAAGCTGCCGAAGAAGATGGCGCCGTACAGGAGGGCTGCCACGGCCGCGAAGGCCAGGAAGACCCCGGTCAGGGCGAGGTCGGCACCCAGGGGCAAGGGCATCGGGCGGCCCCCGGAGGGTTTCCCGGTGACGGTGACATACGAGCGGCGGCCCAGCCAGTACCGCTGAAGGAAGAAGATGGTCAGGGTGATGGCCAGAAGGACCAGACCGTAGGTCGCCGCCTCCTGCTGATCGAAGCGGCCCTCGATCGCATAGAAGATCTCGGTCGGGAGGAACGGCACCCCGCCCCCCAGGAGGAGGGGGTTCCCGAAGTCCGCCAGGCTCTCGATCATGACAAGCAGGATGGCGTTGGCCAGTCCGGGCCGCATCAGGGGCCAGAGGATCGTCCGGAAGAGGGTCCAGCGATTCGCTCGCAAAGTCTGGGCCGCCTCCTCCAGCGAGATATCCATGGTGTGGATCACGCCCACCAGGACCAGGTACGCGATGGGGGTGAATGCCAGGACCTGTGCCACGCCTACGCCCAGGGGACCGAAGAAGGCGTTGGTGGAGAGCCCCAGCAGGGTGTGGGTGATGAACCCGCGCCGGCCGAACATGTAGATCATGGCCAGCCCGAGGACGAAGGCCGGCGTGATGATCGGCAGGATGGACAGCGGCCCCAGGAGGCGTCGCGTCCACAGCCGGCTGCGCGATTCCAGCAGGGCGAAGGCGAACCCCAGGCTTGTGGAAATCAGACCCACGATGACGGCCAGGAACAGGCTGTTTCGCAGTGCCCCCATGCCGAGGGCCAGCATGGTCAGGAGGCCAGCGCCTATCCCGATGCCGACTCCCCAGAGCAGGCTGGCGCGGGTCCGCCGCGTGACTCCCCAGCCGGTGAGGACTGCGATGAGCCCAGTAGCCACGCCAACCCCAATCCCCCACCTGATCGGATCCACGGGCAATTCCGGGTGGCGCAGGAGCAGGAAGATCGGCGACCGCAGGTATCGGAGGAGACCCGAGGTGGTGAGGCTCCCCTGGATCACAACACTCGCCTTTAGCATGGTGAAAAGTGGAAACAGGATGAAGATGATCACCAGAACGACCGCCCACAGAATGCCTGCCCCGACGAAGGCGCCGCCCCGGAGGTACCCTGCCTGCGCCAGTCCGATACCGGCCAGTGTCAGCAGGCCGAACAGGCTGACCATGGCCCCCAGGCCGAAGGCGCGCCCAGTGGTGAATAACTGGATGAGCCCCACCAGCAGTCCCAGGGTGGATACGGTGAGGATCAGGCGTCCTGCCTGCTGAGTACCGCCCCCGCCAAGCGCCAGGAGAATGGCCAGACTGGCGGCGACGCCCACCATGGCCAGGGGCCAGTGGCTCGGCACCTGACCCAGGGCGGTCCGGGACCACGAGAGGGTGAGGAACGCCTTCCCGACCCGCTCCCACGGCAGGACGGCGAACGCCCCCAGAACAGACGTCGATTGGTCGATTAGTCAATTGGTCCATTGGGGAGGAACGGCGCCGCAGGCCCCCGTTTCGCCAATCGACTAATCGACCAGTTGACTCGTCAACATCACTTCGGGAGCGGGAACACCTGCTCGGTCCACTTCCTGATCAGCCCGTCCCGGACGGCGGGCGTGCCGTACTTGCCGAAGTCGTAGGCGATGACCTTGGCGTCCTCGAAGCGAGGCACGTCGGGATCAATGACCGATTTCGAGTGAGAGGGGATGCTGACCTCGCCGTTCTGGGGGCCCAGCTTCTGGTTCTCCGGCTCCAGGGCCCAGTCAATGAGCTTCAGCCCGTTCGCCCGATTGGGGCCGCCCTTCACCAGGTTGAGCCCTCCGATCTCGTAGCCGGTGCCGTCTCTCGGTCCCACGAAACGGATCGGGAAGCCCTTCCGCGCCCGCTCGACCACGTCGTTGGCGAAGGAGACCCCGATGGCCACCTCACCCCGTCCCGCCAGGAGGCTCGGGTCGCCACCGCTCCGCGTGTACTGGCCGATGTTCCTGTGGATGGCCTTGATCAGTTCAAAGCCCGGGTCCTCGCCGTAGATCTGGATGATGGTGGTCATCATCACGTAGCCGGTCCCCGAGGTGTTCGGGTTGGGCATAGCGATGAGCCCCTTGTAGCGTGGGTCGCCCAGCTCCTTCCAGGTCTCCGGGACGGGCAGGTTCTTCTCTTTCAAGATCTTCTCGTTCACGCCGAAGCCGTGCAGGCCGGTGTAGAGCGGGATGTAGTGTCCGTCCACCGCCTTGCTGAGTTGCGGTCGCAGGTCGCCCCACGCCTTGGGTCGGAAGAACTCGGCCAGGCCCTCGGCCTCGGCCACCCACTGGGAGTCGCCGCTGCCGCCGAACCACACGTCGAACGCCGGGTTGGCCTTCTCGGCGCGGAGCCGGGCAAGCGCGGCCCCCGAGCTGAGCCGCACGAACTCCGTCTGGATCCCGGTCTTGCTGAATTCGCGCTTCACCGCCTCGCACCAGGCGGGGTCGGGGCTGCACAGGATCGTGACTTTGTTTTCACCCGCAAAGGCGGGCAGGGCGAACAGAACTGCCAGGGCGATCGCCAGCAGAACCAACCAACCTCTTCTTTTCATCGTGACCCCTCCTTTGCAAAGGCAGAGTCTGGTTCCGCGTCATTCAGACGTGCTGGGGTGCCGTCCCCCCTGGCGGATTGCGGTGCTGCGGGTTATTATGAAAGAGGAGCACGGCAGTAAGTCTGCCTCGCGCTTCACTTCGTGTGGAGGCATAGGTCAGCCGGCTCCCGCGTTCCGCATGTTGCGCCCCCAATCCACGAATCCACTATTCTACCAACTCACATCACTTGGGCAGGGGAAAAACCTGCTCGGTCCACCTCTTCACCAGCCCGTCGCGGACCGCGGGCGTCCCATACTTGCCGAAATCGTAGGCGATGGCCTTGGCATCTTCGAAGCGAGGAACGTCGGGATCAATGACCGATTTCGAGTGAGAGGGGATGCTGGGCTCGCCGTTCTGGGGGCCCAGCTTCTGGTTCTCCGGCTCCAGGGCCCAGTCAATGAGCTTCAGCCCGTT
>JACPAT010000144.1 GCA_016180655.1 Candidatus Methylomirabilota bacterium | reverse complement strand
GCCGCTTCGAGGACTTTTGGGAGCGCCGGTCACAGGTCCGTGCGGCGGGATGACCTCACATCACTTTCTTGTCGTGCACCCCGCACAAACAGGGGAGGCGGTCTGCCCCGATGCTGGGGGTGTTCGGGCATATCATCGCCCTCCTGGCTCTTTGGCGGGATGCCGGGCGGGACTACGCGGGGTCGGGCCAGGGGCGCCCGATCGGCCTCCGCAGCGGCCTGGGCCGGCGTCGCCGGCACAAGGAGGCCGTCGGCCTTGTGACGGGCTGTCACACTCCCGGAGAGTGGCCGGGGGACATGGGCCCTGTCTGCCGTGTCGGCACAGGCAGGGGGGTGGCTGAGTCCGCCAGCGCATGGAGGGATCGGGCCAGGCGGACGTGGCCTCGCAGCAGCCGGACGTAGGCGGCCTCGCTCCTCCCGCCCTTGGCCCGGATGATCCGGACCAGGCTCCGCTTCTCGGCCGAACTCCAGCGGGCGAGATCGGGGATCAGGACGAGGATGGGGGAGAGGCGTTCCAGGGCCATCTGCTCCGGTCCGGACCAGCGCCGCCAGGCCCGGATGTCGAGGTGCTGGGCGACCTGCTGCGTTCCTGCGCGGATGGCAGCGGCACGGTCACCTTGAAACTTCTGGGCGATGTGCAGGCTGACGCGGAACCCGAGGCCGCCCGGTTGAAGGACCTTGGAGCGCCAGCCAGTGCCATCCTTCAGGCGCAGGGACATGTCGCTCTGGGCCAGCGCCTCCAAGGTCTTCCGCGAGGACCGATAAGAGGAGTCGGCCTTGATCTTCGCCTGTTCTTCCTCCGCCAGTTTGTAGACGTCTGGATCTTCGGGCCGGAATCCCAGCTTGTGGTAGAACCAGAACGCCCCCGAGTCGAGGGCCTCGTCGTTCTCGTATCCGACCTGGTACCGCGGCACCAGGAAATAGTCGGACCCGCAGAGATGGTGGAAGGCCCGGTACACCTGGCTGAAGATGTAGACCGATTCTCCCTGGCGGAACGTCTCGAAGATGTTGCCGGCGATCTCCAGGCGGTCGAGCAGGGGCCCCCCGCCGCCGTAGCCGACGGGCACGCCGTTCTTGAGGACCAGGAAGGAGTAGTACCCCTCGAGGGGAAGGCGGAACTCGGGGATCACGCCCACCAGGACGATCCGCAGGCCTCGATCCACATCCGCCACCATCACGTCCTGCGGGTTGGCATACAGCAGCGGATGCAGCTCGCGATTCCTCACCGACAGGGCGCACCTGAAGAGGTGGATCAGCGCCTCGGCCGTGCGGAGGGACACGACCTTCACGGCGGGAAGGGGCTTTCGGATCTCTCGCAGAAAATCAATCTGCCCCCGCTTGAGCGGTCCCCGGTGGTGAAAGATGCGGCCCGCCGGACACCCGGCCAGGGTTCGTGACGCCGCCGCATCGCATAGCTCCCATCCCAGGAGCAGTTCCGCCCCGTCGTAGAGATTCCGGATGATCTCCGGGGACAGCGGGGAACGGCGGAGCAGCTCCAGAAGCCACTGGAGGTCGCTCACGTCCCGCGTGCCCTTGGCCGCTCGCACCCAGTCCCGCAGCGCGATGCGCTCGTCGTCCAGGGCATCGTTCTCGGCGTAGGCCACCAGGAGGGGCAGGATCGCGCAGATCTTGTCTATGCCGGCGTCATCCTCCCAGTCCATCTCGACATCCCTGGGAAAATGGTTCACCAGCCACTTCGCCATGGCGTGGGGGTAGGGATAGTAGACGGTCGTGTGGACGATCCCAGTATCCCGGAGCTTCTTGAGCTCCGCGGATCGGCCGGTCACCTTGACGAGATCCACGCGGGCCGCAAAGCCCTCCAGGGATTCCTCCACCAGTCGCAGGACCTCGGGGCTGTCCGGATAGGCCCGCAAGAAGCAGAGGCTCTCGTGGAACTGGACCAGGGAGGCGACGTCGCGGATCTCGCGGTCTTGGAGGGCCCGAATGGTTTTAACCTTCGTCCCGCAGTCCGCAGGGGTGAACCGGTTCTTCGCGGAGTTCAGCAGCTCCAGCAGGGTCTGGGTGGATTCGGGTGCGGCGGCTGTCGCGTTCATCACATGTACAACCCCCCGTTGATCCCGTAGATCTGGCCGGTGATGTAGGCCGAGTCCTCCTGGGCCAGGAATATCACGACCCGGGAGATCTCGTGGGGCTCCGCGAATCGCCGCATGGGGATCTGGTCGAGGATCTTCTCGATGACCTCGGGCGGGATCTTTTCGGTCATCTCGGTGCGCACGAACCCGGGGGCCACCGCGTTGACCGTGATGCCCTTCCGCGCCGTCTCCAGGGCCAGGGTCTTTGTGAAACCGAACAGCCCGGCCTTGGCCGAGGCGTAGTTCGCCTGGCCGATGTTGCCGGAGAGGCCGATCACCGAGCTGATATTGATGATGCGACCGTACTTCTGTTTCAGCATGTGGGGGAGGACCGCCTTGGAGAGGTAAAAGCAACTGGACAGGTTCGTCCGCAGGACCTTCTGCCAGTCGCCGATCTCCATCTTCAGGACCGTCTTGTCGCTGGTGATGCCCGCGTTGTTCACCAGGATGTCAATCCGGCCGAAATCCCGGGCCACCTGTTCCACCGTGGCAAAGATCTGCTCGGGCTCGGTCACGTCGCACTGGTACACCTTGCCCTGGTATCCCTTCTGGGAAAATTCCTGCTCGTGCGCGTCGGCCGCCTTCCGGTCGCGGCCGTACCCGCAGGCGATCCGGCAACCGTGCTCGGCCAGGTGCATGCAGATGGCCTTGCCGATGCCCTTGGTCCCCCCGGTCACCAGGGCCACCCGATCATTGAAAAGGATCCGGGACATGACGGCACCTCCCCTCCCGGGCGCCGGACCACGGCTGGTCGCGAACGCCCCCGTCCGAGCATTGCAAGGCCGGCGCGGGGTGTCAAGAGGCTGGAATTCTCATCCCCGGCGCTCCCGGGTGCGGCGCCAGAGCGGAATCTGCGCGTGAGGGTCGTGAGAACCGCCCCTTGGGACGGGTGAAGCCCGCGGGCGGGCGTCGCAGGCGATCGGAGTGGGCTACGGCAAAAACGCCTTGAGCCGCTGCGCGGCATCCGGCTTGGGGTGTTCGAACCGGATCAAATGATCAAAGGTGGGCGAGGCGCCGGGCATCGGCTCGGAGGCCTGGACGCGGACCACGCTGCCGGGCACCAGGAACTCTTCATCGCCTTTCAGCAGTCGGATCATCACCACCCGTCCCGCAGGGACCTGCTTCTCGAAGACGGCCACCATCCCGATCTCGTTGGTCTCCGCCGGCGTGCCCAGCAGGACGGCCTGGGGTTCCCCGCCGAAGGCCGCGACCGTGCACTCGACCGTCAGGGGAGCCGGCGGCTCTGCGAGCGGGCCGGCCGGAGTGGCTTCCTGTTCCTCCACCGAATTTTCGGCGGGTAGGGCCGTCTCGGTGGGGGTCTCCCACAGGGCCGAGAACACCATGTCCCAGGACCGCGATTCGTCCACTGGCTGGGCGGGCTCGACCGGGACCTCCCCGGCGGAGGACGGGGCCTCCACCTCGATCTCCAACGGCTCGATCTCGGTTTCGGCTGCGACCGTGGAGGGTTCGAGAGCCCGCGGCATCATCTCGTCCGGCTGGGGGGGCTGGAATTCTGCCGCTGCCTCTTGCACGTCCAGTTCCGGCTCGGCCAACCGAGCCTCGGGAATGACCTCGACAGGTTCCGTCTCTGTCCGGTATCCGGCATCGTCGATCGGGGCGGGCTGGATGTCTTTCGCCTGGGCCCGCTGGGCGTCGAGTTCGGCGGTCAGGGCGGTGATCTGCGCGGAGAGGCGTTCCTGCTCCTCCCGCAGTTGCTGTTCCCGTTGCGTCGATTCGGCATGGGCTTGCTGCAGCCGTTGCGATTGGACGTAGACGTGCTGGAGCCGGCGCTCGAGCATCGCGCGCTCGGCCGCGAGTTCGCGCAGCCGCTCGGGCAACGCCTCCGTGGTCCCCAGCACCTCCCGGGCCGACTGGAGGAGCGGCCGCAGGGCGGCGACCTCCTCCTGGAGCTGGGCGGCCATCTCCGCCTGATGCTTGACGGTCTGAACCAGCTCGCCCCACTGTGCCGCGTCCCGACTGGTCCCGACCGGTCCCCCAGCCAGGGGCGGCTGCCCGCCCACGATGCCGTTAATCTCAGCGAGGGTGGCCCGGTAGGTCCGCAGGGCCTCGTCCAGGCCGGCGATCTCCGGGTGCTTCTCCGCCGGGCGCCTTTCGCGGGCCTCGGCCAGCTCCCGGTGCAGGGTCTCCGCGTCGGCGCGCTGGGCCTCCAGCTCGGCGGTCAGGTCCGCGACTCTTTGGGACAACCGTTCGTGCTCCTGCCGGAGGGCCTGCTCGCGCTGAACCGATTGCGCCTGTTCCTGCCGCAACCGGTGCCACTGGACAGAGAACTGCTCCAGTCGTTGCTGGAGCATCGAGCGCTCGGCCAGGAGCTTTCGCAACCGCTCGGGGAGGGCCTCCGTGGTTCCCAACACCTCCCGGACCGACTCGGCAAGCGGCTTGAGGGCCGCGATCTCCTCCTGGGCCTGTGCGGCGACTTGCTGAGCCTGTGCGGTGATCTCTGCCTGGTGCCTGACCGCCTGGACCAGCTCTCCCCACTGCGCGCCTTCCTGGCCGGATTCCGTCCCCGATCCGGCCGGATCCGGCAGGCCGCCCACGATGCCGGCGATCTCGACCAGGGTGCCCCGGTATGCCTCCAGTCTATCGTCCAGGACCGAGAGATCCTGCCCCTGGGAGCGCACCCGCTCCTGGAGCAGGGCAGTCCGGCTCCGCTCCTCTTCCAGGGAGGCCCGGAGGCTTTCGACCAGCTGTTGCGAACTGGCCATCTGGCTCCGGGAAGACTCCAGGACTTGCTCACTGCCCTGGACGATCTTCTGAAGCTCTTCTGCCTTCCGCGTGGAATCGGCGACGGCAGCCTGAAGCTCCTGAATCTCCCGTGTGCGGGCCTCGAGCCCGGCCTGCACTCGGGCCAGGTCCTGGCGCAGTTGCTCGACTTCCCGTTCCCTGCCTTCCAACCGGCTGCCGAGGGCATCCCGATCGGTGGTGAGGGAACGGATCGCCGCCTCGAGTCCCGACCGCTCTTCCAGGACCGTGCGTCGCTCGCTCTGCAGGATGCCGAGGCGCTGCCGCAGTTCCTCCAATTCCCGGCCGCGACGGCGGAACCCATCGCTCAGGGAATCCAGGATGGAGACCAGGCCCTTGGTGTAGCCGATGGTATCGGCCACCACCTGGTCCTGCCACTGATCCTGCGCCGGCGGAATCTGTTGCCCCTTGTTCGGGACATCCGGTTCGGACATTTTTGGCTCCCGTGGCCTTCAATTTTCTGGCAGTTTCCGGGACCCAGGCCACCAAAGTGGCATGATAATTACCAGCGTCCATCCAGGATGTCAAGGAAAACTTTAGGTTTATGGCGGAACCGCCTTGAGGACTAGTGGCTGGCCCCTTGGGACTCTCCCCCTCGACCCTCAGCTTGTTGTCCATCAGCTCCTGCCGTAGGACGGGAGATAAGACCGAAAAGACTACGGCCCGGGAAGGAGTCCCCGGGCCGTGGAAGGCTGCCCGTCGCCCGGCGGTAGGCGATCGGGCCAGGACGACGGGTCGGCCCGGCCCGCATGAACCCTCCGGGGCGGGCCGGCGGAAGAGATTACTTCTTCCGGCCAGCCGCCCGTAGGAACTCCACGAGGTCGGCCAGATCACGGCCTTCCAGATTCGGCCAGGGGAGGCCGCGGGTCCGGGCCTCCTGCGCCATGGCCGAACCATGGTTCCACATGGTGGCCGCGATGGTCACGGGTGGGGCCGCCCCCAGCTTCTTCGCCAGATCCGGGCCACCGGCGCCCCCCCGCCCGATAGCGCCGTGGCAGGCAGCGCAACCCTTGCTCGCGAAGGCATCGCGGCCCCGGTCCGCTCTCCCCGGCTCATCGAAGTAGTGCAAGGTGTAGAGGAAGGCGACGAGGTCGGCCATCTCTTGTGCCTCTATGGTCGGGAAGGGGATGCCCATCTCGGCCATCTTCTTCCAGATGGCCGGACCGTGGTTCCACATGAGGGCCGCCACCTGGGTCAAGCCGCGATGGACTTCGGCATGAGCGTGTCGGAGGTTCGGGCCGACACCGCCGCTCCCCTCGGGGCCGTGGCAGGCGGCGCAGCGTTTCTGCTGGAAGAGCTGCC
>JACPAT010000143.1 GCA_016180655.1 Candidatus Methylomirabilota bacterium | reverse complement strand
ATCGGATCAACAGCATGGGCGACAGCCATGGCCGGGTACCCGCTGGGTGGCGACAGCGGGAAACAAAGAGCCGACAGCGATAACCGACAGGGACAGCGAATTCAGGAAAAGGAACAGGTCTCGGTAGCTTTTTCGCTGTCGCTATCCCTGTCGCTGTCGAAACCGTCCAAGAGCAAAGCGGGCAGCGATACAGACATCCGATAACCAGAGGAGCACCGATTCACACATGCGCATCGGCTACTTCGATTGCTGGAGCGGCGTGAGCGGCGACATGATCCTGGGCGCCCTGGTGGATGCCGGCCTGGAACTGGAGCGGCTGCAAGCGGCCATCTCCGGCCTCGGCGTTCCGGGCATCCAGCTTGCCGCCGAGCAGATGAAGCGGGGCGCCTTCGTGGGGACGAAGGTCCACGTCCGGACCGAGGAGCAAGGTCACTCCCACCGCCGTCTCCCGGATATCGAGGCCATCCTGGACCGCGCCAACCTGCCGGAGCCTGTCCGGGCCGACGCCAGGCGGATCTTCCGTCGGCTGGCCGAGGCCGAGGCTACCGTGCACGGCACCACACCCGATCGGATCCATTTCCACGAGGTGGGGGCGCTGGATGCCCTGGCGGACGTCGTGGGCGCCGCCTGGGGGATTCGCCAGCTCGGTCTCGCCCGGATCCACGTCTCGCCCATCAACCTCGGGAGCGGTTTCATCCAGGCGGCCCACGGCAAGATGCCGGTGCCGGCCCCGGGCACGGCCGCCCTGCTCACCGGGGTTCCCGCCTATGGCAGCGAGATCCCTGTGGAACTCACCACCCCCACGGGGGCCGCCATCCTGACCACGCTCGCCGCGACCTATGGGCCCATGCCGGCCATGACCATCCGGCGCGTGGCCTATGGCGCGGGCCACCACGACCTCAAGGAGCAGCCCAATCTCCTCCGCCTCATCATCGGGGAGCTGTCGGGCGACCTGGACCGCGACCAGGTGACCGTCCTGGAAGCGACTATTGACGACATGAACCCCCAGTTCTTCGAGCCGCTCATGGATCGCCTCTTCGAGGCGGGGGCCCTGGATGTCTTCCTCTCACCCGTCATCATGAAGAAGTCCCGGCCCGGCACCACGCTCACGGTCCTGGCGGAGCCGGCCATCGCCGACCAGCTTGCCGCCCTGATCCTGACCCACAGCAGCACCTTCGGGGTCCGGGCCCACACCGCCACGCGATGGAAACTGTTCCGGGACCTCATCACCGTGAGCACGACCCACGGGTCCGTGCGGGTCAAGCGCGGCTGGTCCGGCGACCGGATCACGATCCTCTCGCCGGAATACGAGGACTGCCGGCGCGTGTCCCAGGCCACGGGCGTTCCCATCCAGGCGATCTACGACGAGGCCCGCCAGGCCGCCGCGCGCGCCCAGGGTGCGGGGTCCGCCGGGGTTCCCTGGGATCCGGAAGCCTGACCCATGGCCGCGGCCGACTCCCTCCGTCACATCCTGACCCAGTTCGAGGCGGCGGCCGAGCGCCTCGCCCTCGACGCCGGCATGCGCCACCGCCTCGTCGCGTGCGATCGTGCTCTCATCGTCTCCGTCCCCACCATAATGGATGATGGCCGCCTGCAGGTCTTCACCGGCTATCGCATCCAGCACAGCAACACGCTCGGGCCCGCCAAGGGAGGCGTCCGGTATCACCCCGACGTCACGCTGGACGAGATCACCGCACTCGCCATGCTGATGACCTGGAAGTGCGCCCTCATGGGTCTGCCGTACGGCGGGGCCAAGGGCGGCATCCCGTGCGACCCTCGGGCCATGTCCCGTGGAGAGCTGGAGCGGATGACCCGGCGCTACACCACCGAGATCTTCCTGATCATCGGCCCCGACCTGGACATCCCCGCCCCCGACATGGGCACCGACGAGCAGATCATGGCCTGGATGATGGACACCTACAGCATGCAGCGCGGGGTCACGGTGCCGGGCGTGGTCACGGGGAAGCCGCTGCTCCTGGGCGGCTCCCTGGGGCGGCGCGAGGCCACGGGGCGTGGCGTCTACTACGTGGCCGTGGAGGCGGCCAAGCTCCTCGGTCTCACGCTGGAAGGCGCTCGCGTCGCCATTCAGGGGTTCGGCAACGTGGGGCGGACGGTGGCCCAGCAGCTCAGCCAGGAGGGCTGCCGGATCGTGGCGGTGACCGGCTCGCGCGGCGGACGGCACCAGGCCGACGGCCTGAACCTGGACCGCCTGGCCGCCCACGTGTCGGATGGCGGGCGACTGGAGGAATGCCCGGTCGGTGACCGGATCACCAACGCGGAGCTGTTCGGCCTGCCCTGCGACATCCTGGTCCCCGCGGCCGTCGGGGGTCAGATCACCGAGGCGAACGCGGGGCAGATCCGCGCCCGGATCCTGGCGGAGGGGGCCAACGCCCCCACCGCGCCCGGGGCGGACGCGATCCTGAGCGAGCGCGGCGTCTTCGTCATCCCGGACATCCTGGCCAACGCCGGCGGCGTGACGGTTTCGTACTTCGAGTGGGTCCAGGACCTGCAGTTCTACTTCTGGACCGAGCGGGAGATCAACCTGCGCCTGCGGGAGATCATGAGCCAGGCCTTCCGGCGCGTCCACGCCGCCGCGGAGAAACACAAGACGGACCTCCGCACCGCCGCACTGATGATCGGCGTGCAGCGGGTGGCGGAAGGCCACCGCCTGCGGGGGCTGTATCCCTGAAGGCATTGCATAACCGCCAAGGCGCCAAGAGCGCCAAGATCGGACGCGAAGGTTCCATTGTGCGTCAGAGCCTGAAAAGGAGAGAATTCATGGCGTCCTTGGCGTCATGGCGGTTCAATCGGAGTAGCGTGGGTCCATGGACCTGGTGAAAATTGCGGGGCCGGCACACTACCTGCCGGGGCGAGTCAACATTGGGGTGCTGATCGGGGAGGGCCAGGCGGCATTCATTGACACCGGCCTGGACGAGGGGGCCGCGCGGAAGGCCGTGCAGGCGCTGGAGCAGGCGCATCTCCGGCTGGCGGCGGTGATCAACACGCACGCCCATGCCGATCACTGCGGCGGCAACGCCTTTGTTCGCAAGCGGACCGGCGCGCCGATCTACGCGCCACCCGTGGAGGCGGCCCTCATCCAGCACACCGAGTTCGAGCCGTTCTTTCTCTTCGGCGCCGCCCCGTTCAAGGCCATTGACAGCAAGTGGTTCCATGCCACCCCGACCCCGGTGGCCCACATCCTGGACGCGAGGATCACGCTGTGCGGGGTGGAGCTGGAGGTGATCCCGGCGGCGGGCCATTCGATGAACCAGGTGGCCATCCTTACACCCGAGGTCGCCTTTCTGGCCGACGCCCTGATGGCCCCGGACATCCTGGAGCGGTACCCGATCCAGTACTGCTACGACGTGCTGGCGCACCGGGCCACGCTGGAGCGACTGGCTGGCTTCCGCAGGGACTGGTACGTCGGGGCGCATTTCCCGCCGACGCAGGATCTCACGCCGCTGTTCGACGCCAACCGGGCCAACCACGATCGTACGGCGGCGGCCGTGCTGGAGGCGCTCCAGTCCGCCGCCAGCACCGAAGAGGTCGTGCGCACCGTGGCCGAATCGCTGGGCGTACCCCCCATGGACCCGGCCGCCTATCTCCTCAATGCCGCCGCCGTCAAGGCCCACCTGTCCGCCCACGTCCGCGAGGGTCGGATCGCCTTCGAGATCCAGGACCAGCGACCCATCTGGCGGCGCTTGCCCTGAAAATGACCAATTGGTCATTTGCTGTGCATCAGGCGCGCCAGGTAGTGCCCCTCCTCCTCTTGCCAGATGACCTCGCACGACCAGCCGGCCTTCCCGACCCGCTCAGCCAGGATCTTCGAGCCCACGAACAGCCACGCCAGGGGCGGACCTTTCCTTCCCTTGTACTCCAACTGGAAGCACATCTCGCCGGGGTATCGGCCCGCGGGAACGCCCGCCACTGGGGGTGCCGCCCCCTCGATGTCCTCGGTCCAGTCGGGGTCGTACGAGTCCAGCAGGATCTGTCCGTCTGGCCTGAGCAGCTGCTGGACATCCCCCAGGAAACGGTCCAGGCCGGCGAGGTCGCCGACGACCCCGATGCCGTTCATCATCATCAGGATCGTATCAAACGGCTCATCCCCGAAGGAAAATAGATCCGCGCAGCGAGCGTCTTTCACGCCGCGTTTCCGCATGACCTCGACCGCCTCGGCAGCGATATCAATGGCGCACACCGGGAGGTCCTGCTCCTGAAGCGCGAGGGCGTGGCAGCCCGCCCCGGCCCCCGCGTCCAGCACCCGGCCTCGGCACAAATCGAGGGCGGCCTCCTCCAGCGCAGAGAACTCCGCCGGACCCCGGAAGAAGACGCTGATGGGGACGACCTCCGTCTCCCCGTCATCGCCGTGGACCACTACCTGTGCGGAGGCGTCCCCATGGAAGTAGTCCAGGAGCGCGATCCCATGCGGCTTCCAGGGCTCGGAATTCATGGAGTCGCCTCACACATCCGACACTCAAGCGCCCGAGCCCAGATCGCCCGGTCGCCCGATCTTACTGCCCCACACCGTCCTTTCGGACCTCCACCTGCGACACCCGCTCCCACAGCTTCACCAGGGCACTGGTATTCTCGTCACCCAGCCCGCTCGCCTTGGCCACGTCCAGCACGTTGAGCAGGCTGTTGACCATCGGGAGGGGGACGTTGTACTCGCGACCCACCGCGCTCATGTAGCTCATGTCCTTGTGGGCCAGCTTCAAATGGAACGTGACCGTGAAATCCCGCCGGCAGATGGCGGGGACTGCGCCCTCGAAGACCCGGCTGTTCCCGCCGCTCACCCGCACGACGTCGTAGAGCGCCTTCAGGTCCACGCCGGCCTTCGCGGCCAGGGGGAGCACCTCGGCGATCCCCGCGTTGCTCAGTTGGCCGAGGAAGTTGTTGATCAGCTTCACGATGTTGCCGTGGCTTGTCCCTCCTACGTAGATGATGTGTTTAGCGATGGCCCGGAAGATGGGGAGGCACTTCTCGTACACCGCCTTCTCGCCGCCGATCATCAGGTTCAGCTCGCCCGCGTTGGCATGGACGGGCGTCCCCGTCATGGGGGCATCCAGTATGTCGATCTTCCGCTCTCGCAGGCACGCGGCCAGCATCCGCGTGGAAGCCGGCAGGCTCGTACTCAAGTCGATGACCACGGAGCCCTCCCGCAGGCCCTGCAACAGGCCCGGGACGCCGAGAATCGCCGCCTCGACCTCTTTGGAAGACGGCACGCAGAGCATGATCGTCTCATTCTTCTCTGCGACTTCAGTGAAGGACCGCGTCACCTTGGCCCCCGCGCCCACCAGATCGTCCAGCTTCAATCCCTCCCGGTGGGCATACACCATGACCTGGTAACCCTTGGCCAGGAGGTTCTTGACGATCCCCTTGCCCATGAGACCGGGACCAAGAAATCCGATGTGCTCGGCCATCCCACACCTCCAGTCGTGTTCTCCGTACCCCGTGAGTTAAGCCGGGACCGCAGGATGATCAAGCGTCGCATTCCATCCTCGAGCCGGACGCGGTGCCTTGCCAGGCTCCCTGCTCACCTTGCGATGTCGCGAGCCAGCACCGCGACGTCCCGGATGATGTCGAGGACCTTCTGGGTCGTCTTGTCCAGGATGATGACGTCGGTGCCAATCACCACCCGAACATGGTCTGGTGGCAACGGCTTCAGACGCACCTCTACCTCCCGGGGTAATGGTTCCAGCCGCTTTTGAAGCCCTGGCGGGAGGGTGCCATTCCGCTGGAGGTGCTTCTGGAGTCCCGGAGGCAGCTTTCCTTTCTTCGCCAGTCCGGGAGGGAGCCCTCTCTTCCCCTTTGGCTCACCCTTGCCCGTCTGCTCCCAGGCCTTCTCGACGATCTCCTTCGAGTAGTACTCCCTGATGATCTTCCGCTCCTCCGAACTGAAGATGAGCCGGACCTCGCCCTGCACCGCTGCAGCCGCCCAGGCGCTCCCGGTCAGGAGCAGCACGATCGTGAGGATCGTTATACCCCGCATCGCTTGCCGCATGACATCCCCCTTCCACCGCCCTCGGGTACACCGTGCTGGGTGGCAACACGGCGCCCCACGCGGCTCGTCGTCTCCAGCCCCCGCGTCCCAGGGTGCGTGTCATTCGCCCGTGTAGTACCGCTGAGTGTCACGTTCCAGATCCCGGCAACAGGAGCGACGAGAGAA
>JACPAT010000142.1 GCA_016180655.1 Candidatus Methylomirabilota bacterium | reverse complement strand
ACTCGTACCGCTTCGGCGCCTCCGACGCTTCCACCCCGGTGGACAGTTCGTGGGTGTCATGGCGCCCGACGCTGCTCCTGCCCAGCGAGGCCAGCAGGTCCCGCAGGGTGCGGAACCCGAGGAAATCAACGGCCCTGTTCGTCAGCTCGAACTTGACCTGCCCGCTTTCGGGACCCATCCCGCCCATGAAGCCGCGCGGGTCCCGCGCCAGCCGGCCGAAATCCTCTCCCGGCAGGGTGATGTACCCCTCCTGGAGCATCCGTTCCAGGAGCGCCTTGAGGAGCTGGCCAAGCTGCTTGGTGGCCTCGGTCTCTTTCCCCTCCATCCAGTCCTCGACGTCCTCGTAGCGGATCTTCCCGCCGCTCGCCAGGGCCTCCAGGATCGCCTGGTACAGCTCCTGGAGGTTCCGGTCGGATTCCATCTCGTCGAGGTACTCGTCCAGATAGCGGTTCCGGAAGCCGCTCTGGAGGAGGTAGTCCGCCAGCTCACCCAGCAGATCCTCCAGGCTGAGGCTGTCCCACCACTGGCCCGTGTACTGGCTGTACCTCGTTATCCGCACTTCACTGCTCTGCGTCTATCGGAGGCTTTAAGATTCGAAATCCGACATCCGAAATTCGAAATGCCGCAGCCTTCTCCGCATCCCGCTGCCTTACCGATCCTGCGGGCTTTTCAATCCGAAATCCGCAATCCGACAGTTGCCTGTGGCCCCCGGAGGCCTTTCATTCCGCATTCCGAATTCCGCAATCCGCATTCAGTTATAGTTTCTCCGCCTTCCCGCCGGCGGTGGCCCCTGCGTCTCTTCCCGCGGCTTCCGCTCCACCTTCGGTGTGCCGATGTAACCACGCTGCTCGGTCCGGTCAATTTTCTGCTGGACGTGCAGTCCCTCCAGGACAAACTCGCAGGCCGAGACGACGAGGGCCGGGTCCGCTTTCTCCGGCACGCCCAGCAGGGCGGTCGTTTCGACCAGGCCGGGGACCTTTTCCAGGAACCGCAGGGCCTCGTTCGCCGGCGTGGTGTCCGCGAACTTCACGGCGCCGCCAGCGTCAAACCACGCCACCGTCTCCTGGATCGGGGCTCCGGCCAGGCGGGCGCTGAAGGCGCGATTCACCGCCTCCTTGATCAGCGACCGGGCGATCACCTCGCCCCCCTTCAGCTCGCCCTCGTACTCCAGCTCCAGCTTGCCGGTGATGGACGGCATGGCCGCATACACGTCGCAGGGGCGCGGGACGATGGTCCGCTCGCGGTTCAGGACCGCCCGGCGCTCCGCGCTGCTCACCACGGTCTCCAGGCACGAGATGGGCAGGCGCTGGCTGACCCCGGATCGCCGGTCGATGTGCTTGCTCTCCCGGGCGGCGAAGGCGATCTGCTCCACGATCTCCTTGATGAAGTCCGGGATCGCCAGGTGGCCGTCGGCGTGCCGGCGGATCCAGGCCTCTTGCTCCGTGATGGCGATGCCGTGGGCCAGGTCCACCGGGTAGTGGGTGCGGATCTCGGAGCCGATCCGGTCCTTGAGCGGGGTGATGATCTTCCCCCGGGCGGTGTAGTCCTCGGGGTTCGCGGAGAAGACCAGGGCCACGTCCAGCTTCAACCGCACGGGGTAGCCTTTGATCTGGACGTCCCCCTCCTGCATGATGTTGAAGAGGCCGACCTGGATCTTGCCCGCCAGGTCCGGCAGCTCGTTGATGGCGAAGATGCCCCGGTTGGCGCGGGGGAGCAACCCGTAATGGATGGTCAGCTCGTTGGACAGCTCCAGGCCGCGCCGGGCCGCCCGGATGGGGTCCACGTCGCCGATGAGGTCGGCGATGGTGACATCCGGCGTGGCGAGCTTCTCCACGTAGCGGTTCTCCCTGGGCAACCAGCCGATGGGCGTCCGATCGCCCTGCTCGGCCAGCAGCTCTCGACACGCCCGACACAGCGGGGCGTAGGGATTATCGTTGATCTCGCACCCGGCAATCATCGGGATCTCGTCATCCAAGAGGTCCACGAGGCTTCGCAGGACGCGGCTCTTGGCCTGACCTCGCAGTCCCAGGAGGACCATGTGATGCCGGGAGAGGGTCGCGTTGACGAGCTGGGGGATGACCGTATCTTCGTAGCCGATGATGCCGGGGAAGAGGGGCTCGCGGCGCTCCAGCTTTCGGAGCAGGTTCTCGCGCATCTCGTCCCGGACGGAACGGGCGGCGATCCGCTCCTGGCTCCACCGGCTCTGGCTGAGGTCCCCCAGGGTCTCCGGGCGCTTTTCTGATTTCCCCTTTGCCATGCGGATTTTCCTTCCCTGTAGACGCAGAAAGCCCTCGAACGTCCTCGAGGGCCGCGAAAGAGGTGGGCGAGAGCGAGTCTAGGGAGCTAATTGGAGAATGTCAAAGGCTTTCCGGCTCTCCAGAGATTGCCTGAGCGCCCCAGAAGACCGTTGTCGGTCGGTCGTATCACAGGGCCGGCAGGCCGGGGATGCGAACACGGATGCGGTACACCGATGTGGAAGCGGTGATGAAGAGGCTCCGGTAGTCCGCGTCGCCCCACGCCATGTTGGCGGGCAACTCGGGCACGCGGATGACGCCCAGGCAGGCCGCATCGGGGCTGAAGACGTGGATACCGCCCGGGCCGCAGCAGTAGATGTTGCCGGCGGAGTCCATCTTCATCCCGTCTGGGGCGCCCGGGCCCTCTCCCTTGGTTTCGGCCCAGACCTTCCCCCCAGAAAGCGTGCCGTCGGCCTTCACGTCGAAGACCCGGATATGCTGGCGCGTGGTGTCGTTGATGAACAGCCGCCGGCCGTCCAGAGAGAAACAGAGCCCGTTGGGGCGGTCGAAGTCATCCACCAAGAGCGCCGGGCGGCGGGCGTCCGGGCCCACCCGGTACACGCCCTGGAACGGCAGCTCTTGCTCCCGCTTCACGCCGTAGTACTCAACCCGGCCGTAGGGCGGGTCCGTGAAATAGATCCCGCCGTCGACCCCACAGACGATATCGTTGGGGCTGTTGAGCTGCTTCCCCTGGTAGTGGGTGGCGATCGGCGTGATCCGGCCGTCGGCTTCCGTGCGCGTCACCTGGCTGGTGGCGTGCTCGCAGGCGAGCAGCCGCCCCTCCCGGTCCCAGGTGAGGCCGTTGGACATGTTGCACGGCTTGCGGAAGGTGGTCACGCCGTCCCCGGGCGACCAGCGGCGCAGGTGGTCGCCCGGCATGTCGCTCCAGAACAGGTAGTGCTCGCGCGGGTGCCAGAGCGGCCCCTCGGTGAAGAGGCAGCCGGTGGCGATCTGCTCGAAGGTGACGTCGGCACCGATAACGGCGTGGAATGCGGGATCCCGGATCTCTACGCTCATTTCTTATCGAATCTGCGAAATCTGCGTAATCTGTGGTTCCATTAGTGTCCGCTTTTGTCAGGGCACCCGCTGGATGCGGCCGTCCAGCACGGGCGCGATGGGGCCGGCTTTGAGCCGGTCAATCAGGACATCCGAGTCCATGGGGCCGTTCTCAGCCTTCACCAGGACCTTCCCCTCCTTCAGCATGGTGTAGCCGTCGCCGCCGCCCAGGATGAAATCAAGGGTCGCCAGGGTGTACCGGGCCTGGGGCTCCAGCGGGCGGCCCCCCACGGTGACGGAGACGAGGCGCGATCCCGTAGGGCGCTTTAGGTCAAAGCTATAGCGAATGCCCGAGACATGGGGGAAGCGGCCGGCCGTCCGCTCCACCTGGCTCAGGCCGCTCTCCAGGGCCGCACGCAGCGTCTCGCCGGTCACGTCGAGCTTCACGACCTTGTTGGCAAAGGGCAGGATGGTCAGGGCATCCCGCCGGCGGAGCTGGCCGGTCGGCAGGACGGTGTTCCCCCGGATCCCACCCCCGTTGATCAGGGCCACGTCCGCTTGCAGGGCGGCGCGCATCAGGTCGGTGATGAGATTGCCCACGGCCGACTCCTGCGTGCGCAAGACCTCGTTCCGCGTGTCCAGGGGGACCGAGGTCGCTCCCACGACCACGTTCAGCTCCGCGGCCATGAGGCCCTCGTACTGCTTGACCAGGGCGGCCACCTCGGGCTTGTCGGGGATCTGGTCCGTGACGGGGATCAGCTCCCACTTCGATTCGACCTTGCGGCCGGCCTTGCCCGCCGTGATTGTGACATCAATCCGTCCCAGCGACACGGCGTCCGATCCGGTTTTGAGGATCAGCGTCCGCCCGACCCGGGCGTCCAGCGGCACGTGCTCGTGTCCGCCGAGGATCAGGTCAATCTCCGGGACCGCGGCCGCGAGCTGCTTGTCATCCGCCATGTCCTGGTGCGTCAGGGCGACGATCACGTCGGCTCTGGCCCGGCGGGCGCTCGCCACGACCCCTTTCGCTGCCTGGATGGGGTCGAGGAATTTCAGGCCGGAGGCGCCCTTGGACAGCGTGTAGGTCTCGGGCGTCACGAGACCGATGAAGGCGATCCGAATCCCGGCAAGTTCCCGGAGGACGAAGGGGACCGCGCCCCCGAAAGGCAACCCCGTGGCCGGGTCCAGGACGTTGCTCGAGACCCAGGTGAAGCGAGATTCCCGCATCCGCTCGCGGGTCGCCTCGAGACCGAAGTCGAACTCGTGATTGCCGAAGGTCGCCAGGTCCAGCCCGGCGGCGTTCAGGGTGGCCACCATCTGGCTTCCCTGAAAGAGACTGGACATGGTGGACGGCGAAAGGAAATCCCCCGGAAGCACGAAGATCACGTCGGATGATTCCTGGGCGATGCGGTCGCGCAGGGTCGCCACGCGGGCCAGGCCGCCCTTCTTTCCCTTCTCCACCGGCGAGATCTCGTAGACATCGTTGATTTGCAGGATGGTCAGGCGGGCCGATCGTTCGGCCGGGATGGCAGCCGGAACCGTGGAGGTGAGGGCGAGGACGATTAGACTTCCGCAAAGGAGGGCGATGAATGTGCGACGGCTCAGGCTCAACATGACGGCATTCCTCCGGTTCGAGAGGGTGACGTGTCCTGTCCGCATTCAGCATTCCGCATTCCGGTGGCGCTGTCAAAGGGTTTTCGGCGTGCCGTGGCTCGGAGGCCAGGAGGCAGGGGCGACCGGGCATGGGTGCAGAGGGGCGGGGGGCCGAGCCGAGAGCCACGAGCCGTGTGAGACAGCCGCGCGCAGAGGAGCGGAGGGGCCCGACCGGCGCCGACGAAGGAGGCGAAGGTCGGGATGGGGGCCCGCAGGATGGATGCGGGCAGAGGAGAGGCGAATCGCAATTGCGATCCCTGGGCCGGTGTGATATGAAGCGACGGCACTGGAAGACGTGGCCTTTTTGACGGGAGGGGAGTCAAGGCATGGCACGCGAGAAGATCGGGGTGGGAATCATCGGGGCGGGACGGATCGCGGACATGGTGCACGTGCCGTCGCTCCGGCTGTGCCCGGATTGGTGCGAGGTTATCGCCGTGGCGTCTCGGACGGAGGAAAAGGCCAAAGCCTTCGCCGAGCGGTGGGGGATCGCCCGTGTCCACGCCGACTGGGGGTCTCTGCTGGTCGACCCGGACGTGGATGCCGTGGTGGTCTGCCCGCCCAGCGGCCTCACGTACGAGGTAGCGAAAGCCACCATTGCCGCGGGCAAGCACATCCTATGCGAGAAGCCGCTCGCGCTGAACTACCAGCAGGCCCGAGAGCTTCAGGAGAAGGCCGAGCGGGCCCCGATCACGCACATGGTAGCCTTCACGTTCCGGTTCGTGCCCGCACTCCGCTACCTCAAACGGCTGGTCAGCGAAGGACATTTCGGCGAGATCCGCCACTGGCGGCTGTCGTATTTCACGGACTTCATGCTGGACCCCGCGGCTCCGATCGCGTGGCGGAACCAGCGGGCGAACGCGGGAGCCGGGATCCTGGCGGACATGGGGTCCCATGCGATTGATTTCTCCCGCTACCTCCTGGGGGACATCGCGGCCGTGAGCGGCGTCAACCGCCTGTACGTCCGGGAGCGCCCGAGCCCCGCCGGGTACCCCCTGGGTGGGCGGGGATCCGGGATGGAGCCCGTGGATGCCGAGGACGCCTATGCCTTCGCGGTGGAGTTCGCCAGCGGGACGATCGGGACGTTCGATCTGAACCGGGCGGTGGCCGGTCGCGGCGGCAGCGGGCGGGGAAACTACCAGTGCATCGAGGTCCACGGGACGAACGGGGCGGCCATCTACGAGCTGATCCGCCCGTTCGAGCTGCAGATCAGCATCGGCCCGGCCATGACCCGGACCCAGCAGTGGGC
>JACPAT010000141.1 GCA_016180655.1 Candidatus Methylomirabilota bacterium | reverse complement strand
GCGTGCCACGGGCAGGCGGGGAGCGGAGCCTGCCCGCTGTCGCGGAGCAGGCGGGCGGCGGGCAGGTGCTTTGCGGTTGAACTGCACTGTTCGGGCTCAGCGGGCGGCGGGCTTGACGACTTTGGGTGTGCTGTTATACTAGACGAAAGTTGTGTTGTATGAGAAATCAGGAACAGACCGAATGGGGAGGAACGCCATGAGTGAATACGCTCGACCAGAGGTGTTGGTGGATACCCAATGGGTTGCCGATCATCTCAAGGATCCGAAGGTCCGGGTGATCGAGGTGTCGGTGGATCAGGCGGCCTTCGATCAGGGCCACCTCCCGGGCGCGGTGGCCCTCAACTGGTTCCACGATCTGGAGGAGCGTCCCCATCGCGAGATTGCGAGCCAGGCAAGCATCGAGCGGCTTCTAGGTGCCGCCGGGGTTGCCCCGGACACGACCATCGTCGTCTACGGTGACAACAATAACTGGTTTGCCGCCTACGCCTACTGGTTGTTCAAGCTGTACGAGCACCAGGATGTGCGGATCATGAACGGCGGGCGGAAGAAATGGATGGACGAGGGCCGCCCCATGACCAAGGAGACCGCCACCTACCCGAAATCGCCATACAGGGCTCACGAGCCAGACGCGAACATCCGGGCGCTCCGGGACTCGGTCCTCCAGAGCCTCCGCCAGCCCGGCAAGGGGCTCGTGGACGTTCGGTCCCCTCGGGAATTCAGCGGCGAGCTCCTGGCTCCCGAGAACCTCCCGCAGGAGGGAGCGCAGCGGGGCGGGCACATCCCCGGGGCCGCCAACATCCCGTGGGGCGAGGCGGTGCGGCCGGATGGCACCTTCAAGTCGGCCGACGAGCTGAAGGCGCTGTACCAGGGGCGGGGCATCACGCCCGACAAGGAGATCATCGCCTACTGCCGCATCGGAGAGCGATCGGCCCACACGTGGTTTGTCCTGAAGGAGCTCCTGGGATACCCCAAGGTCCGGAACTACGACGGGTCCTGGACCGAGTGGGGTTCCATGGTCGGGGTTCCGGTCGAGAGGTAATGTCATTCCTTCCACGGGGGGCGCCCGGATCGCTGGCCGGGCCCGGAGTCGCACATGACCATTCCTTTCCTGCGTGAAGGGGAACGGCTGGTCCGCGTTCACCGCTTCCGGTTCACCGGCGGGCGCGGGTGCGCCCTGGGGACCACCGATATCGTCGTCGAGGAGGAGTTGGGCCCGGTCGCCGATATTGCCACCCGCTGCCAGGCCCGCCCCGATCATCCGACGCGGGTGCCGCGCCCGCACCTGTACGTGAACGCCGAGACGGTGGAGGGGGCGGTGGCGGCCTGTATGGAAAAGATGCGGGGCGGGACCGCGGGCGACCTGTTCTTCCCCACCATGTGAGCGGGGTGAAGACGGAGGTACGGCATGCACTATCGCCAGTTCCTCCAGCCACTTCGGCAGTTCGCCGTGCGGCGGGCAGAACATGAGCTCCAAAAGAGGTATCCGATGACGAACCAGGAGATCAGGCAGGCCGTGGGGAAACGCGTCAAGCTGGATCTCGCACCGCAGGCCCCCGGGGGGCCGACCCGGACAGGGCGCATCGTCGGCATCCTGGACGCGGCGGATGGGCTGGTGGTCACCTTCGCGCCGGATGAATCCCCGGGAAGCCAGGTGACCTATCACGCCCACTACATCCGAGCCATCCATCCCGCCTGAGGCCTCGCCGGTCCCTCCGGGGACTGGCGCGCGTCCTCCGCCCCCATTGTTCCATCGCATCATCCGTTGGTTATTGACGGGGCAGAGGGTCCCCCCCGGATCGGGGGATTCCTCTTGCTTGTGCGGCCAGGGCGGCCGGAAGTAGACTGTGTCGCGAGAAGCGAACCAGGCCGTCATCCGCCGGGACTGGGCGGAGACACCCGGGGCCTCATGCAACAGCGCAAAGCACCTGCCCGCCGCCCGCCTGCTCCGCGACAGCGGGCAGGCTCCGCTCCCCGCCTGCCCGTGGCACGCGGGCGGGTGGCAGGCGGGCGCGAAGCACGCAAAGGAACTGCCCGTATTCCCTGATTGGCGATTGTCGATTGGCGATTTTCGATTTTCAAATCGGCAATCGGAAATCCGCAATCGAAAATTGGCGAGGCGCGGCCGGGAAGATTTCGGTCCGGAGGCTCCTCTGAAGTGATAAGACTTGGCGAGTCTTTGCGATCTTGGCGGTGAAATTTTTGGGATGCGAAGGGAGGCAGGGGGACCTTCGGATTCCATCGGGGGACGGTCGTGAAGCTCGCGGGGGTTATTTTCGATCTCGACGGGACGCTGGGGGACACCCTCCCCGTCTGCTTCGCGGCGTTCCGCCGGGCGCTGCGGAAGTTCTCGGATCGTCGCTACACGGACGACGAGATCGCGGCGCTCTTCGGGCCGAGCGAAGAGGGGATCATCCAGCAACTGGTCCCGGACCACTGGCAGGCCTGCCTGGACACCTATCTGGCGGCGTATGAGGAAGAGTCCGCGCGGAGGGCCAGACTGTTTCCCGGTATCGAGACGGCGTTGCGCCTGCTCAGTGAACGCGGCGTCGTGTTGGCCATCGCCACCGGCAAGGGCGCCCACAGCGCGGCCATCTCGCTGCGCCATCTGAACCTGGCAAAGCATTTCGATGTGGTGGAGACCGGCTCTCCGGAAGGGGGCGTGAAACCCGGATCGATCCGGAAGATCCTGGGGAAGTGGGGGGCCCCGCCGCACGAGGTCGCCTACGTCGGCGATGCCCCATCAGACATCGAAGCCGCCGTGGAAGCGGGCGTCATCCCGTTGGCGGCGGCCTGGGCCACGACGTCGAGCGCCGAGGGCCTGGGTGCGCTGGGCCCCCTGGAAACATTCCGGAGCGTCGGGAGCTTCATCGCATGGATCGATGCGAACGTGGGGCCCAATCGCAGCTAAGGATCGCCCCGTCCCGCCCTTTCCTGTCTGCTCCCCTCCAGCGACCGGTCCCTTCGGACCGCCACCTGCCGCTCCTGCGTTCCGGAGTGCGTCACCCCGAGAAGCGATTCGGATTCAACCCGCCCCGTGGTCGTGGAGGGGAGGGTGATGGTGCCCGTGAGGATGGGCCGCCCCGGGATGCGTGTGTTCATGCTCATGCCAGAGGTCTCCGTGGGCGTGGCGGTGGTGGTGGACGAGGTTGGCGGAGAGAAGAATCGAGCGGTCCGTCAGGATCTCCTCGGGGGTGCCGGAGGCCAGGATCCGCCGATCTTCCCCGAAGACGAGGACCCGCGTGGCGATCTCCCCAACGAGGTGCAGATCGTTGGTGGCGGTGATCACCGTCTTCCCCCGATTTTCTGCATCGAGGATGAGGTCCACCAGCGCCCGGCTGCTCCGGGGGTCGAGCCCGGCCGTGGGCTCGTCCAGCAAGAGGACCCGGGGGTCCATCACCAGGATGGAGGCGAGGGCGACCTTCTTCTTCTCTCCTCCGGAGAGGGCAAAGGGGGGCCGCCCGGCCAGGCCGGGCAGCCCGAACATCTCCATGGCCTCCGCGACTGCTTTCTTCACGGCGTCCGGGGGGTCATTCATCTGCAGGGGACCGAAGGCGATCTCGTCCTCCACGCTGGGGTTGAAGAGCTGCGCCTCGGGGTTCTGGAACAGGATGCCGATCTCTTTCCTGAAGAACATCCCGAACGGATCGCGAGCCAGGAGGGCGTCGGTGATCTCCCGGCCGAAGGCCCGATACGATCCTCGCTGCGGGAAGATCAAGCCCCCCACCAGCTTGAGCAGCGTCGTCTTGCCGCAGCCGTTGGCCCCCAGGATGGCCACCCGCTCCCCGGCGGAGATGGGAAGCGACACGCCAGACAGGGCGGGGATGCCCTGCCCATACGCGTAGTGGACGTCGGTTAGCTCGAGCAGCGGTGGCATCACTCTCTCGAATCCCGGCCGGCCGGGATCTCACACGACGTGGGCGCCGGCGCAGAACAGCACGACGGAAAGCAAGAGCCTCCATTCCGGGGCCCCGAACCGGGTGCCCGGGAGGAACCGCGCCTCTCCCCGGAACCCGCGCGCCGTCATCGCGTGGGCCACCTCCTCCATCAGATGCAGGCCCCGCTCCCAGGCGTTGGCGATGCGGGAGCCGACCCACGCCTGCTCCCTGGCAATCGGCGCGCGGCAGACCGAGCGGCTCTTCTTCCCCAGATGGGTCTCCTCGGACTGCCTGTGGAATGCATGGAGGTAGCGGACCGTCATCCCGAGAATCTGCAGGAAGAGCGGAGGCAGGCGGAGGAAGCGCAGGGCGCGGGTGAGATCCACCCACCGGGTGGAGAGGGTCAGCCAGAGGACCGCCGCCACGGACGACAGGACGCGCAGGAGGAACGTGGCCGCCGTCAACAGACCCTCCCGGCTGATGCCGATCACCCGGGGGAGAACGACCGGGCCGTAGCGCCATTCCTGCTCCCGGGAGAACAGGGGCAGAACGATCTGTCCATCAACGAACACATTCAGGACGGCGGGAGCCGCGATGAGCGCGGAAAAGGAGAGGGCCAGGAGGAAGCCGGCGCCCAGGAATTCCCTGGGCCGAATCCGGGACAGGGCGATGGCCAGAAACGGAAGGGCGGCGTGGGCCAGCAGAGAGGGGATGGACCGCGCCAGGCTCACGCTGACCAGGAACACGAGGGTGGAGAGCAGGCGGGCCCTCGGGTCCACCCGCTGCAGGACGCCGGGCCGCCGGGCCGTCTCCTCGCGGAAGAGCGAGTCGGCAAGGAAGGCAGAGATCTGCCGGTGCGTCCCGTCCGCGAACGTGTTCCCGCCCGGCCGGAGGCCGCGGATCCTGGCCCTCTCGAAGAATTGCCGCTCCTGGCTGGCCTCGGTCATGTTCGGCCTTTTCGCTGCCTTCCCGTCACGCGCCGGGCGAAGAGATACCCTCCCCCTGCACAGAGCGCGATGCCGATGAGCCCCGAGAGGATGTAGGAGAGGCTCACCCGGGACAGGGAAGCGCCTGCCTGCCCCGGCAGGGTGTAATCGCGGATCGGGGCGTTCCAGAGGCCCGCCGTTTTTTCCATCCCGGCAGGGGCATATCCGACCATCCGCTTCACCTCATCCACTCCCCATTCACCCCAGGCAGACCCCGCCTTCATGATCCTGGGAAGGACCAACCCGAGGGGCGACAGGAGTGCCATGACGATCAAGGCAATCCAGAATGTGCGGTACTCTTTCATCGGGTGCCCTCTCCGATGGCCGGCTGGAGAATCCACGCGGAGTGGGACCGCTGGAGAGAGCGGACCACGAGGCCGGTAACGAGGGCCTCGACCGTCCCGAACAATGTCAGGTGCGGGAGCAAGATGGCGGGGAGCGCCACGGAGAGGGGGTAAGGGGCATACAGCGCCCGTCCGTCCGCTCCCGTGTGCAGCAGGGGCTGGATGCCGAACATGAGGGCGGTCGTGAAGGCCGCGCTGTTCAGGCCCACCCAGCCCCCGATGCCGGCCGCGATGGCCCGCCCCTTCTCCGATGGGAAGCACCGCGACAGGAGCGCGTACGCGCCGTAGCCCGTGAAGGGCATGACGAAGGCGATGTTGAAGGCGTTGGCGCCGATGGCCGTGATCCCCCCATCGCCGAAGAGGAGGGCCTGGATGATGAGGGCGATGGTAATGGCGAGCATCGCCCCCCAGGGCCCGACGGCGATGGCGATGAGGACCCCGCCCACGGCGTGCCCCGTGGTCGCCCCGGGGAGCGGGACGTTGAACATCATCACCAGGAAGCTGAAGGCCGCCGAGATGGCCAGCAATGGCACCCGCCGCGTGGAGAGGCTCCTCCGGAGCCTCCGCGCCGCGAGGGTCCACAGGGGGGCGCAAGCCGCATACGCACCAAGGTAGGTGGGAGGGCCGAGGTATCCATCGGGGATATGCATCGCGGTCTTTGCCTCCTCACGTCCTCACGCGCACGCTCGTGAGAAATGCCACGGTTTACCCATTCGTGCTACCGGCGGTCGAAAAGAGTGCCGAGGAGATCACGACAATGCCCGGCCCTCGGCCGTTGCGGAGAATGTCCCGTGCTTCACCCCCCGCGTGCCGATGAGCCGGTCGGCGATTGCCTTCAGATCCTTGGCCTTCCCGCGGAGCACCAGGACCTCCAGGCAGTGGTGCGGATCCAGGTGGACGTGCATCGCCGAGACGATGGCCCGGTAGTGGGCATGCTGAAGGTTGGTCAGCTTGTCGGACAGGTCATGGACGTCGTGGTTGTAGACCAGCGTCAGCGTACCCACCGCCTGATCGGTCCCCAGGTCCCACTGCTCCCGGACCAGGCTCTCGCGGATCAGGTCCCGGATCGCCTCGGACCGGTTGGTATATCCCTTTCGCGCGATGAGCCGGTCGAACTGCGCGAGCAGGTTCTCGTCGAGCGAGACGCCGAATCGAGTCACGCCAGCCATGCTCTGCCCTCCCTCGGGCGCCAAGGTAGCACAGAATTCAATTTGGTGTCACCGGAGATTTTTCGACGGTGCGATCCCCAGGACGAGTCGGCCTGCCTGTCCCCTGACGGGAGAAAAGGAGCCGTTGCTTCGGGGTCTCCGTTGGTGTACAAGGGCGGTCGTCCCGTCTCCTGGTGGAGGCGCTCCCCGGGCCCCTATGGGACAGCCGGCCTGGAACGGAACCGAGCAACGCTCCCTGATCTTGATTCGCGCATTCAGAATCATCACCGGACAGGATACCCGGAGAGAGGACACCGAAAGCCGATGCGGCGCACCGATGCGGTCTGGCTCGGGGCCGTCTGCCTGTGCGAGATGGCCACGATGCTGGTGTTCCTCAACTACACCGCGGTCCTGCCGATCCTCCAGGCCGAGTGGGGGATGCGGCACGGGGAGGCCGGACTCATCTTCTCCGCCTACCAGGCCTGTTACCTTCTCGCCGTCCTCGTCCTGGCCAGTCTCACCGATCGGATGGATACCCGGACGATCTATCTTGCCTCCGCCGTCTGGGCCGGGATCGCGGGCCTGGCCTTCCCCGTGTTCGCCCAGGGCTTCCGCTCGGCCGTGCTCCTCCGGGCCCTGGCCGGGATCGGCCTCGCCGGGACCTATGTCCCCGGGATGCGCCTCGTGGCCCAGCGGTTCACCTCGCAGCAGCGCGGCCTCGCCATCGCGCTGTATGCCAGCGCGTTCGGTCTGGGCTCGGCGGTCTCGCTGGCCCTCACCGGATACCTGTCCCGCGTTGCGGGATGGCGGCTGGCCACGGGGATCACCGCCCTGGGGCCGCTCCTGGCCGCCGGGCTGGCGGCTGCCGTCCTTTCACCGGCCCCTCCGCCTCCGCTCATGCGGCCCCCGCGTCTGCTGGACACGCGCGTCCTCAGGAACCGCCCGGCCCTCTGGATGATCGCCGGCTACTCTGCCCACAACTGGGAGCTGTTCGGGATGCGGGCCTGGCTCCCGCCGTTTTTCGCGGCCGCACTCGTGCACAGGGGCGCCGGCGTGGTAGAGGCGAGCAGCCTGGCGGCCACGCTGGCCTCGGGTATCCTGCTGGTGGGGGCGGGGTCGAACGTTCTCGGCGGGTGGGCCTCGGATCGGTGGGGGCGATTGCGGGTCATCGTCGGATCGCAGGTGCTCAGCGCCGCCTGCTCCTTCGCGATCGGCTGGCTGTTGGATGCCCCGCTCTGGGTGATGTTGACGGTCGCGGCAGTCTACGGCGTCTTCGTGACCTCGGAATCCGGGGCCCTGTCCACGGGCGTCACCGAGCTGGCGGAGCCCTCGGCCCTGGGCGCCACGCTGGCCGTCCAGTCCTGCCTCGGATTCCTGGCGGCCGCGCTGGCGCCGGCCGTTGTCGGTTTCCTCCTGGATCGGCTCCAGTCCGTCTCCGGGGGATCGGCGGCCGCCTCGCCCTGGCAGTGGGGGCCGGCCTTCGGCGTCCTGGCCCTCGGCGTCCTCCTGGGACCCCTGAGCATGCTGGCCCTGCGCCGGGCCCAGGCGACCGCGCCCGGAAAGCACATGTGAACCGCCAAGGCCCAGCGAAGAATTTCCGGTCCTAACGTTCAAGATTACCAGGCCGGCGGGCCAACGGAGAAAACGTTTGCGCGCCGGAAGCCGTCACCGGAGCGAACGATGTCGGAAGCGCCCAACAGCGAGCCGGGTCTGGTGCATCGATTGTTAGTTGGCGATTGTATGTTCTTGCGGGTTTAATTCCTTCTCGGCTTCTGTTTTGGTTTCCCCGGAACCGCTACCTCGAAAGTGGTGCTCGTTGTTGCACCGCTAGATTCCACAGAGATTTTGTGGACTCCTTCCTCCGCTGGCGCAATGGCGTTTGCGGCCCACTTACGGTTGCGACCAACGTCGGCTTGCACGGGCTTGCCAAATTCGTTACGTACACCTTTTACGCTAACCTTACTGCCGGGCTTTCCCGTGCCGGTCAACTCCATAACTTTCTTTGGCGTTTGTTTTTTCGGTTTGTTCAAGGTCAATTCTTGCTCATCGTTTGGTGTCTTTGTCATGGCCTTCTCCTCGTTTTTGTTGTGGGCACGTTCGTTTCGCACCAAACGCGGTACACCGGGAAAATGTCTTCGGCGTCAATGACTCCGTCGCCGCCACAGACGCCGCATCGCATTGTTTTCGGGCGCTCTGGCCACCGGGGCATGCGGCAAAGTGGAATGGCGTCCGGTTTGTCGCCGAGCACAATGACACGGCCGGTACCATTGCAATGGGGACATTTGCGGGCCATGACAATTTCTCCTTTCTCCTGAAAGTCCGGTGAAGGTTCTGTCCGTCGATTGAAATCACCAGCGTGCCGGCCAGGCTGGACGGAAACCCACGGGCCGACGTGAAGGCCGGCACGTCTGGTGCGTGATTGGTTATGTGGCAAATCACGGTGTCACGTGCAAAAAGCCTTCGTATCTGCCGGATTCGGAGTCATAGCGTTTCTACACGTTCGCGGTATTCTTTCATAGCGTGATCGCCGACCCACGCCTTAGGGCTAACATTTCGTTTCTGGTAATTCGCTCGCGCGTCGACGAATTTGCAAAACCAGTAGCTTGGATTCCAGTGAAGCGTTCCGTCAGCATCGAAATACAGGGCATGTCCGACATGCCGCCAGAAATAGCGGTTCGGAACTTTAGGTACCATGTCGAGTCGATTCTGGAATTGGAACGTCCTTTCTTTGAACAATTCGTCGTAACACCTGGCGAAAGCCGATGTACCAACGCGAGGAGCTCCAAACGTGTAGACGCCGGCAATGCGCTTTGGGTGTTCAGACTGACTCGCAGCCCATAGAACTGCCAAGGCGCCACCCAAACTGTGCCCTGTGACGTAAATCCGACGATCAGGGTCCGTCTGGCGCGCTTCGTCAATCCGACCTCGCACATGGTCTATGGCGTTCTTGAAGCCTCTATGAATCTTTCCGGATCGCAGCGAGCCGAACTGGTATTTCTCTCTGACAATCTTCAGATCTGTCTTCCAATCGTTCCAATTCGTAGGCTCGGTCCCGCGAAACGCCAGCAGATCAAACTCATCACTGCGCGTCAGAACGGCTTGTGTATCTGCTTCGTCGAAGGATTCACAGCTCCCGATACTACATTTGATGTGGGCCTCGTCCTCATATGCAAGAGCCGAAAGGTCCGCGAGTCGCTTCACCATTTCTGCATCGTATTCAGTCATGGTTTTCGCTCCAGCACATTGACCGAAGTCAAGCGACTAGCCAATGTCACATAACGATTATGCAGTCTGTATAAGCCCTCAAACACAGACGGCTCTTTTCTGCATATGACGCTCGACTATATCACGAGAGAATCGCATCACTTCGCTCCTGCAAGCACGTCCGCGTCGTTGGATGCTCCGCCGAGAGGAAGATTGTGGGGCCCGGCGGGGAAGGGGAGAGGGGGGGATGGAAATGGCCCGCTGGGGCACAAGCGCCTCCAAAGGGCCGTGGGTGGCCGTGCGTGCTTCCGTTGGGACGGGGGTCCTGGCCGCGCTGTCGTCTTCAGCCGAGGTCACGCGATCGCCCTCCCCTGAGCGCCGCGGGGAACCCCGAAGCTGGCCAAC